>CADEFK010000134.1:2150-6112 GCA_902826595.1 uncultured bacterium | reverse complement strand
GATCTCCGCCCACGCCGCGCTCTATGAGAACGTCGAAGAGTTCAACAAGAAGACGATGGATTTCCTGATAAAGCATAAGGGGTAGGAAATGAGGGTTGGATCAGCCATTCTTGAGCTTCTTCGTAGCGGAAGATCCAATGCTTCGCGAAGGCTTGCCATATTTATCGAAAAAGGCCTTGGCCTCGGCCTCCGTCGCGAATTCTCCCCGACGCGCAGCCTCGACACCTCTCTGTATGTGCTCTATATAATATTTCTCATCGGGTTTTCTAGAGGAAACTTTTTTTGAATCTTTTGGCATGGTTCCTATATAATACCTATTATTTACTACACCATCTTATCATCGGTACTACAATAGCGATTCGCTTGACTCAATTCAATGGTGGGAGATCAGTCATCTTAAGAATCTGACCAGGCTTAATAGTGGCCAGATGATTTATTATCTTGACTATAGCTGATTTGATCCAAGTTTCTTCGCCACTAGACAGAGGTGTTGTATCCGATGAAAACTTTCGAGCGGTCGAGTTGTCACCTCTTGTAGAAGTTAGCTTGCCTAACATATTGAGCACATCAAGCTCAATGCCATAATGCTGGGCTGCTGCCGATCTAACCTTATCTCTTTCAAGATAAGTCAGACACGAATATGCCATGCCAGGAAGAGGCTCTTTATCTTCAAGATATCGGCAATAACGATTCCAAAGCACTTCCACTTCATCGGCAACCCGAAATTCAATCGGTGGATTAGGTATGGCAGTATAAATGTTTTCTACATGCACTGTATCTGACATATGCAAGTGTTCAGTCGAATGTACTTCCGCCCTACCTGGTGTAGGGCTCCTATCCACAATTTGAGAGCCTTCAAAACGGAAACGGAAATCGGGCCTACCATAATGGAGTCCAACACTGATTTCCCATCCTCGAATAAACTTCTCGGCTAGCGGACGAATTTGAGCCTCGGATTCAAAGTGTTCTTTAGGTTCTAGTGTCAGAATATTTTTTGACAAACGACCCAGAAAGTCAGGTGTGTCAATTGAAACATCGGGTGGGTCTTTAAACTTGAATGAGTTTGTCTCTAGAACTCTATACTGTAGTGCAACTACATGTGGATCATTCATGACAATTACTTCTCTACGATAATAAGCAATTTCCGCAAAAGGTTACCAGCCAGTTCTTCCAATTTTTGCTTTTCATTATAAGAATCATGTAGTGAGTCATTCGTAAGAGAGTGCCTGAAATTGGCAAACTGGCGAGTAAACTCGCCAAATTCATTCACGAGAACCTTGTCGCCCAAAGCGTGAATTCTAGCTGTAGCCGCTGAATCTTGACTTTGAATCGCTACAAGACTCACCGAAACTTCTAAACCATCCAGGTGATCCCAGTAGGCACGCGACGCTAATTCTAAGACACGGTTAATAAACTCAGTCACAGGCAGCGCAAGGATTTCGTTAATACGCTTTACTCTCTCTTTCTTGAGTTCATTACTTAAAGCCAGCTTCGTTGTTAACACAGCAGATATAGCGCCAACAATTACAGCCAAGATTGTTTGAACAACCAGCGTATAATAATCCACAAGCCCCCCATTTAAGAGTTAACTAATTTCAGCCTGAACGGCGAGATGCGTAATCGTACATATCTTAGGTTTTGTTTTAATGATATTCACTTCTTACGTCGTGATCTTGGAGTCATTTCTTCTGCCAGCTCAGGTAATATATATATGGACTTTAAAATAGTCTCAGCTATATCCACGGCCGCTACTAAAGCACGCGGTTCCGGAGCACTGATCTCATGTGCGGCTATATTACCCATAAACCTATGCCTGTGTAAAAATTCTGCTTCTTTGGTGGAGAGAAATCCGTTATGGGCCAACTCATCAATCTTTTTTTCGAGATTCTTAGACGTCATTCCTTGTTCTATGCAAATAGCTTCAATTAACACACGAAGACCAATGGCCGCCAATAAAGGAGCTCCCTGCCCTAAAGTCTTTAGGACCTCCAGATAGATTGTCCTAACACTTTGAGGCAATAATTTAAAATTAGCCATCGGCTCGCGCTCGTTAGTTGCGTCTGGAAAAATTGATACATGCTTCTCTAGATCTCCGGTATTCGGGTCATAGTCTTCGGTATTGCTCGCTTCAATTCGGAAAGATACTTCATCACAGCCCTTGCACTGTATAATTTGGTAAGCCTCCCACCACGTAATTTCATCATAACCTGCTACACCCGAAAGTTCTTTCTCTGCAAGGACTTCATGGTTAGTGTTACGCTTACACTTAGGACAAAATGATTTCATGGGTTTTATTTTTTTAACTGCCATATCAGCAACCTAGATATACGCAAAATATTATTAATCTTTTTGCTTGACACCATTAAGTTTATCGAGACATTAATCTTTAATATAGTAACTCATTAAACTCTCTCAGTCCAGTCTTACGAGCCACTGTATACATTAGACCTATAGATCTATCAATAATATTGAGGGGTAGATCGATACATGCTTCACCCGCACTCCGCGCAAACGCCATGCAGGTAGAGCTGCGGGGAATCGATGCGGACGGCGGAGAGGTCGGACTTTTCCGGGTCGAGCTCGTAGCGGATGTCCTTGATATAGACGTCCGTGACCTTCCCGCATTTCTCGCAGACGAAGTGGTGGTGATCGTCGAGGTTAGTGTCGTAACGCGTGGACGGCCCGCCCAAGTCGAGGTGCGAGAGGAGCCCCGCTTCGACCAATTGCTCCATGTTCCTGTAAACGGTCGCGGGCGAGAGCATGGGGTGCTCGGCCCTGGCCTTCTGATATATCTCGTCCGCAGTCATGTGGCGGTCGTCTTCCGAGAGGATATGGAATAAGACCATCCTCTGGGGGGTGAGCTTGAGCCCCTTTTCTTTACTCTTCTCCATCAACTTTCCGAGTTTAAACGCTTTGTCTTTCACGATTTTTATATTTTACCCGTGAATTGTTGGCTTGTAAATGCATAATTTTAGCATATAAGAATAATTATCACTTGATAAATAGTATCACTCAGTTATGTTATTATCAAGAGATCAAAAAGGAGGCTTTTGAAAATCATGACGGACATAGGAATAGACGAAAAGCAAAGCGCTCAGGTAGTGAAGATACTCAGCAGGGTTTTAGCCGACGAATACGTCCTGTATACGAAAACGAGGGGTTACCACTGGAACGTGACGGGGATGCAGTTTAACGACCTGCACAAATTCTTCGAGGCGCAGTACACCGCGCTCGAAGGGATCGTGGACGACGTCGCCGAGAGGGCGAGGACCATAGGCAGACACGCGCTCGGCTCGCTGCAGGAGATGCTCGATAACAAGACCCTCGAAGAGGACACGACCAAAGGGACTGACGCCCAGCACATGGTGCGCTCTCTACTCCACGACCACGAGAGCATAATAAAGAAGCTGAGGAAGGACTTGAAGGCCTGCGACGAGAAATACAACGACATGGGGACGAGCGACTATCTAACGGGGCTCATGGAAACCCACGAGAAGATGGCGTGGATGCTGAGGTCGTATCTGGAGTGACGGGATGCACTTTCGGGTGCACACCGCGTGTGCGATCAGGGCAAACGGCTTGAAAATTAAATCCACCCTTACACTCCTTTACGAAAGGAGGGAATGAAAAGCATTTTCCCCCTTTGGAAAAGGGGAACAATTCCGACAAATCGGAGGAATTGGTCGGAGTTGATTAAAAGCAAAGAAATACCATAATCGAAGTGTCATGGTATTTGAAACCAGGTTAAGGGGGATTTAAAAACGAGATTCTGAAACAAGTTCAGAATGAAAGATAAAAAGCGAGATTCCCGATTAAGACATTCGGGAATGAAAGAATGTTAATGTAAATTTGACACCTCGTCAGGGCGGGTGTTAGATTCTTGCCCTGCCCGGGACGGCCATTACCGGGAACCGGTCTCATTCGGTATAATAAAGTCAGTACGATAATAAGTTACATAAGGA
>CADEFK010000134.1:0-2050 GCA_902826595.1 uncultured bacterium | reverse complement strand
GGAACCGGTCTCATTCGGTATAATAAAGTCAGTACGATAATAAGTTACATAAGGATGTTAACATCCTTATAGTTAATCAGCTCGCACAGGGGGGCAGAACATGGGATTCAAAAAAATCATAGGCATCA
Organism: uncultured bacterium; assembly: GCA_902826595.1. Taxonomy (GTDB): domain Bacteria; phylum Desulfobacterota_D; class UBA1144; order Nemesobacterales; family UBA2774; genus 2-12-FULL-53-21. The sequence goes on along the minus strand of CADEFK010000134.1, from coordinate 1,922 downwards.
AGAAAGACGAACCGGCGGACGCCGGGGATAAGGGCGTCACGCTGACCAAATTCGACAAACCGGACGCGGCGCATAAAGACGTCGTGCTCACGGACGAGGACGTTTTCGACGCGCTTCAGGGCGTATACGACCCGGAGATTCCGGTGAGCATCGTCGACCTGGGCCTCATATACGACGTAAAGATCTCCTCGGGGAATAACGTGAGCGTTAAGATGTCCCTCACGACCCCCGGCTGCGGAATGGGCGCTATGATCGCGCAGCAGGCGGAGGCGGCAGTGAAGGAAATAGGGGCCAACAACGTGCTTATCGAGGTCGTATGGGACCCGCCGTGGAACCCCGACATGATGTCTGACCACGCCAAAGAAAAACTCGGTATCGCATAAGACGCCGCCGTTTACGAAGGAGAAAAATCCTCACAATGGAAATCACACAGGAAGGGGTCCGGAGCGTCCTCAAGAAGGTCAGATACCCCGGATTCACGAGAGACATAGTATCGTTCGGGATAGTAAAGGATGTTAAGGTCGAAGGGGGCCGCGTATCGGTTTCCCTCGTCCTGCCGAAGCCGGACCATAAGCTCGAAACCGAGATAGGGGAGTCCGTGAGGAGCGCGCTGCTCGAGACCCCGGGCGTCTCAGGCGTCGATATACAAATAGGAGCACGAGAGCCCAAGTCAGCTCCGGGGCACGGCCCGGCAAAAGCGGAAACCCCGTCGAAGCTCCCCGCGATAAAGCACTACATAGCCGTGGCGAGCGGCAAGGGGGGTGTCGGCAAATCGACAGTCGCCGTAAACCTCGCCGTGGCAATGGCGATGAAGAGGAAGGGGGTCGGCCTCATGGACGCCGACATATGGGGGCCGAGCCTGCCTATAATGCTGGGCGTGAAGGACAGGCCGCACGCTACGGAGCAGAATAGAATAATCCCCCTTGAGAAGTATGGCATGAAACTCATGTCTATCGGGTTCCTAATAAGCGAGGACGAAACCGTCATATGGCGGGGGCCGATGGTGCACGGCGCTATAAAGCAGTTCATAGAGGACGTCGAGTGGACGGATACGGACTATCTCGTCATCGACCTCCCCCCGGGCACGGGCGACGCTCAACTCTCGCTTGTGCAGACGGCTCCCTTGAGCGGCGGCCTGATCGTCACGACCCCCCAAGACGTGGCGCTCATAGACGTGAGACGCGGGGTGCAGATGTTCAGAAAGCTAAACGTCCCTATAATCGGAATAGTCGAGAACATGAGCTATCTGGAGGCCCCCGGAGGGGAGAATATAGACATCTTCGGCAGGGGCGGCGGAAGGAGAATGGCCGAGAAGTTCGAGGTGCCTTTCCTGGGGGAGATTCCGATAGACCCCGAGATAAGAAAAGGGGGCGACTCGGGTGTGCCGGTTGTCATATCGAAACCCGAGAGCACGGCTGCCAGGGCCTTCACGGAGCTTGCCGACATAGTGCTCCGGTCAGTCGAGAACACTTAACCCTATCAAGCGCAACAAGCCACCTGCAATATTGTTGAATCGGTCCCGCGAATGATTATTCTTTACGATATGGATCCGTCCGCCGGGTGGCAATGTTGACTCCGGGAGAATCGAGGCTAATTTTAATTACGCAGGGCGGAACATGAATAACCGGAATTTCGGGGCGTTTTATGACATGTACAGCGATTGACGCGAAATAAGTCACAGGATATGCTGTCCCTTAACCCCGGGCGGGGGCAGGCCCGCTTAAACATAAATGGCATCGACAGTTAAAGACTATTACAAGATACTTGGCGTATCCAAGAACGCGACAAAAGAGGAGATAAAAAAAGCCTACAGGGGCCTCGCCCGTAAATACCACCCCGACCTGAACCCCGACAAGAAGGACGCCGAGGAGAAGTTCAAAGAGGTTCAGGAGGCGCACGAGGTGCTCTCCGACGAGGAGAAG
>CADEFK010000133.1:2329-6175 GCA_902826595.1 uncultured bacterium | reverse complement strand
GTACTCCCACACGGGATGCGGTCGGCATAAACTCCTCTTCCTTTACCACGGTCTGGTTATGCCTGTTCCCGTCTCTTTCAATTTCATAGAACTCGTGGCCATCGAGCACGAGGTTATAGTAATGGTCGGCGCCGATGTTGGCGATGTGCCAGAACTGCGTCTCGCCGGGGCGTATGGTAAGCACGGGGTTCGTCTGTCCGTTGACCGTAGGGTTCGTAGGCGCGCTGATATCTATATCAGCCCCCTGCGGAACCACGCCGTCTATTATCTGCACGTCCTTCAGGTACATGATCTGCTCCTTGATTCCCTCGAGCTGAGGGAACGGGGCGAGCACCCCGTTAACGATGAGCCCCCCCGAAAGCCCGCTCATGATCTGATATTCCGTGAGACCGAAGAGGTGAGCGTGGTAATAGAACATACCTTCAGGGTGGTCTTCGGGGATTTCGACTTCGTAGTCGAAGCTTCCCGAGGGCGTTATCATGATGAATATATCGTCAGAAGGGCTTAAGGGGCTTACGTTCATGCCGTGATAGTGAACGTTGGTCATCTGGTCGATAAAGTTGTTCACCCTGAGCCTGATCGTGTCCCCCGGATTTACCCTCAGCACAGGGGGAGTGTAGAGACCGTTATAAGTGGGACTCATGAATTCTTTACCGTTCACCTCATTCTGAGAAAACAGGACATCGAATTCTTCGTCGATCACACCCCCCACGCTGGATATTATGGGAGGGTTCCGGAAGGTCTCTCCGAGAGGCTTATGCTTGTTGTTCTCACAGCCGCTTATCGACAAGAATGAAATAATGAAAATTATAAATAGAGTACCCGCAACATTGGAATAATTTCGCATACATCCTCCTGTCCGAATAGCCGGTTATCTACATTTTAGGGATTTTTTACTATTCCTGCAATAGCCTTTTAATGTCGGAAGCGATGTTTGCAGGTTCGAGCAAATAATGAGGGTACGTCAGCAGTAATGTACCATCCCTGCCGACAAGGAATACGGTGTTCGTGTGGGTCATGAGATACCTGTCCCAATGGTCCTTCTCGCTCCTCCCGTAGACCTCCTGGTGCTTTACAACTGTTACGCCGTAATCCCCGGCGGCCTTTTCGATTTTCTCCGGCGGCCCCGTCACCCCTATAAAACCCATATTGAAATATGGGACGTATGTTTTTAGCCTGTCTGCCGTGTCCCTCTCCGGGTCGACCGTAATGAACAAGACCTGCACGTCTTCCGCTTTATCCCCCAGATCCTCCATCACTTTGTTGAGCTTCGAAAGGGTTACGGGACATACGTCCGGGCAGTTCGTGTACCCCCATTCTATGAGGACCACCTTATCGCGGAACCTTTTCAGGGATATGGGGCGTCCGTCCTGATCGACCAGATTGAAATCGGGGGCCTGCCTCTTGTAAGGCTTACCGAAGTATTTCTCTGCAAGGTCGTAATTTAGAAGCACGTACGCAAGGAAAGCCCACCCGACGACTGCAGCTGCAAGTATCAATAGTAACAGGAGTTTCCGCTTCATAGAGTAGAATTCAGTACATTATAACCCAGTGTCGGTAAACAATGGAGGGCTGATTTATATGCCCGGAATATATTGTTGTGGAATATATAAACGACATTGATTAAACTTTATCATATGAAAAAGATGGGATATCTACTATTTGCTTTGATGATCACGTTCATCGGTATGGAGTCTTACGCCCAGAACCCGAACGATTCGGATAAATTCAGCTATGACAGCAACCAGGTCCTGCACCCCGAATGGTACATAAAAATAACGGACTGGTCGTTCTATACGGCGGCGAGGGTCGCAATACTGAGCTCAGTTACGATTGAAAACACCGCCGACGTTACGTACAAGGACGTACGTGTCAATCTGATATATACCTCATATTCAGCGCCTGCCGCCGGTATAATAGCCACATCTACCGGGATGCTGCCGGTCACACTGCCCCCGAAGAGCAAAATGACCTATTTAAAGGGCGGACAAACTATGGGTGCGGGCAGCCAGAATTACGATTTAAGCGATATTCAGGTCTTATCGGCGACACCAGTCAGAGACTGAATGACTCGCTCTGCGATAAGCCCGGAAAAAATAATACTTCGTGATGAGGGATATTATAAAAGGATCAGGAGGCTCGTCCATTTTTCATCCCATGCTCAAGGCTGCAGCGATAGTCCTGCTTACCCTACCTGCATTCTACATTCCGGCAACCGGGTCTGACTTGTCCGCAGGATCCGAAAGGCCTCTTATTCAATATGACGAAAATGACATTGTTATTCCGCCCGAAGGCCAGGCTACGGACGAAACCGAGCCTTACATTACTGAGCCCGATCCGTATGGGGATGAATCCGAATATTATCAGGGTGAAGAATTATATGAGTATAGCCCTCAGGAGGAAGAATTTTTATCGGACGAGCAGCGGCCTCTAGTGGAACAAGACGACCCTCTCGTCGACCATCCGGCGCCGCTCGTAGATATGCCCGATCCCCTTCTCGACCATCCGGCGCCGCTCGTCGAGCAATCCTACCCCCTCGTCGATCAGAACCCGCCGCTCGTTGAACAACCGGCCCCTCTGGTGAATCAACCCCTGCCCCTGGTGCGTCAATCAGCCCCGCTCGTAAATCAGCCCGCGCCCCTGGTGCGTCAATCAGCGCCCCTCGTCAATCGCCCCGCGCCGCTGGTACGTCAATCAGCGCCCCTCGTCAACCGCCCCGCGCCGCTCGTACGCTAGGAATGACGGGCCCAACACTGTAACGGAACGCGAAAGATTTGAATCAGTTGTATGGCAATGCCCTATTGACAATTTTACAAAAGGTAAATATAACAACTGAATAGTGAAATGGGAGAGAAAACATGAAAGACAATAAATACAGATGGTTATCGGCAAGTCATCTATTAATGTTCCTGGCTATAATCGGCTTTACCGCCCTAACCTCGAGCACAGGCCCCGCCGATGCGTCAGTCGCTTCCTCCGCGAAGAAGACACCGCTAATACAATACGACGACGATGACATGGTGCCCCCTATGCCGGATACGCCTCAGGCCCCGGGGCCCGGCGATATCGATGACCCGGCTCTTTCACCGGACAGCGTCATCACAGAGCCGGATCCGCCTATCGACCAGACCGAGCCATACATCATAGACCCCGAGCCCGAGGTCATCGATGAGCCGGTAATTAACGATGACGTGAATGTGATAAACGAGTCCGGAGGCGGCGATAGCGAAGCAGTCGAGGACGAGCCCGGACCCGCCATCGAAGAGCCCGAAGCCGTCGTAAACGAGCCGGACCCCGTCGTTAACCAGGACACGCCGATAGTGGATGACGAGTAACCGTTAGTGCCCCCAGGCGGTTCTTTACGCGGCCAAGAAGCGGAAGAAGGGATATAGGTTAGTAGTAATTCCTTAAAAACCTGTTAAATTCTCTCTACACATCGGAAAACGATAAAGGAGGTACGGAATAGTGCTATTCGATAGAAAGATTGAATTCAGCGATTCAAAAAAAGAAGAATGGGAGCTCCTGAGATCAAAAATCGGAACGGGGATAGAGCTGCCCCTGCCCGATTCCGAGCGCTGGTTCCATGCGCACGTAGACGGAGACGATATTATAATTGAGAGCGCCAGGCTGAACGTCCGCCCCCTGATGATCCATGACCCCATTAGAGTAGACTTTAATGAATTCAGCATTGTCGCCAGACACTACAACAGCTTCCTCGAGCTTCAGGTAAGGACTATGAGCGACACGCATGAAGTGAGGGATAAGGTTAAAAACCTCCGCTATGTCTTCATGCTCATCTATCATTTGATATAAGACCCAGAGACCCGCTTCTTAACTCCCGGGGGG
>CADEFK010000133.1:0-2229 GCA_902826595.1 uncultured bacterium | reverse complement strand
TTAACACTGCTTTAACGGTTCCTTAATTTTTCTCATATAGGATTATCAATCGCTTAAATTCTGAGAACCCATATCCCCGGAGACAGAGCCAATGAGGAATACCGCAATACTGATAATATCCGCTGCCTTATCCACGATATATGCCGGAGTAATATCACACGCACAGACGGAAGGCTTCAATGTAAAAACGCCCGTTCAAACCATATCCGAGAATTCCTCTAATCTTATCAACGAAATTGCGGCTGATGCGAAGAGAGAGCCGGAGACCTCCATTCCTCAAAATGTTATATGCAGCGCCGAGTGTTATCTGGTCATTCCGTCTATCCAGCCGGTTTCCGGCAGGGACGATTTTGCGGGCACCGGCCTCCTCGGGTGCCGCCATGCGGATTCCGGGAAGCTGGCTCCCCCCATATTCTTCCAGATCACGAACCTCGACTCGTTCAACGAAAGCGGCGGGGGGCTCGTAATTCTCGTGATGGACAGGGCTGGAGTCAAATCCGTTCTGGGCGATCAGCTGCAGCTGACGTCCGGCAACACGGGCAGCGGTAAAGCCGGGTCAGAAGCGGACGACGTTAAGAATCTGAAATCCTTCGCAGCCTACGCCAGGCCCGGAGACGGGACGGTACAGCCGTTCGACGCGTCAGGCAGCACGCTCGTTTACGACAGCGGGGATACATTCGACGCGTATCAGCAGAACATAGACCCGGTAGACATAATGTTATTGAGCATAGACGTCCCTCCGGCGCTCAGGGGATTCAACAATGCCCTCGAAGAGTGGAGAAAGGGGTGTAAGTGAGATCCGGAAGAAACGGCTGGCAGTGAGAAGAGATACCCGGTTACACTACCGCGCCTCTAGCGCCTATTCAAAATAACAGACCCCTTCGCCGTCCTCTTCTTCGGGATTGGACTGGCAGTAGCAAACCTCGATTTCCCCGCAGTCGAAGGAAGTGTTGCATTTCTTCCCCTGATTGCAGTCGCCGCACTTAACGGGTCGAACGCTTAAGTACATAACCGCGGCGGCAATTGCGATCATGAGAGAGAGAGTAACGAACAGATATCTCATATTATTTACCCTCTGTTTATCCGATCATAATGCCGGCCAACGGCGCGACGTTCTCCTTAACATTATTGTAAACGCCAGGGCCGGGAGAATCAGCAGAATGTGAAAGTCTCCTTCCCTGCCGCCCTGAGGGGCGAGAGCGCAGCTCGAGCCCCCGCTATTTTTCCTCTCCCCGCACAGGGTGCCGTTAATGTCGCACTGGGGCGTTATACCCAATTTTCTCTGCCTCTCATTAATTGTGAATACCGCCTCCTCGGTCTTATTGCTGGCTTCGCAGCCGCAAATCTGGCTCGCGCAGCAGCTGCATCCGACCTCCTGCTCGAGCTTCGCTATCTCGGATATATCGCAGCCTTGCAGGCCCGAGCACGCCTCGCCGACGAGATTTCTGTCGTTACAGCGCGACGTGCACAATGTGGCGTCGCAGGTGTACCCGGATTGAATATTATTGGAGCTTGTACAATTATTGTATTCCTCGCATACCTCGCCGCAGTCCACATCAGGCGGTGGCGGCGGAATATCCGGGGTGATCAGCGGACAACCTCCAACCGATTCAGGAGCATCGGGAATACAGCCTCTCGGCGGAGGGACAGGGGTTGTGCCCGTCAGATTAGGGTTATATGCGGCTGACCAAATGTGATCGTCCTCCAGCAGGCAGGCCTGATCGTCGAGTCCCACCTGATAAGGGCCGTCGTAGGTCGGGCACGTGCATTCGACTATCCCCTCTTCTCCAGTCCTGAGGCAGGTGGCAGTCATGCATCCGGCATATAGGGACTGCGGACAGTTGGTATCCCCTATACCCTCTTCGGGGACGCAGTCGAAGCTGAAGACGGATATGGCGTCGGAACCGGGAATAAAGTTTCCGCTGTTTATCGTTTCGCAGACGGGCGCCGAGTTCGTATCCTGACACCCGCTCCCGTCGGCTCCGCAGGCATCGACGGTTTCAAGATATTCGTCGAGATCGAGTATCGCATTTATATCGACGAAGTATTTCCCGTACGCGATTTCGAAGCATTTGCAATTTGCGAACGTACCGTCTCCGATAAGCTCGCATGACTCGGGATCGGGGCCGGAATAATAACATAGGGCGAACGGCCCGCCCTCGCACGGAAGAAAGTTAGTCGGCTCGAGTAATATGTCGGCGTATGCGGGGCCGAACGGGGTAGTCATCA
>CADEFK010000132.1 GCA_902826595.1 uncultured bacterium | reverse complement strand
TACGAGCGTACAGACCTAATGATATGAGCTGGTTCCAGAAAGCCTCGTTCTACATGTCGAAAATGTGGGAGTTCGTATCGGCCGAACCGAGAGAAGCTAATACGGAAGGGGGCGTATTCCCTGCGATATTCGGGACAGTGTTGATGGTGCTTCTTATGAGCGTGGTAGTCTTGCCGTTCGGGGTCGTGGCGGCTCTATACCTGAGTGAATACGCAAAACAGGGAGTGCTCGTAAGGATAGTAAGGATCTGCGTGAACAACCTGGCTGGGGTTCCGTCGATCGTATTCGGCGTTTTCGCGGTGGGCTTTTTTATATACGGCCTCGGAAGCACGTTGGACGGCATCTTTTTCAGAGAAGCCCTGCCCAACCCGACTTACGGGACAGGCGGCATCCTCTGGGCGTCTCTCACGCTTGCGCTTCTTACGGTCCCCGTGGTGATCGTAGCGACCGAGGAAGGCCTCTCGGCGGTGCCGAAGGAAATAAGGCACGGGTCGCTGGCGCTCGGAGCCACCAAGTTCGAGACCACCTGGAAAATCGTAATACCGAGCGCCATGCCCGCGATATTGACGGGTCTCATACTGGCGATAGCGAGGGCCACGGGAGAGGTCGCCCCGCTTATGATAACAGGGGTCGTAAAGCTAGCCCCGCAGCTCCCTATCGACGGTTACTTCCCGTATATGCACCTTGAAAGGAAGTTCATGCACCTGGGATTTCACATATACGACGTAGGGTTCCAGTCGCCCAATGTCGAAGCGGCGAAACCCATGGTATACACCACTGCCATGCTCCTCATATTGATCGTCGTAGCCTTGAACCTGACTGCAATAATAATAAGGAACCAGTTGAGAAAAAAATATACTACCTCGGCAGTCTAATAGATGTTATATTAAATGTTGCTCCGCGGTGGATAGTTCAGGAGGCTAAAATAGAATTGAATACAGAAACGGTAATAGAAGCTCAAGAGACCAGAATCAACGAGCAGATCAAAGTGCACGGGAACCCGAAATCGAGCAAGTACGAGGTTCCCGACCCTATAGTACAGGTAAACGGCGCTAATCTATATTATGGCGAAAAGCAAGCTTTAAAGAGCATTTACATGGATATCCCGAAGAATAAGGCCACGGCGTTCATAGGGCCTTCGGGATGCGGCAAGTCAACGCTGCTCCGCTGTTTTAACCGTCTTAACGACCTTGTCGACTCGGCGCGCGTCGAGGGAGAGATACTGATAGACGGCGAGGATATCTACGACCCGAGCGTGGACATCACCCAGCTCAGAAAGAACGTGGGTATGGTTTTTCAAAAATCAAACCCGTTCCCCAAATCCATATATGAAAACGTCGCCTACGGTGCCAGGATAGCGGGTGAAAACAGAAAATCCGTTCTGGACGAAACAGTGGAGAAGAGCCTTAAAGGCGCCGCGCTCTGGGACGAGGTTCACGACAGGCTCAACGAAAGCGCACTAGGCCTCTCGGGCGGCCAGATGCAGAGACTCTGCATCGCGAGGGCCATAGCGGTCGAGCCCGAAATTCTCCTGATGGACGAGCCCTGTTCCGCGCTCGACCCGATAGCCACCGGTAAGATAGAAGACCTAATTACTGAGCTGAAGACGAAATACACGATAGTTATCGTGACGCACAACATGCAGCAGGCATCCCGTGTGTCGGACTACACCGCTTTCATGTATCTGGGTGAGTTGATCGAGTACGATACGACGGAAACGATATTCCTCAAACCCAAATACAAGCAGACCGAAGACTACGTTTCGGGAAAATTCGGTTAATATCGGACCTTCATCCGACAATCGGTTTCTCTCCCCGGATTTTTTCTTTATCGGGAGAAATAAATGCCTAATGAAGATAAAATACAAGTATTATTCGTTTGTACACATAACTCCGCGCGGTCGCAAATGGCGGAAGGCATTTTGAGGCACCTATTAGGCGATAGGTTCGATGTGTACAGCGCGGGCACTGAGCCGTCCCGCGTGAACCCGTATGCTGTCCGGGTAATGGACGAGATCGGCATAGATATATCGCATTACACGTCTAAGAACCTCGATATGTATGCCGGCATGCCTTTCGACGCGGTCGTGACGGTATGCGACCGGGCAAACGAGACGTGCCCCGTATTCACAGGCGGAGGCAAAAAATTACATAAGGGGTTCCCGGACCCCGCCGGTTTGAGCGGCGGGGACGATGAGATAATGGCCGGATTCAGAACCGTCAGGGACGAGATAAAATGCTGGATAGAGTCTGAGTTTACCGGGAATCAGCCCGCGCCCTCAAATCATGGCTCTTGAAAGCCTGCGATAACTAAATGATCAGATTAGAAGAAGAAATCAGCAAATTGAAGAAAATGCTGTTCGAGATGGCGACCTCTGTCGAAGAGATGATAGCCAAGAGCATAAAGGCGTTAAAAGACCACAATATGATCATGGCCGAGGAGGTAATAAAGTCTGACGCCAAGATAAACGAGATGGAGATCGACATAGATAACCAGTGTATCAGGATACTGGCGCTCTACCACCCGGAAGCCGAGGACCTGAGAACCGTCTCCATGATAATGAAGATTAACAACGACCTCGAGAGGATTGGGGACCACGCCGTAAATATCGCGGAAAAAACGATCTACCTCGCCGACAAGCCCCCTGTAAAACCCCTGATAGACATCCCCAGGATGGCAGACAAGGCCATACAGATGCTTCAGGAAAGCCTGGATGCATTCGTCAATAAAGACGCGGAGCTTGCAGTTGAGGTATGCAAAAGAGACGACGAAGTCGACTCCCTTGAACCGCAGATCGTGAGGGAGCTCGTCACCTACATGATCGGCGACCCGCAGACGATCGACAGGTCGCTCAACCTTATCCTTATAGCCAGGGAAATCGAGAGGGTCGCCGACCTCGCCACGAATATCGCCGAGGACACCTACTATATCGTAAGCGGGAAATCGCTCAAACATCACTCCCTTGAAAAGACGTAACCCCCGGCATACCCGCCTGTAATCCGTCTAAACCTCAATAGAACATGAAAGCGCCCGACCCCCGTACGCCCCGGCCTTAAAGCTGCCGGAATCGAATTTCGGCAAAGTAAGGATTATGTATTCGCGAGTATAGTATAATTTCCTTGAAAAGATGCGTTATACGTATAAACTCTTAGGCTCCTGAAGGTAAATGATTAACGATATGCACTTAAAAGACCTCTACCGGTTGGGAAAGGAGAATATGAGGCGAAGCCTCATAGAGAACCCCTCTCTCGAAACATCCATCCTTCTTACAAAGACGAGCGCCATAAAGGATATCGCCGAGATATACGCCAATCCCAGCAAGGAGCTCGATGATGTCAAGGTAGAGGAGTTTTACAGGCTCCTCGAACGGAGGATCAAGAACGAGCCAATCGCCTATATAACGGGAGAAAAGGAATTTTACTCGAGGACGTTCTCTGTAAATAGAGACGTCCTGATACCGAGGCCTGAGACTGAGCTGCTTGTAGAAGCAGCCCTCGGGTTAATAAAGGACCTCCCGAACCCCGCGGTGCTGGACGCAGGAACAGGGAGCGGATGCATAGCGGTAACGCTTGCGTGCGAAAAGCCCGGATCGAGGGTCGCCGCCTCCGACATTTCACGGGGGGCGCTCGCAACGGCGCGGTCTAATGCGGAGAGGCTCTGTTCCAGGGAAGAGATACTGTTCGTCCTGGGAAGCCTGACCGACCCGTTTAGGAGCGAGTCGTTCGATCTGGTGGTCTCGAACCCGCCTTACATAGCGGAATACGAGTACGCCCTTCTTCCGCCGGACGTGAGGGATTACGAGCCTCGCTCTTCCCTCGTCGGGGGAGAGGACGGCCTTTATTTTATAAGCAGGATAATATCCGGCGCGGGAAGGATTCTTAAAAACGGCGGGTGGTGTCTGCTCGAAATAGGGGCGGGCCAATCGTCCGATGTTATAAAACTTTTTGAAGAAGCACGCTTTTCGGAGATTTCCTCTATAAAAGATTTAAACGATATAGAGAGGGTCGTGAGGGCTCAATGGAAAAAATAGTAGTCGAGGGAGGAAAAAGGCTCGAAGGCGAGATCAAGGTCAGCGGCGCCAAAAACGCGGTATTACCTCTCATGGCCGCCTGTATACTGTCTGAAGGAAAGAACATAATCACGAATGTCCCCGACCTCGCCGACGTGAGGACAATGGCGAAGCTGCTCCAGATACTCGGAGCCGAAGTGGAATACGACAGCGGCACCCTCACGATAGACTCATCGGGCTTAAACAACTGGGAAGCCCCATACGACCTCGTTAAGACAATGCGGGCGTCCGTACTGGTCCTGGGCCCGCTCACCGCCAGGTTCGGGAAAGCCCGCGTTTCGCTCCCGGGCGGCTGCGCCATAGGGGAGCGGCCGATAGACCAGCATCTGAAGGGGCTCTCCATACTAGGCTCGAAAATAGAGATCGAGGAAGGTTATGTCGAAACGAGCGCGCCCAGGCTCACGGGCGGAATAATACCGTTTGACGTTTCGACTGTGACCGGGACCGAGAACCTTATTCTTTCCTCCGTGCTTGCGGAAGGGGAAACGGTACTCCTTAACGCCGCATGCGAGCCCGAAGTCACCGACCTCGTGACCGCGCTCAACAAAATGGGCGCCGACATCACCGGCATAGGGACCGACATAATAACAATAAGAGGGGTAAAGAAGCTCTCTCCCCTCACCGGCTACGAGGTGATGCCCGACAGGATAGAGGCCGGGACATACATGATAGCCTCGGTCCTGACGAAAGGGGACCTCCTGATCAGGAACTCCCGCTTCGAGAACATGGGCGCCCTGATCGGTAAGCTGATTGAAATCGGCGCACAGATAACCCGCGAGAAAGACGGGATCAGGGTGAAGTCGAACGGGGAATTAAAAAGCACGGACATCACTACACTGCCCTACCCCGGCTTCCCGACCGACATGCAGGCGCAGATGATGACCCTGATGAGCACGGCTGACGGGCTAAGCGTGCTTACCGAGACGATATTCCCTCAGCGGTTCCTCCATGCGGGAGAACTCAGACGGATGGGCGCCGACATCAAGCTCGTCGGAAACAGCGCGGTCGTAAGGGGAGTCAAGCACCTTAGCGGCGCGCCGACTATGGCGAGCGACCTCAGGGCGAGCGCCTCCCTGGTCCTGGCGGGACTCGCCGCGTTAGGAAAAACGGAGATATCGAGGGTCTATCACCTCGACAGGGGCTACGACAAACTTGACAGCAAACTCGAAACTTTAGGAGCCAGCATCTGGAGGGAGAAAGAATGATAACGCTCGCGATCGCGAGGGGAAGACTGCTCGACGAAGAAGTGAAGCTTCTGAAAAGAGCGGGCTACCCCGTCGACAACATATTGAAGGACTCGAGGAAGCTTATTTTCGAATACCCGTCCCTTAAATTTAAGATACTGATCATACGACCGACCGATATACCGCCCTACGTCGAATACGGCGCCGCCGATTGCGGAGTAGTCGGCGTGGATACGCTAATGGAGGAAAAGCACTATCTGTACGAGCCGCTCGACCTGGCGATCGGGAAATGTAAACTGGTCGTGGCTGCACCCAAAGGCTTCGAGTACTCATCGGCCGGGTCGCTTAGAATAGCGACCAAGTATCCCAGGATCGCCCACGAGCACTTCTCTGCAAAAGGCGTCGGGGCCGAGATCGTAAAGCTCTACGGCTCCGTTGAGCTCGCCCCCATAGTCGGTCTCTCCGACGTCATAGTGGACCTCACGGCGACCGGGGAAACGCTCAAGAAGAATAACCTTATCGAGTTCGAAACCATTGCGGAGATCTCAGCCAGGCTCGTCGTAAACAGGGTCAGCATGAAGGTCAAATCCGAGGAAATTAAAGAGCTGATCAGGAAATTGAAGGAAGTTAGAGGGAGCTGATTCCGTCTTTCGGGCACGGGGAGTCATGCTGTAAAAAAAACCGCATAGTATCCTGACAACTTTTCAGCCCTGTATATTTTCAGGGGCCATTAACGCACCATTAATAATTTCAAGCTTTGAATAAACTCAAGATTCGGTAAACTAACTATTTGTAGATACTGACGTTGGACCTTAAACTTAGTAAATACTCCCCTTTCCGTAATGATCCGAAGGGGGGAAATTCCGGGAGAAACAAATGGAAGCCAAGGCTAAATCCCGAGAAAACAATCATCTTAAAGGCAATCGCGATCATAGAGAACCCGGTCATGAATCAAGGGAATTTTCAACAAAAAGCTTTAAAACGGTCAGGGGATGGTCACACACGCTTGCCGAACCCTTAGAAATTGAGGACTACGTCATACAGTCCATGCCTGACGTCAGCCCCACCAAATGGCACCTCGCACATACGAGCTGGTTCTTCGAGACGTTCGTACTATCCAAAGCCGTTAAAGGATACAAGTCTCCGAGCCCGCAATACGCGTACCTCTTTAATTCTTATTA
>CADEFK010000131.1 GCA_902826595.1 uncultured bacterium | reverse complement strand
GGGAGCAGGTGATAGATTAATTCCTTTTATTAGAAAAAGCGGGCAGTTGAATAAATCGTCTTAAAAGTCCGCCGCCCGAGACTACAGTTCCCGAGGGGACCGAATTGATAAAACCCAATCCATTTGTAAGGGACCTGATACCTTATATCCCCGGAAAGCCCGTCGAGGAGCTCGAAAGGGAGCTCGGCATCACGGGCGCTATAAAGATCGCGTCTAACGAAAACCCGGTCGGCCCCTCGCCGCTGGCGCTGAAGGCGGCCGGAAAGGCGCTCGGCAACATTCACCGCTATCCCGACGGGGACGCGTTTTACCTTAAGCACAAGCTCGCCCGAGTCCTGAACACGGCACCCGAGAGGCTTATATTCGGTAACGGCTCGAACGACGTGCTGGATATAGCGGCCAGGGCGTTTTTATCCCCGGGGGACGAAGCCGTAATGGGCGAGTTCGCGTTCATCGTATATCCGATAGTCACACAGGCGGTCGGCGCGAAAGCCGTGATCTCACCGATGCCCGACTACAAACACAACCTGAGAGACATGTACTCGCGCATCACGCCCCGGACGAGGGTGGTGTTCATCGCCAACCCCAATAATCCGACCGGAACGATGGTAAAAAGGGAGGAGATGGAGTGGTTTCTGGCCAACGTCGGCGGGGACGTGCTAGTAGTGATAGACGAAGCCTACTTCGAGTACGTGGAAGACCCTGACTACCCGGATACCCTGTTATATCAAAACAGGCACAAATCCATCCTGACTGTGAGGACATTCTCCAAAATATACGGCCTTGCGGGTCTGAGGCTCGGCTACGGGGTCAGCGACCCGGAGCTGATATCGGCCATGCAGAGGGCGAGGCATCCTTTTAATACGAGCTCCGTCGCGCAGGAGGCCGCGCTCGCCGCGCTCGATGACCACGAGCACGTCAAGAGGTCGAGAGACGTGAACAGAGAGGGACTCAGGTATCTGAGAGACCAGCTCGGCAAGCTCCGCATCAATCACACGCCCACATATACGAACTTCATACTAATAGACCTGGAAAAAGACCCCATGCCCCTATATAACGCGCTCTTGAGGGAAGGGGTGATAGTGAGGCCCGTCGGGGGCTACGGGCTTAAAACACACCTCCGCGTAACGGTCGGGCTTCCGGAAGAGAACGAGAGGTTTGTAAAAGCAATGAATAAGGTCGCCGGCAAATGAAGGATAAGGAATTCAAAAAGATCGCGATCGTCGGCCTCGGCCTCATAGGCGGCTCCCTTGCTTGGGCTCTCAAACGGTCAAAGCAGGTAAGAAATGTCTTTGGGGTCGATACTGATGAGGAGACTATAGAATACGCCCTCAGGAAGCAGATAATCGACGAAGGGCATACAGACCTCAGCAGGGGTATTTCCGATGCGGGCATAATAGTGATAGCGACCAACGTCGGGGAGATCGTCAAGACCGCGAAGGCAATTATACCTCTCGCCGGAAAGGGGGCCGTGATTACGGACGTCGGGAGCGTGAAGGGCCGGATCGTGAGAGATATAGAAAAGGTACTCCCCGCTCATCTCCGCTTCGTCGGGGGCCACCCGATAGCAGGCACCGAGAATTCGGGCGTGAGGTCGGGAGACCCGGGTCTCTTCAAGGGCAAACGGTTCATCATTACCCCCACCCCGAAATCCGATCCGAAAGCGGTCAGCAAGGTCGCCTCATTATGGAAATCGGCGGGAGCGGAGATCCACGAAATGGACCCCGGCGAGCACGACCGCATTTTCGGCTTCGTGAGTCATCTGCCTCATGTAGTCGCGTATTCCCTGGTCGATACCATGCTCTCGGCGCCCGATTCGGAAACCCTGCTCGATTTCGCGGGGGGGGGCTTGAGGGACTTCACAAGGGTTGCCGCAAGCTCGCCCGGGATGTGGGCCGATATCTTTATTGTAAACAGGGAGAACACCCTAAACTCGATCAAGAGATTTAAAAAATCCCTCGAAAGGCTCGAAGCCGCGATCGAAAATAAGGATCCGGAATCACTTAAAATACTCCTATCGCGAAGCTCTCTCGCAAGACGGAAGTTCCCCAAGTAAGCCCGGTCATTTAATCGTGCTTTTCAGATCGAGTTTCCGGATAATATCCTCCGCGATCGATTCCGGGTCCCGCCCTATATCCACCCTGAGCGCGTCCTCGGGCTCCTCGAGCGCGCCGAGCTGGCTTTCGAGGATGCTTGCACCCGCGAAATGCCCCTTTCTCTCCATTAACCTGTCCTTTATTAAGTCCGGGCTTCCTGCGAGATAAACAAAACGTATATCGCCCCCGCCCTCTTCGAGCATCTGCCTGTATGCCTCCTTGAGAGCGGAGCAGGCAATTACGGCCGGGGCTTTCAGCCGCCCTATAAAATCGCGTATCGCCAGGAGCCAGGGCAGCCTGTCCTCATCCGTCAGCGGTATGCCGTTATTAATCCTCTCTATATTCTCCTTCGGGTGGAAGTCGTCGGCGTCATAGAACTTCCATTTAAGTTTTTCCGCGAGTAGCTTCCCTATAGTCGTCTTTCCGGCTCCCGCCACGCCCATAATTATCAGAACCATATGTACGGGATAATATCAGATTTTTTTAATCAGAGCTCTTCACCTATGCCCCTTAACCTATGTCACAGTGACAGGCAGTAACGAGAAGGGTAACGAGAATAATCGAAAATAAAGTAAGGTATAAGCGCATTCCAATATCCTCTTCTAGTGAATTTAACGCCCGGAAGGAATTATACAATTAAAACCGGGCGCGCAACATAATTAATCCAGAGAAGCGTCTCAGCCGTGCGAGAAACCCCCGGTTCCGCTTCCGCATTACCGGGAGAAGTCCGGTCCGTCTGTCGATAAACCGGCTTTTGTCCCCGCTTCCGCTCCGGCCGCTTAACCGATGCCGCAGCTGCAGGCGGTTACCAAAAGCGAAACGAAGAGCACGGCAGTCAAAGCGATATACGTGCGCATATACGGTCCTCGCAAAAAAAATTCGTAATGCTTGATAAAATTATACTCGGAATATTAAATTTCGGAACCGGAATTTCTCGCCGGGCGGGGCTGCCCGGCGACGGTCGAGACCTAACAGCGGCCGGACTCTATATCGAGTGCGGATGCGAGGCCTTCCCTTATGGGCTCAATCTCCTTCTTGTAGCGCTCCAGGTCATTATCGTAACCGACCGGATCAGTCTGCCAGGACGTGAACCTTTCGTAAATTGATTTCATACCCGAGATAACGTCCGGGGAATCAAAAACCCAGCCGAAATCCTCCTTTAGGGGGAAAAACAGCCTGAAGAAGAAAATCTTTCGCGTAAGGTGGTCTTCCATAATTTCAAGATCGTCGAACTCCAGATTGATGAGATCGAACCACCCGGTCCTCACCCAGCTGTAGCCGCCCCCGAATGCCTTGGCGAGCTCCGGTGTAAGTCCGAGCCTCTCTCCGGCTTCCCTCCCTAATTCCGTGAATACGTAGGCGGCTTCCCTCGTGAGGTAATCGTGCTCGGGAATCTTTTTTTCCATCCCTATGAGATTACGTATAAGCTGGGGCTCCCTCTCGATGTAGCGGACGAGATCGAACTTGCCTATATTTCCGCAAAGCTCGAGCGACACCGATATGTTTTCCCACTCTCTCTTGGCTATCTGATGTACCGATCTTATCTCCATTTCGATTAATCTGCCTCGCGTCTAATCCGGTTTTTAAGGAATCCGCCGGGACACGATTGCCCGGCCATACACTAAAACACTCAACATGATAATCCGGGATAATGAAGAACGGATGAACCGGCTGTTAATCTCCAGTTAACCGGGCTCCCGCCCGCACCTCGGAGAGAATTATCCGAACGTGAGCGGACAAACGCCCGGGTCCCCTGACCCGGCCCCGCGCTTCGAGGCAAGGTACAATAATTAAGCCGGCAGACGTGGAATTAAAATGTTATTTGCAATAATTCAGTAATTATAGGAGACCGTTAACTAGGGTTTAATGTTCTCTTAATATTTTCTTAACAAACCTCGGTTTTAATCCATGCCAGATTAAAACCAGTAAGGAGGTATTAAAATGAGTAAGAGAGGACTTCTCAAAGGCAGCTTAATAGCCAGCTTTGCTGTACTTGTATTAACGATGGCTGTAAATATAGCGACCGCAGCTGAGCAATTGCAGGTCGATCCGGCTATACCCTCGTATTCCAAGACGAGCGGGGTTTCCGGTAACATTAACAGCATAGGCTCGGACACGATGAACAACCTTATGACCCTCTGGTGTGAGGGCTTCACGAAGAATTACCCCAACGTCAAATGCCAGATCGAGGGCAAAGGCTCAAGCACCGCCCCTCCGGCGCTCATCGAAGGGACAGCCCAGTTCGGACCCATGTCCCGCCCGATCAAAGAGAAAGAAATTGACGAATTCGAGAAAAAGTTCGGATACAAGCCTACCGAGGTTGCGACTTCGATCGACGCCCTGGCCGTATTCGTTAACAAAAACAACCCGTTAGAGTGCCTGACCATGGAGCAGGTGGATGCGATCTTCTCCAAGAACAGAGCGTGCGGAGGTACTGAGGACATCATGACCTGGGGTCAGGTAGGGCTGACCGGCGACTGGGCGAACGTGCCGATGAGCCTTTACGGCAGAAACTCCGCCTCCGGGACGTACGGATTTTTTAAAGAGCACGCGCTCTGCAAAGGTGATTACAAAGACGCCGTTAAGGAACAGCCCGGCTCTGCCTCGGTCGTTCAGGGCGTTACCGAAGACAAGGGCGCTATCGGCTACAGCGGGATCGGATACGTGACGTCGGGCGTCAAGGCGCTCAAGCTCGGCAAGAAGCCCGGGGACTGCGCGGAACCTACTCTTGATAATATCGTAAGCGGAACCTATCCTCTCGGTAGATACCTCTATCTCTATGTCAACAAGAAACCGAACGAGGCGCTCGATCCGCTCCGTCTGGAGTTCTTAAAATACGTCCTCAGCATGGAGGGACAGCAGGTTGTAATCAAAGACGGTTACATGCCGCTCCCTGCAACGGTTGACTCTGAACAGATGAAGGTTATCACTAATTGATTGTTATCGGTAAATACTAAATACGGTCTCAACTGGACGATTTATGACGCCTCAAGTTAAGCTGAAAGAATTTAGACAAGTTTCCTCCGGGGTTAAGCGGAGGAAACTTGTCGACCGTATAGCGACAGTGATAGTCACGATCGGCGGGGTGGGGATAATCCTCTGTATCATAGCTATCCTCGTATTCATCGGGCTCGAGACCGTCCCACTATGGCAGGGTGTAAAATCGGAGCTGGCAAGCAGCTTTATCCTGAAGGAATCCCCGGAGCTTGCGTCATATTCACTCGACAGTCCGAACGAGAGCCAGTTCCCGTTCATGGCGGCGGGGACCGAGCAATATAAGGAAATAGGCTTCATAGTTACGAACGGCGGGGCCGTCAATTTCCTGTCTCTCAAGGACGGCAGCACGATCAAGAAGGTGCAGCTTCCGGGCCTCGAAGATACAAAAATAGTTTCGAGCTACGTTTCGGATAACAACGAGCTCTACAGCTTCGGAACGGAGAACGGCAATATACTTCCCGTCCGATTGAGCTATACGATGTCCTTCGTCGGCGATAAGAGAATTATAACCCCGTCAGTGAATGAAGAAGACCCTTTGAATTTCGGCGCCTCTCCTCTCGAGATAATCGCTTTTGAAGAAAATGAAGACGGCGAGAGAGCAGGGGCGGCATATACATCCGGCGGTGAGCTGTTGCTGACGGCATCGGTCGAAACGGCGTCATTACTCGGGGGGGGAGAAAAGAGGCAAATCACGCATAACCTCACCGGGAACCTCGAGGGAAGCAAAGTTACCGCCCTTGAGCTTGACAGCTTCCTCTGGAACCTCTACGCCGGAACCGGCAACGGGAAGCTGTACCACTGGGACGTCAGAAACAAGGATAACCCCGTGCTCCTAGACGTGATAAACGCCGCTCCCAATTCCAACACCCCTGTAACTGCGCTTGCCTACATGCTGGGAGACCGTTCGCTTATCGTCGGGGACGGTGCGGGCGATGTGTCCGTATGGTTCGAAGTGTCGGAGCCCGATGCACAGAAGAGCAAAGCCCTGAAAAGGATCCACGAGCTTCCTCCTCTCGAGCTTCCGGTGGTCGACATACTCCCCTCGGCGAGGGACCGCAGTTTTATTGCATCAGACAACGGCGGCAATATTAACCTCTATCATGCGACGTCCGAACAGAAATTGGCGTCCTTCAAAACAGACGGGCCCCGGGTCGAGAACCTTATTTATCCGCCCAAGGCGGACGGGATAATTGCGGTTGACGGGAACGGCAAGCTTTACGACTGGGACGTCGACAACCCTCACCCGGAGACGAGCTTCAAGACCCTTTTCGAAAAGGTCTGGTACGAGGGATACAGCAAGCCCGAGTACGTTTGGCAGTCGACCGGAGGGACCGACGATTTCGAACCCAAGTTCAGTTTAACGCCTTTAGCCTACGGCACGCTAAAAGGCGCCGTATACGCATTATTGTTTGCGGTTCCGCTGTCGATATTCGGCGCGATTTGCGTATCCCAGTTCATGCA
>CADEFK010000130.1 GCA_902826595.1 uncultured bacterium | reverse complement strand
GTTCGGGAGCGTGACGATCCCCGCTACGAGCATATTGATCATTATGGCGAAGGCGGCAGGGCGGGTAAGCAGCCCTACTATCAGCAAAAATCCGCCGACGAACTCGGTATAGCAGCTCAGGTAAGCGAGGATCGGATGGATTCCCATCTGCGAGACGAAAATATCGAGCGTGGCCTCGATCCCCATACCGCCAAACCATCCCAGGACCTTCCCGGCGCCGGCCAGGAAGAGGATGATGCCGACTGTAAACCGCAGGAGCAGCAAAGAGACGTTAAGAAGTGCCGTATTTGTTTCAGTGAGCAGCTTCATGCGTGTATCCACTTATTTAGATTGTTTTCCGTGCGATTTCGATTCCGTACCTGCAATAAAATTCACCATCGCGGCTTAATTCTTAGCCACGCCTTCGGCTATGTTCTTCATATTCGCCAAACCTTTCTCGAAGTTATCGCCGATCATTTTGTCCATATCCATAAAGAGGCTAATTGCCTTTCCCATAAACGGCTGTTTACCGAACATACTCCATGTGACGATAGTATGATCGCCCTCAGGCTCGAACGTAAACTCTGCCGTGTTGGTGGTTGCAAAAGGTTTGATGAAATCCAATCTGATGCGTACCAAATCATACGGATGACTCTCGGTGATCGTCATGCGTCCCTCGCCGACCTGGTTGTTTCCAGCCCATGCGAATACGGCCCCTTCTCCAGACGACGGGCCTTCGTATGTCTTCTTTACCGAGGGATCGGGCTCAAGCCAGGGCGACCATGCATCCATCTTATGCAGATCGTTAACCTGCTCAAATACTACATCCGCCGGCGCGGCAATATTTATAGTTCGGGTAATTCGAAAGTCCGAAGGCTGAATTGCAACGATAACCAAAAACAGCAAAATGAGGACGGCCACAACGATTAGAATTGTTTTAAGCATGACATTTCTCCCATAATTCGAGGTTGTTATATTCATACGACGAACGAGCTTGCGAACAAAGGACAGTTTAATCGATTTTTTTCAGACCCTCGAGAACTTTTTTAGGAGTGATCCGATGACTCGTACGTAAATTAAATATAAAAAACCGCTTACTTTCTCTGTCCGTAAGTGTTAAAATGTAAGTACATATATATATATACGGGCAGGGGAGGTGATTTTGGTGAGGGAGGACATAGACATAAGACTTCTAGACTACTTTTATTACGACCACTCCGAAGTGGACAAAGCCCATAGTCTCGTCATAGTTCAGGAAGAACCGGCCCACGACCCCAATCAATCCGGGGAGAAGCCAGCACCCGAATTGAACGATAAGCATTAGAGCGGGGACAGGTTAAAGAATCTTTTTCCGATTCGCATGCAGGAATTCCGTGTAGTGCCCGGATGATATTACACAACGCCTGCGTAAAACGCGCATATTTGATCCGGACGCGCGCACCTCAGCTTTCGGTCATCGACCAGATGAGCGCGAGCACCTCGGTGACGTTCACCACGGACCCGCCTCCGATGTCAGCGGTGTGGACCTCGATCGTCTCGCCGAAAATATTGTATATCGGCCTCTCGGCGGTTCCCTGAAGACTGTGTCTTAAAAGATCGATGGGACGCTCCGCGTCGCCGTAATCCTGATGCCAGGAATTAAACGCGACCATGTCGTGAGTGGTTCTATGCTGAACTATCGCCCGCGCCCTGTATTTCCCCTCCGCCGCTACCCATTCGATGGTCGAGAACGGCCACAGGTCGTAGTCCGTCACTTCGGGCTGGAAGTTGTAGTTCTTCTTCTCCCCGATCACAGCACTGAATTTCAGGGCGGTAAAATCGAGCCCCACCCCACCCATCCCCTTTGCCGACATCTTCGGAATGCTTCTCTTACGTGCCATTGCCTGCCTCCTCTACGGATCTTTTGAAGGACAGAACTATTGCGGAGACGGGAAGCAAATGGAGTAAATCCGGGAAGGTGTGTGCAGTTGTTCGACTTACTCAGATTCGCTATAGCAATCCAGCCGCCTTAAACGGAATGTCCTTAGGCCTGTGACTTTGCGTCCCATTCTTTCAAATGGTTTGCCCTTCTAGTTAAGAATCATTCTAATATAAAGCCCGGTTCCGTGTCAATCGATTTGAAGGTGCAGAAGAATGACTTGAGTCGGGTATAGCGTAAGAAATTTGCAGCGGGGGAGGATTCGAGCCACAGGCCTAGCGGCTGCGGCTGATTTCAGAAAGTATATGAGCCGCTGCCGATTCCGCCCAATTTTGGGTGAGCGGCGCTTCCGCGAGCCATTTGGTCATATCGCTCGGCGGAGCGAAGTCCCCGAGCCTTCCGAGTACGTAGGCTGCGTAAAACGGAGCCCACTCCTCGTGGCGCACGCCCCGGAGCACGGTCTGCTCATATTCGTGATGCGCCGCGCCCGCCGCGCGTAAAGCTTCCGCAAGCTCTTTTGCAGTCGGCAAGTTAGTCATAGAGTCAGTCACGAGGCAATAATAACCGATATAGCCGCGGTTGTTGAAGAGTAAAATAATCATAAAACAATTTCATGAAATAGTTGCAGGGGGGGGGGGTTCTTACCTCCGACCTTCAGGTTATGAGGGCAATTCCAAACTATTTTGCGGCCTTGGCCTTGGCCATATCGTTTTCATTGTACACCTCCCATCCGCCGCCGAGGGACTTATAGACAGCGACGAGTGAGGTATGGAGGTCGGTCTCGCTCGCCGCAAGCTGGGCCTGGGCCTGCAGCAGCGTGCGCTCGGCGTCGAGCACGTCGATGAAGTTTGCCACCCCGAAGTCGTATCTCATCTTGGCGAGCTTCATAGCCTTCTCGCTCTCGACCGCCGCTTCGACAAGGTACTTGTGCCTTTCTATTTCCTGATTATGGTCGACGAGCGAGCCGTCCACGTCCTCGATAGCGCTCAGCACCGTGAGCTGGTACTGGGCGAACGCCGCCTGGGTGCGGGCGTCCGCGGCCTCGACCCTCTGATACACGCGCCCTAGATCGAAAGCCGGCCAGAATATGTTGGGGCCGAAGGAGAAAGCCCCTGCCCCGCTCTCGAAAACGCCTGAGAATGTATCGGCCTGCAGCGACAAACTCCCCAGAAGGCTTATACGCGGAAAGAGGTCGGCAGTGGCGATGCCTATGGCCGCAGTAAAGGCCGCTAGGTTCCGCTCGGCGACCCTTATGTCGGGCCTCCTCTCAAGAAGCTCGACCGGAGTGCCTATCCTGATTACATCGGGGATATTGGGGAACGGTTTGGGTTCCAGGAGCTCGGTCAAATATGCAGTCGGCTGCTGACCCGTGAGCACTCCCAGTCTGTATATGGTCCTCCTCACCCTGGCTTCGAGCGGCGGTATGATTGCGAGCGTATTGTTGAGCTGCGCCCTTGCCCTCGAGGTGTCGAGCTCAGTCCCCCTGCCCCCTTCCAATAAAACGATCGTGAGGTCGAGGGTGTTCTTCTGGTTTTCGGCGTTCCGCCTGGCAACGTCGAGTTGGTTCTGTGCGCCCCGGAGCTCGAAATAGTTCCTCGCGACCTCGGCCAGGAGCGACACTATCACGTCCCGTCTCGCGGCTATGCGGGATTCGAGCTCGGCCGTATCGGCCTCTATGGTCCGCCTTATCCGTCCGAAGAAGTCCAGCTCCCATAAGGCGTCGAACCCCGCTTCGTAGAGGTCGGCTTCCCTCTCAACGCCGGGGAAGACAGTCGATTCCCCGACCCGCTGCCTCGTGTAGCTAGCGTCGAACGGCACTATAGGCGCAAGCTCGAACTCCGTCTCCGCCCTTAGAGCGCGCGCCTCCATGATTCGCGCGGTCGCTATCTGTATGTCGTAGTTCCCGGCGAGCGCGTCCCGGACGAGCCTGTCGAGCACGGGGTCGTTGAACTCGCCCCACCACTCGATCTCTATGGCGTCCGTGGAAAAGTCCTTTGCCCCTGAGTCCTGAAAGGATTCGGGGAGGTCCGTCTGCGGTGTCTTGTAGTCAGGGCCCACCATACAGCCCGCGGACACGAGCAGGCAAATTGTCAGCATAGACTCCAATATGTATTTCATTTCGTTATTACGCTCCGGGATCTTCTGGATTCTGTAAACTTCTTTATTACGACGTAGAAAACAGGTGTTAAAAAGAGGCCGAAGAACGTGACCCCGAACATGCCGCTGAATACCGACGTGCCCAGCGACTGGCGCATCTCGGCGCCTGCTCCCGCTGCGATCACCAGCGGCACAACGCCAAGTATGAAGGCGAACGAGGTCATCAAAATCGGGCGGAGCCTGACGCGGGATGCCTCGACCACGGCCTCTTCGCGGCTCTTGCCCGTCTCCTGATAGTCCTTGGCGAACTCGACTATCAGGATCGCGTTCTTACACGCGAGTCCTACCAGCACGACGAACCCAATCTGCGTGAGTATGTTGTTGTCCATGCCTCTGAGAAATAAACCCGTTATCGCGGACAGAAGGCACATAGGCACGATGAGTATGATCGCGAGCGGCAGCGACCAGCTCTCATAGAGCGAGGACAATATGAGGAATACGAACAGAACGCAGAGCGGGAATATGAACAGCGACAGGTTCCCCTGCGTGACCTCCTGATAGGCGAGGTCGGTCCATTCGAATCCCACTCCCGCGGGCAGTATCTGTCCGGCGAGCTTCTCCATCGCGGATATGGCCTGCCCTGAGCTGAACCCCGGCAGCGTGTCGCCGTTCACCTCTATAGCGGGGAAGAGGTTGTAGCGCACGACGCGGTCAGGCCCCGTTTCGCTCTTTATGTCGACGACAGAGCCCAGTGGCACCGCTTGCCCTTTCGCGGTGCGCGTGCGGAGCTTTGCTATGTCCTCGGGCTGTTGGCGGAAGCCCCCTTCAGCCTGAGCCGTAACCCTGTAAACCCGCCCGAAGAGGTTTATGTCGTTCACGTACACCGAGCCCAGATACACCTGTAGCGTGTCGAAGATATTGGTGAGCGGGACGTCGAGCTTCTTTGCCTTGGTCCTGTCGACCTCGGCGTATATCTGGGGCGTCCTCGTACTGAACGTGGTGTACACTCTCGTCAGGCCCGGCTCCTGGTTCGCGGCCCCGATCAATGCATAGGCCGCCTTCTCGAGCTCCTTCAAGCCCACGCCGGAGCGGTCCTGGACCATCATCTTGAACCCGCCCGCCGTACCCAGACCCCTGACCGGCGGGGGAGAGATAACTATCAATCTCGCCTCCTGTATAACGGAGAGCCTCTGGCTCAGGTCGGATATAATCTGATCGAGCTTGGGGCCGTTCCTGGCCCTCTCGTCGAACGGCTCGAGCGGGGTGAATATGACGCCCGCGTCGGAGCTGTTCGAGAACGTGGACCCCGAGAAACCGGCAAACCCTACCGCATAATCGATGCCCGGCGTATCGAGGATGATGTCCGTCACTCGTGCGATTACTGCGTCGGTCCTCTCGAGGGACGCGCCGTCCGGGAGCGCGACGTCAACGATGAGATACCCCTGGTCCTGGGCGGGTATGAACCCCGACGGCACCCTCGTGAATCCGAGGTACGTGAGTCCGATGAGCCCGCAATATACGATTATGGCAATTGTGCTGAAGCGAAGGAGCCTGTTGACGGAGCCGCCGTATGAGTTTGACGCGCGCTCGAAGGAGCGGTTAAAAGCGCCGAACACCTTTTTAAGGGCCAGGTTTACGTAAGGCCCAATAAACCATCCGGCGGCGCATCCGGCGGCGAACAGCACGATGCGGACCCCCCAGAGGGCTGCGGCGCTTTCAGAAGTTGCCGCGGGGTCGTAACCGTTTCCGGGAATATGTATTCCGAGAATAGATGCGACATAACCCGTCAGCAGCGAATATGCCGCGAAGCCGACAATTGCGGCTATACCCACGCGCGGCAGCGGCTCCTGTTTTTCTGCCTCGCTGTCCGGCTTGATGAGCTGTACCGCCCTCGCCGGCGCGAGCGTAAGCGCGTTTATGGCGGACAGGATCGTAGAAACAGCGATAGTGAGCGCGAACTGCTTGTAAAACTGGCCGCTTATGCCGGGAAGGAACGCGGTTGGTATGAACACCGAGCTTAGCACGAGGGTGATCGCAAGCACTGGGCCCGTGATCTCGGCCATTGCTTTTAAGGTGGCCTCCCTGGGCTCGAGTCCCTTCGACATCCAGCGCTTGATGTTCTCGACGACGACGATAGAGTCGTCGACCACGATCCCTATCGCGAGCACGAGGCCGAACATCGAGAGGTTGTTGAGCGAAAATCCGAAGGCCGACATTACGGCGAACGTGCCTACGAGAGACACTACCGCGTCTATCATGGGCAGGAGCGCTGCCTTCCAGTCCTGAAGGAATATTATGACTACTATGAAAACGAGCATGAACGCGACGAAGAGGGTGTGATACACCTCGTTTATGGATTGCTGAACGAATATCGTCGGGTTATATACGATCCTGTATTCGAGCCCCCTGGGGAAGTCCTTGCTGATCCGGGCCATCGTCTTCTCGACGTCCTGCGCGGTGGCGAGGGCGTTAGACCCGGGGAGCTGGAATATGCCGATAGCCTGCGCGGGCTTGCCGTCGAGGTAGCTGTTTACGCCGTAGTCCCTAGCGCCCAACTCCACGCGCGCCACGTCCTTCAGGCGGGTGATGC
>CADEFK010000129.1:5298-6616 GCA_902826595.1 uncultured bacterium | reverse complement strand
GGATCCTGAAATCGAGCTCGACCCACGCGAGCCTGTAGCCTATGAGGACTGAGGCGACAATCAGTATGAGCGAGACTAGCGCCCATAGAGCGCCCGCGTATATCCCGAAGCGGAAGGGTTTCATTGAGTGAACATCTTACACGAGGGGAGTGGGGGAGGTAAGGCGGTCCTGCGGTACTCCAGCCACGGATGGGCTCTCATCGAATGAATTATGAATTTCTTACGGGTGAGTGCTTATTCCGTTGGTTATAATATTTTACTGAAGACCACATACACGAGGAGGATTAAATGCGAAAAGGAAATATTATTGCGATCGCGCTCCTGCTTGCCCTGTCGTTCGGAATAGCGGGAGGATGCAGTAACGGGGGAGGCGGCGGGATCGGCGAAGAGCCCCCGCCCCAGAAGCCGGTGTTCGACCTCGAAACCGCTATAGACCTCGGCGAGCTGAGCCTGGTCGCCTACGAGCAGCTGAAACAGTGCATCGCCTCCGGAAAGGGCGCGATCACGGTCCCTGCCCCGTGGACGCTCGAGGAGGTCATTTACGAATCCGTCGACACCACTTTCAACGACACTTGCCTGGACGACAACGGTGTCGTGCCTATTGCGTTCGTAGCGACCAATGACAAGAGCATTTACGTCGCCTTCAGGGGAACGTCCAACGTCGCGGACGCTCTATCCGACGCGCTCGCCATACAGACGGACTATGACCTCATCGACGACGGGGGCATGGTCTCTGGAGGGTTTTTCGATCAGTACGAGGGCACGGGCGATAACCCCGTCGAGCAGAACATTCTCGCGACGCTCGACAACCTGGTTATGACGGGTGATTACGACACGCTCTACATTACGGGACACAGCCTCGGAGGCGCGCTCGCGGTGCTCGCTTTCCCCGATCTCTCGCAGAAGGTTTCGATACCGAACGTGGTAATGTACAGCTTCGCAGGGCCCGCAGTGGGGGACAGCGATTTCAAAAGCGCGTACGAGGGCGAATACGATTCGAACCACGTGAGCTGGAGGGTCGTGAACGCAAACGACCTCGTTCCGAAGCTCCCTCCGCTCGGGCTCGACTGCCCGGATTTCATGTACGAGCACGTGAGTAACGAGCTGCGGTTAGGGTTCGGCGTCGGGCTTCCGGCGCTCCCCGATTTCAGCGCGGACAACTGCGACCTTATAAAGATAGGCGCGGACATCGTGACGTACGGTCTCAACAATATTGACGGCATTAGCGAGAACCACAAGATGTGCACCTATTTCGCGACGCTCTGCGGCATGACCTCCGATCCCTCGGCCTGCGAGCAGAGGGCAATCGGCTGCAGCG
>CADEFK010000129.1:0-5198 GCA_902826595.1 uncultured bacterium | reverse complement strand
TTTTTTTAAGATATGGATTCCCTATAAATGCACTAGGGAATGACGAAATACTGATGTACCCCCTCACCCTATCCCTTTCCCACACTGGGGAGAGGGAATTCTAATTCTGAAACGCATATAAACCAATTTCTTAAATCCGCGGCTCAATTTACGGCCGGATTGCCTATAAAATAGTCCGCTATGCAGAGAATATAGGCAATTTTACGGTTTCTTCACAATTCTTTTGCAACTGCTAATAGTTCTAAAGGCTTGAAATCCAATTGAATTCCGTTAAATTCCCTTTATCTACGGGATTGGCACGATAATTGCCATATATCTACACGTATGCATTCGGGTTGAAATATACGCAAGTGCGTACGAAAAAGAGAAGCGTTAACGGGTTTAAGGGGGAAACGGGTCGGAAAGCATCTGAAAAAACTCTATGGAGGAGGAAAGACGATGGAAAACGGCAGCGCGGCAAACTCGATAAAGGCGGCATTCAATCTCGGAGTATGGATGAGGCAGCAGGAACCCGGAAAGGACGTGTTCGACGCCGGACGCTCGCTCAAGGAAACGATTTACCTGAACCTCCGTCAGCCGGAGGAAGGGCAGTACCCTAAGGACGTGGTAGAGGCGAACGTGAGATACCTCACGGACATCGCGCTCCTCGCCTTCCTCATGTCGGGCATATGCTCGTACGATCCAGATCTGAAAGACAGGATTCCCTACCTGATAGAAAAGAAGCTCGTAGGCGATAGCTTCATCGACGAGCCCGGGGATTACGACGGGAAGGTCGGCGGGAAAGAGGAAGTGGAATACGACGCGAGGCCCAAAGCGGTGGGAATGAACTGATTACAATGTTGAATTTTATCTCATTTCTTCATACCTCCTTATGCAGCCGGAGACGGGAATATACGGGTGTTCCCGTCTCCGGGTGTTTTACGCGGCCGGCAGCGGCGGTTAACAACGAAAACAGAGAAACGAACGGATCAAACCTTTAGCCTATCCCCGGGCCATCCCCCTGTCTCTCTTGGCCCGGGGAACTAAAAAACAAGGCGGAGGGAGGGCGAGAGAAAAAATGTTAGAATAGGAGTATGGTCATGTATTACAAGGACTACGACACCGAGGGTTTTTTCGACGAGTACTTCCACGCGGACGGGAGCCCGAGAGAGGGCGCGTCCATACTTCTGAAGAGGCTCGAACAGCTCCCGGGCGGGGAGCTGCTCAGGCGGCAGAAGGCGACCGAGGCCAGGCTCTTTCAGATGGGCGTCACGTTCACGGTCTACGGCGAGGAGGAGGGGACCGAGAGAATATTCCCGTTCGACATAATCCCGCGCGTCATAGAGGCCCGCGAGTGGGAGGCGCTCGAAAGGGGGCTCAAACAGAGGATATACGCCCTTAACCTTTTCATAGACGACATATACAACGATAAAAAAATACTTAAAGACCGCGTCTTCCCTGAAGAGCTTTTAAAAACGAGCAAGTGCTACAGGCCCCAGTGCGAGGGGTTCAGGCCGCCCCGCGGCATATGGTGCCATATTTCAGGAACGGACCTCGTGAGGGGAGGGGACGGGGTTTATTACGTGCTCGAGGACAACCTCAGATGCCCGTCGGGCGTCTCTTACGTCCTCGAGAATAGAGAAGTGCTGAAGCGCACGTTCCCGAAGATTTTCGAGGACTCGAAGATAAGGCCCGTCGACGATTACCCCTACAGGCTCCGTGAGATGCTCCAGTACATGGCGCCCGACGGCGCGCATTCGCCGACGGTCGTCCTCCTCACTCCCGGGATATACAACTCCGCTTATTTCGAGCACTCGTACCTCGCCCAGCAGATGGGCATTGAGCTCGTGGAGGGCGGGGACCTCGCCGTCACAGACGGATACGTTTACATGAAAACGACGAAGGGGCTCCAGAAGGTGGACGTCATTTACAGGCGCATAGACGACGACTTCATCGACCCGCTCGCTTTCAGGGAAGACTCGCTCCTGGGCGTGCCGGGTATTATGGACGTGTACAAGTCCGGGCACGTTGCGCTCGTGAACGCCATAGGCACGGGGATAGCGGACGACAAGATAATCTACGCTTACGTGCCGGAGATAATAAAGTACTACACCGGGGAGGAGCCGATCCTGCCTAACGTGCCCACGTACGTGTGCTGGGAGGAGCTCGACAGGAAGTACGTGCTCGAGAACCTCGAAAGCCTCGTCGTGAAGCCGGCCAACGAATCAGGCGGATACGGAATAATGATAGGGCCCAAGGCGAGCGCCCGCGTCAGGGAGGAGTTCCGGGGGAAGATACTGGAGGACCCGAGGAACTACATAGCGCAGCCGACGGTGTCCCTCTCGAGGGTCCCGATACTTGTGGGCGAGCGGTTCGAGGGCAGGCATGTGGACTTCAGGCCGTACACGCTTTACGGTGAGGACATTTACGTGATGCCGGGGGGGCTCACGAGGGTCGCCCTCAAGAAAGGTTCGCTCGTGGTAAACTCGTCTCAGGGGGGCGGGAGCAAGGACACGTGGGTGCTCAGGGATTTATCCTGAGCCGGCGCCGATCCCCTTACTCCCGTAATTAAAAAATTTGAATACAGGCGTTCACACATATGCTTAGCAGGGTAGCTAATTCCATATACTGGATGTCGAGATACATGGAGCGAGCCGAGAACGTGGCGAGGTTCATAGAGGTGAACCTCCACCTGATGCTCGACATGCATACGGACGAAGGGCAGTGGGAGGCGCTCGTCAGCACCACCGGCGACCTCGAGATATTCAGGGAGCGCTGCGGCGAGGAGGCGACCCGGGAGACCGTGCTCGATTTCCTCACGTTCGACAGGGAGAACCCGAACTCCATACTCTCGACGCTCACGATGGTGAGGGAGAACGCGAGGTCCATAAGGGAGATAATCTCCTCCGAGATGTGGGAGCAGATAAACAAGTTCTATTACTTCGTCCGGGACTCCGCGCTAAGCGGCGTGGCGGCGGAGACCCCGCAGGACTTCTATCAGAGGGTGAAGACCGAGAGCCACCTCTACGCGGGCATAGCGGACTCGACCATGAACAGGGGGGAAGACTGGCACTTCGCCCGCATGGGGAGGCTCATAGAAAGGGCCGACAAAACGTCCCGACTCATAGACGTGAAATATTTCATACTCCTTCCCAAGCCCGAGGACGTGGGCACGCCCATAGACAACATACAGTGGGCGGCGCTCCTGAAATCGGCGAGCGCGCTCGACATGTACAGGAGGAAGTACGAGCAGATAACGCCTGAATCGGTGGTGCAGTTCCTGCTGCTGGACCGGCACTTCCCGCGCGCGATTCTCTACTGCGTGCTGATGGCGGAGGTTTCGCTCCATTCGATAACGGGCACGCCCGCCGGCATGTTCAGGAACGAGGCGGAGAGGCGCATGGGCAGGCTCCACGCCGAGCTTACCTACGCGAGGATAGACGATATAATAAAGAGGGGGCTCCACGAGTACCTGGACAATTTCCAGGGCGAGCTCAACGGCGTCGGAGACTCGATAAAGGACACGTTCTTCGCGCTGAGCTCGGCCTCGCCCAATACGCCGGGAGGTATGGAAGAGTGACTTTCTGTGTAGGCATGAAGGTGAGAAAGGGGCTCGTCGGCATAGCGGACACCCTCGTGACGACGGGGGCCGAGAGCATTACGGCGAGGAAGGTGACCATTCACCAATACGGCAGGCACTCGCTCTTCCTCATGACCTCGGGGCTCCGCTCCGTGAGGGACAAGGCGCTCACGTATTTCAACGAGGTGCTGGAGCAGGACGACAACACGTTCGACAGGCTCTACAAGGCCGTGAACGCGTTCGCCGCCCAGGTGAGGCGCGTCGGGGACGAGGACAAGAGGGCGCTTGAGGAAGCGGGGCTCCATTTCAACCTCTTCTCCATAATCGGCGGTCAGCTCGAGAACGACAAGGAGCATAAACTCTACATGCTCTACCCGCAGGGGAACTGGGTCGAGGTGGGGCAGGGGACACCCTATTACCTGATCGGAGAGTCGAGCTACGGGAAGCCCATCATGGACAGGGCGCTCTCCTACGAGCTCAACATGGAAACCGCGCTCAAGATCGGCTACCTCGCGTTCGACGCGACCCGGACGAGCGCCATAGACGTCGATTTCCCCATAGACGTCGTGCTGTACAGGGCGGACACGTACGACATTGTGGAGCACAGGTACGAGAGGGCCGAGCTCATACGCATATCGGAATGGTGGCAGAAAACGATAAGAGAAGCGATAAGGGAGCTCCCCCACGACTGGGTGGAGGCTGCTTTCTCGAAGCTGGGAGACGGCGCGAAATGACAGACGGAGGGAGTACGGCAATGAATATAAAAATCAGACACACGACGAGATATAAATATACGGAGAGCGTGTTCCTCGACCCGCAGACGATAAGGCTCAGGCCCAAGAGCGACGGCTCGCAGCGTCTCGTAAGCTTCGAGATAGACATAGACCCCGCGCCCGACGGCATGGCGGACATAGTGGACGTAGCCGGGAACGACAGCACGTGCGTGTGGTTCTCGGGGAAGCACGACCACATGACGATCACGACGCGCTCCGAGGTCGAGACGCTCCGGACGAACCCGTTCGACTATATAATCACGGAGCCTTCCGTGATGAAGCTTCCGGTGTTCTACCCTAAATACTACGTCCCGTCGCTGAGGCCATATTTCACGCGCAACACCGAGCCCGAGGGGCAGGTGGACCAGTTCGTTTCAAGCGTGATTGAAGAGTCGGGCCCCGAGACGATGGCATTTCTCAACGCGCTCAATACCCGCATATACGAAGGTTTCGAGCAGCTCGTAAGGCACGAAGGGCCGCCTTACCCGGCCGAGATCACGCTCGGAACGGGGAGGGGGTCGTGCAGGGACCTCACGGTGCTGTTCATGGAGGCCTGCAGGGCCGTGGGCATCGCGGCGCGGTTCGTGAGCGGGTACAGGGAGCACGAGATGATAACCAAGGAGAGACAGCTCCACGCGTGGGCCGAGGTGTACATACCGGGCGGCGGGTGGAGGGGCTACGACCCGTCGGCAGGGCTCGCAGTCGCCGACCAGCACGTTACCGTGTCGGCGGGGGTTATTCCGGAAGAGGCGGCCCCGCTCACGGGCACGTACAGGGGCTCGGGCGCGCGCTCCATAATCGACTACGAGATAGATATCGCGAGTCAATGATTATTGTATTCGGCCGGGACAGGCATTAGAATTTTG
>CADEFK010000128.1 GCA_902826595.1 uncultured bacterium | reverse complement strand
CCTTTCTCCCTCAGAAAGAACTTGTCCTGAGCTCAGCATCGGGAGTATAGAAGTCTCGATATAGCGTCGCGAAATGGAATCAACCTCTTTGAATATCTTTTCAATAAAGGGGAAGAAGGTCGGCAGGTCCCCCCCCATGTTTAAATACTGTGAGCCTTGGCCAGGAAAGAGGAATGCTACTTTTTCGTCCTGCCCAAGTGGTGTTTCACCAAAGTATATTCCCTGAGCCAGGGTAAACTCCGATTTAGACTGGTCGCTGACAACCTCGTGGGCCATGTTCAGGAGGTGGATAAGCTTATCGTCATCGGAGGCAACGATTGCCACAGTTGGCCCGGCCGATGACTCTTTTTCCATAAGATCGAAAGCAATTTCCCGTAGATTTGAGCGTTCCGCCTGAACTAGTTTTTTCTTAGTGCTTTCGATAAGCTGGAGAACCTCCGCACGTGTTGATGCACGAAAAATGAGGAGTTCTGATGGGGAAATAGCCCTCAATTCGCCTTCGTTCTCAACTTTACTAAGGGTAGTTTCTTCCCGTGGTGCCTCCTCAAGAACTGCGTGATAGTTGATGCCGCCGAAGCCGAACGACTCGACCGCCGCACGTCGAGGTGTATATCCTTCTTTCCACGGGCGATGCTCAGTAAGCAGGTAAAAGGGAGAGTTTTCCCAATCAATATCTTTGCGGGGTTGCTCGCAGTTTATTGTGGGTGGCAATACTTTGTTATAGAGCGCGAGCGAAGTCTTTATAAGTCCAGCGATTCCGGCTGCAGCCTTGAGATGGCCGATGTTGGATTTTACCGAGCCGAGGCCAATAAATTTTGTCTTATCCGAGTATCGCCGGATGAATTCGATAAGAGATGTCATTTCCGTAAAATCACCTACCCATGTGCTGGTACCGTGGGCTTCAAGAAGAGAGACAGTGTCAGGCGTGAAAGAAACACTCTCATAGGCGTGTTCGAGGGCGCGTATTTGTCCTTTTGCATCAGGAGCAGTGATCCCCTTGACTCGCCCATCAGTAGATGCTCCCACGCTGCGAATAACAGCGTAAATCTTGTCCCCATCACGAACGGCATCGCCGAGGCGCTTAAGAAGTACCATGCCCGCTCCTTCGCCTATTACAAATCCGTCGGCACGTTCATCAAATGGAAATGATCCCTTTGCTGATATAGCTCCGAGACTGGAGTAGAAAACGTATGTCGCCGCGTCATTCCGAACGTCTACACCGCCGGCGAGAACAAGATCTACACGCCCTTCTCTCAGAGCGGTGACACCCATGTCTACGGCGGCAAGTGAGGAGGCGCAAGCGCCGTCCAGAACAAGTGCGGATCCACCGAGGTCAAAGCAGTTGCTGATTCGACCAGCTACAAGGCTGCCGAATGAGCCGCCGCAGGAATCCTCTGAAAACTCCGGAAGTTTTCCTTTAAAAGCCTTTTCTGCCTGCTCGAGAAAGGAAACCCTCACATCCTCAGGGAGATCCTCGAACACTTCTACGGATTTCAGGGATTCTGCGAACATGAGCCAATGGACCCGAAGGTTGTATAAAAAACGCAGCTCGCCGCCGCCGCTGTTACCCATGAAAACAGCCGTCCTTTCATTAGGGAATGGCTTCTGCAAGTAACCAGCGTCTTCAAGTGCTTGGTGTGCTGTTTCAAGTGTCATGAACTGTATACGATCGATGAATTGAGCTGACACTGGAGGAATACGAAATTTGAGTGGATCCTTTTCAAATCCCTCGACAAAAGCGCCTATCTTCGAGTAAGTCTTGTCTGCGCAGGATCGTTCGGGATCGTAATAAAGGTCCGGATTCCAACAATCCCTCGGAACCTCTCGAATTGTATCGACGCGCTGGATAATATTTTCCCAGTATTCATTTATATTATTGGCGCCAGGGAAAAGACAGCCCATGCCAATTATGGCGATAGAATCATCGAGAGTCTCGTCCGTCTGGGCTGGCATAGGACAGGCATCGGCCAGTCTTTTTGCTTCTATAGTCAGGTTTTCGTGCAACTGTGCCACGGTGTAGGAATCAGCTATAACTGAAACGATCTGACCACAACTATAAATTCCGTTTTCAATCCCGGCGTGCTCCTCACCGGCAAGCGATTCTTCGCGAGGCTGTTCAATATTTGCAGTCTTGCGTTTCCCTAAACCTTCAAATGAGCGTTTGAGGTTGGATCTCTCAATCATTTTCTTGCGCTCGTTTAGGGAAATTCCTCTACTTTGCAACTGGTGCTCATGCTCTATTAACTGCATAACTTGAGGAGTCGCTAGCCAGCGAGATGGGAGATTGATAGTGTGTCCGGTAGTAAGCGTACTATTTCCTGATAATAATGCTCTATGGTAGTTCGCTGGTATTGCCCCACTTTTAACAGCTTCGTCAGCCATAAGGTAAGCGGTGCCAAGTTGGAGGCCAAAGGCAATCTCTCGTTCTATTAGTGGTGCGGCCAGCGCTGCGGCTGCCACGGCACTTCGGTGAGTTGCCAGTCCCCCCGCAAACAACAACCGGGCATCGGAAACATCTTCCTCCTTGCGAGAAAGCAACTCCCTCAGGGCTAATTCCCAGAGAATCAATGAGGAAAGAGCGCCGACATGGCCCCCGGCCTCATGCCCTTCAAGGATCAGACCACGCACCCCTTTATCAAGAAATTCTTTCACATGTATAAGGGATGGAGCATGGATATAAACACTCAATCCGGCCTCTTCGAATTGACGACAGAGATCCGGGTCACCTCCGGCAATTGTCACAAAATCAGGACCAGCCGAAATGACTGCTTTGACTTGCTCCTCCATCTTGTCCGGATCTGCAAACAGGACAAGACCGGCGCCAAACGGATGTTTCCCCAGCGCCTTCCGGGTTTTCAAGATAAGGTCACGGCTTTTCTCCGGTGAAAGTGCCGCGGTAGAGACAAACGGCAACCCACCTTGCTGACTCACTTCAACTGCCAATGCATGTTTAGCCGTGACGCCTGTCATCGGACCCTGGACAATCGGCAGCTTTGTCCCATGGCGTCGGGCCAGCACAGATTCAGGCGTGAAGGGAAAAGATTCTTTGATCCGAGCAAGCGAATCATGGAGCGCAGCATTATAGGATTTCACAACATCTTTTAGACTAAGGCCATCTTCGGCAAATTGTTGTGCAAAAGCGATACCCTGTCCTACCGGAGGAAACACCGCGTCATCCGAAAAACCACTTGATAAATAAGGTTCTATTACATTCTCAAACTCCGCAATCTTTTTCGCATGCGAGTTATTAGAATTAAATATCTCTTCTTCCCTGGCCACAAGATTTCTGAGAGCTTGTTGCTGTCCCCTGGAAAAAAGGCGATAGGGCCTTCCCACTGTTGTTCCAACCAAAGTAGCATCGAAAGGCGTCGAGTTGTGAAGCGAACTTTTCCACTCGTCGCTCAAGGGGGACTCCGGCAAAAGCAACAATTGCGAGTCTAAGATGCAACCCGAGCAACCTGCAGCAAAGGCGCCCGCCACACCCTGAGGGCCCAGGCTCCCACGAATCACCATGGGTATATCCAGATCCTCTAGTAGTTCCTGAATAAGGATAAGGCTCGTCTTAACGGATACGAGACCATATGCTTCATTGGCCGAAGCAACGATAAAATCCGCACCCGATAAGGAGGCCTGCAATGCCTCCTTTCTACTATCCACTTCAATACCGGCGACAATATTGCGCTTCCTGAACTCATTCAGCAGCTGGCCGATCTCTTTGCCGAAATGCATAGTTGAGGTTAATACGACTCGCGAATCTCCAGGTAATATCCTCAACAATAAATCGATCAGGAATTTGTTGCGGCAGTCGACAAAGGCAGTCAGACCCGGTATACCCCGTTCGACGGCATTTTCGAGAATGGATTCTTGGTAGCCCGTAGAACCGTATCTGAGATCTATAAGAGGTTCGGCGATGCCAGCGGACTCCTCTAGCAATCGAAGGTCGTCTCCGCCGGGGGGAAGCCCAACCCAGAAAATGAAATCTTTATATTGCATTTTCAAAACCCCTTCTGATTCTCCCCAAGAAAATTAAGAATTCTGTGTATGTTTACGATGCCCTATATCAACCAGTTTTTATTGCCATGGTCATATGTAGCTTGAGAAAACCATACATTCATCCTTAATTTCTTTCGCACTGCAATTGTCCAATCATCTAGCATACACATGCTTCATTGATACAGCCAATCTCCAAGACTAAAATCCCAGTTCTTCAGTTCCAATTCCGGACAGGCCTTTTTCCGGGGGTCCGTAGTTATTATTATATACATATTCCATAACCTTGTACCCCAAGATTTGAAACCCAGTTCCTGAAGAACAGACGCTGCCCGTGAACCTTTAAGAAACGATGCCGTAACAATACCGTTTCCCTGAGTCTTAAGTTCTTGAAATGTTCTAAATAGCAGCGCCTTCATGGTTTGTGGGTTATCATCACGGGCCAAGAGCTCAAGGACGTAGGCGTTTTTCGTAGTTTCCACGGCACGGAAGACCACAAGACCCTCAAGTCTTTCACCTCGGTATGCAGCCAGTCGTCTATACAGACGGCCAGGACATTCCACATACCGCCAATTTAAGTATTTGGCGTCTTTAACTACCGCTAGTATGCGGGCTTTTTCGATTGTTCTCCAGAGTTCGTCGAATGTATTATCAAAATTCTCAATCCAGCGAAGCTCAAGATCCGAATAACTTATCTTGCCGGTCTTCAGGCCTAATATGGGTTGAGCCAACCATCCAATAAGCGAAAGAGGATAGGGTACGTGGCGAGCTTCGAGGGCTCGCACTGTGTTGAGAAAACCCGAATAGATCGGCGTTCGCCCTAGACTCACTCCACCCAACCACTTACCCAGCTGTGCAGACAAAGGTACGGCAAATCCGAAGACAAAAGCCACATTCTCCTTACTCCTTTCAGCCAGGCTCCTCGCAAACAGATCCCTCAGACACGCCCAGGAGCGTTCTGAAGGATGTATGGCCAGGCCTTCCATCTGTACGGCCGTCACACGCTCACCATGAGAGATCAGCTGCATATATACGTTACCAACTTTTCCAACAACCCGACCGTCTCTGACAACGGTAATCAAATTAGATATTCCATTGGGATTCGCAAGATAACACCATCGCCAATAGGCCGTATCATTTTTTTGGTGAAGCACCGAGTGATGGAGATCCGACAACCCGACAGCCAATTCGTCGATATTAGACTCGCTCACTTTCAGAACGTCAAGCATGTTTTGTGTGTGTCTTGAAATTGCTCCCATATGTGTCCATATCAACACAAGGGATATTAAGCAGTTACTTGATTAAAAGCGCTATTTTACCCTAAAACAACGCACCTGTACACTGTGATCCTCACCCAAAAGCTGTACCGAGTAAAGTAGAGATTTCTGACGTTTTGGAATGCTTTTTCACATACTCCTCGGGCGTCATGTTATCTAAAGCCAAATGGGGCCTCCGTATTTTCTTAATGTAAGTCCGTTCATTACTGTCTTAACAGCACGCTTATTTGCCGGAACTGTGAGTCGGATTTAGACCGGGAAATCGGGTGGAAAATAAGTAAAAATAAGTAAAATAGCTGGTTTCAAAAACCTCAAGACCCTAATGTTTCGTTTTTATACTACGTGCATTAACCTAAGTCAAGACCTATAAATCACACAACAATTTGTACAAAAACTTAATAATTTCTATAGGTTCAAGAATCGCCTAAACTAGTGCTGAAATTATCTACTATTGATTCGGTTCCGCAAGTGCCGCGAGACGGACACGCTAACGAAGCTGAAATCAGGCCGCGGCATGCTAGACTTATTGTCTTTATACGTTCAATTACACCGAACTTCAGGGGAGGCAGGAAGATGAAAGGGCGCATATCGTATTTAATCTTCTTTACGCTGGTCTCAATCATCCTGACGCACGCGACGCATGCGGGCGCGGAAGATGACACCGGCGGGGCGGAGGACGGACAGAAGGCTGTAAAGGAAATAGAGGCCGAGGAGGCGCGCGTAATCATAGAGGAGAAGAAAGGGAGCACGGAATTCGTAATACTCGACGTGAGGACGGCCGGAGAATATTCGGGAGGACACATCGAAGGCGCGGAGAACATCGACGTACAGTCCGAATCTTTCAAGGAAGAAGCGGGCAAGCTCGACAGGTCGAAGACGTACCTCGTACACTGCCGCACGGGGCGAAGGAACGAGACCGCTGTGAAGGCAATGGAAGAGATGGGGTTCGCCGATATCTACTGGATGCAGGACGGCATCGTCGGCTGGCAGGACGCGGGTTATCCGGTGGTGAAGTAACTTATTCCGTCCGACGCGGTCTTCTTAGTATGTCATTCCCGAGTGCCTTTATCGGGAATCCAGAATTTTCTTAGATTGATTTAAAGATATGGATTTCCGCTCTTTAGGTTCGTGATGCTAAAGTGCCATGACAATGTGGATTATTCGAAATCAACCAGTGGCGACCGATTGCTTACTCGTGCGCAACCGTTGCGGGAATGACAACGAAAGGAGAGATCATTACGACCACGGCGATCTTAATTCACCACCGAAGTACGCGCCCTCACTCATCCCCTCCCAGCATCCCCGGCCTGTCGAGGACTATCCCGTCCACGCCCTTCCACGCGAGGAACCGCGCGACGTAAGGGTTATCGATATTCCACGCCCAGACGGTATAACCCGCGCGCCCGAGCCTCCATGCGAGCGAAGGGTCGAGCACGAAGGCGGGC
This sequence comes from uncultured bacterium, assembly GCA_902826595.1. Taxonomy (GTDB): domain Bacteria; phylum Desulfobacterota_D; class UBA1144; order Nemesobacterales; family UBA2774; genus 2-12-FULL-53-21. The sequence goes on along the minus strand of CADEFK010000128.1, from coordinate 4 downwards.
CAGA
>CADEFK010000127.1 GCA_902826595.1 uncultured bacterium | reverse complement strand
TAATCCTCGGCCCTCCGGAGTCGTTCGCTTCTTTATCGAGCTCTACGCCGAGCCATCCCGCATCCATGCACACTTTCTCTCTTATTAATGCGGCGTTCTCTCCTATACCCCCCGTGAACACAATCCCGTCTATGCCCCCCAATGCCGCGGCGAGCGAGCCTAGTTCCCGGCCTATCCTGTAAATGAACAGATCGACCGCCTCCATCGCTCTGGGGTCGGGGCTTGCAAGAAGCGTGCGCATGTCGCTCGATATTCCGGATACGCCGAGGAGGCCCGACCGGTTGTATATGAGGTCTTCGACGGCCCGCGCGTCCATCCCGTAACGGTCTATCATGTATATCAGGATGCCGGGATCCAGCGTCCCGGAGCGTGTCCCCATGGGGAGACCGCATACGGCCGTGAACCCCATCGTAGTGGCGACGCTCCTGCCTGCTCTGACAGCGCACATGCTTGCGCCGTTGCCGAGATGCGCTATGACAACACGCCCCGAAGCGAGCGTCCCGTCGTGCGCCGGCAGGACAGAGGTTATGTATTCGTACGATAGACCGTGGAAGCCGTAACGCCTGATCCCTTCCTCCGTAAATTTTCTGGGTATGGCGTACGTGCGCTCGAGATTCGACTGGGTGCGGTGGAAAGACGTGTCGAAGCAAGCTGTCTGAGGGAGGCCCGGCTCTCTTTTCCTCACGGCTCTGATGGCCGCGATGTTGTGTGGCTGATGGAGGGGGGCGAGGGGCACGAGCTTTTCGAGAGCCTCTATTACGCTATCGTCTATTAGCACGGGCTCCGTAAACACCGTCCCGCCGTGAACGACCCTGTGCCCGGCGCTCACGATTGTGTGTCCCGCCATGACGCCCGACCCGCCGAAGTCGAATAGATATTCTACCGCCCCTTCATGTCCGAGTTGCGCTCCGGGTGCCCAGCTCTTCTCACCAATAACGTTCCCGTCTCCGTCATGCGCGATGAAATGTGGATTCGTGAATAAGCCTTCTATCTGACCGCGGAGGAACGGCTTGAGGGGTTCGTCGGATGTGAAGGCTGAGAATTTAAGGCTCGATGAGCCTGAATTAATAACGAGTATCGCTTCCGGTTTTCTCATTGCTCTCGTTTGGCTCATGGCCGGCCTATTTCCGGGATCGAGGCGGTTATATCCGGTTGACGGGCTGCTTCCAATGGTCCTTGGGGCAGCCGAGATTCTTCAATTTGTTTTCCATCTGCTTTAATACCTGTGTCTGATATTCGTCCATCGGCATGTTGAACCCTTCGCTGTGAAGGATCCGGATGCCGACCACATAATTCTTCCTTTTCATCTTGGGGTCCTCCGGAAGATAGATGGTGATAGTATCGTTCCTTCTGATCTCGAAGCGAACATTCCGAACGTCCTTCGGCACGAGCCATCCCGCCAGCTCCTCGAGCTTGTCGAATACCGCGTATTTCTCAGCGTCGTCTCCCGGAACCGTTTCGTCCTCGTCCGTGCCTACGAGCGCGAGAGACATGCCTACTTTCACGGGCATGCCTTCCCCCCCGGCGAGCTCTATCGGCACGGTAGTCCAGAATACCTTGTGGTCCCTGACTGTACGCATCATCCGGCCGGTCTCGCTGTCGACGTAACTGCCTGTGTCATTTTCTTCGGATGCCATATCTACCTCTCTAACTTCATAGATTTATTCTGAAAATTCCTTTGAATGATATCATGCTTATATTCTATCCTACCCGCTCCGTTTTTTTTTCTCGCCTAGCATGGACTTTTTCGCGGCCGCGAGTTCTTCGAGCTTCTTATCGTCCACCTTCGGATAATGGAGACCGAGGGAGGCCAGGGCATCGATTATAGCCGCCGCGACCACCAAGCGTGTGAACCACTTGTTGTCGGCGGGGACGACATACCACGGGGCTTCCTTCGTGGCGGTGTTCCGTATCATGTCTTCGAATGCCTTCATGTACTCGTCCCAGTGCTGACGCTCCTTTACGTCGCTCGCTGAGAATTTCCAGTTCTTCTCCGGGTTGTCGATCCGCTCCATGAATCGCCTCTCCTGCTCCTCCTTTGAAATGTGCAGGTAGAACTTCCGGATTACTATCCCGTTCCGCGTAAGGTAACGCTCGAAGTTCCGTATGTCCTGAAACCGCTCCTTCCAGATGTTGCGCGTAACGAGCTCGGGCGGGAGCTTCTCATTGGCGAGATATTCCTTATGGACCCTCACTACGAGCGTTTCCTCGTAGTAGGAGCGGTTAAATATTCCGATATTGCCTTTGTTCGGCAGCGCTTTCATGCAGCGCCAGAGATAATCGTGATCGAGCTCCTCCGGAGACGGCGACTTGAAGGAATGGACCTGACAGCCCTGGGGATTCACCCCGGACATGATGTGCTTTATGGTCCCGTCCTTTCCAGCCGCATCCATGGCCTGGAGGATGATAAGTACCGCCCAGCGGTCCTGGGCATAGAGCATATCCTGAAGCTCGGAGAGTAGCTCGACTCCCATGGCGAGCACTTCCTTTGCGCGGGGCTTGTCCTCAGACTGCAGGTGGAGCGTGTCGCCGGGATCGATGTCTTTCAGGCGGAACTTGCCGCCTTTCGCTACACGGAACGGCGCAGCGAATTTGCGCGCCCTCTTGATGAGGTCTTTGCTGCTCATATGTTGTGCTCCTTGCCGGGCATGAAATTTTCTAAATTCATCGAATTAACTCCGATAATAACAGAGCGTTTACTTATTTTACGCCATTATCAGCAATAGTTAATACTAACCGTCGATTACACGCAGCTATGAAAGAGCAAATACTATGCCGTTTGAATGTATTATTTCCTAATTTTTGCGGGGCGTTATCAGCTTAGGACCTGGCGTGGAGCGTCGATCGTACTAAATAAGGACACCATAGTCACAAAAATATTAGAGATAGAAGAATATTGGCTTTTTATCAATATTGAGCTAATTCCTCAGTATAAACATCTCAATTCGTACCCCATTCGCGGCTGGAGAACGTGACGCCCGAGGAGCATGTGGAGAAGCATCTAAAAACGCCGGGAATCTCTTCTTTACACCGTACAGCTTTTGGGTGAGGTTCAAATACGAAAGAATCTAACTTGAAAGTCGGACCGCATTCCGGGAGCTTGACATGTATGAATATCTGTTTAGAATCGGCACATCAGTATGAACACATCTAATCAACCGAACGACAAGATGTTTACGGCAAAAGCGCTGGAGTCAATCATGCGTATAGGACTCGTTCTTCTGCTCATATACTGGTGCTACAATATCGCTCATCCGTTCTTTCCGATTATTTTCTGGGGAATCATCATTGCGGTTACTATTAAACCAATATACGACCGGCTCAGATCCGTATTAGGCGGACGTGGTACTCTAGCGGCAATCCTGATAACGCTCCTTCCGCTGATTCTCCTGATCGTACCGACCTATTTGCTTTCCGATTTACTTATCAGCTCTTCCAAGGAATATTTGGTTCATCTCAAACAGGGGACATTAAGCGTGCCGCCGCCGTCGGAGAAGGTCGCTTCCTGGCCGGTCATCGGCAAACCTCTGTACGATTTCTGGAGCCTTGCCTCGAACAGTCTTGAGTCTGCACTAATGAAGATCTCCCCACAATTCAAGAATTTTGGTACTCAGCTGTTGTCCTCAGTAGCCGGTATTGGAATAGGGATACTCAAGTTCGTGGTTTCGATGGTTATTGCCGGTGTCCTACTCGCAAAAGCCGATGCCGGTGCTCAAGCTGCGCTGTTATTGGCCAAGCGGCTGAGAAACGAGCGTGGGGGAGATACTGTAAAGCTCGCGGCAGCGACTGTGCGAGGTGTCGCATTGGGTATTCTGGGCGTCGCAATTATCCAGGCGCTGATGGCGGGGATTGGATTTGTCGTTGTCGGCCTGCCTGCGGCGGGGCTATTGGCCTTGCTCGTATTGATTGTCGCTGTGGTTCAGATTCCCACTATTGTGATCCTGTGTCCCGTTATTATCTATGTATTCTACACCCACAGTACAATCGTCGCTGTTATGTTCGCGGTCTGGTGCATTATCATTGGCCTAATCGATAATATTCTTAAACCGCTCTTAATGGGTCGCGGAGTCGACGTTCCAATGATTATCATTTTCATAGGTGCGATAGGCGGCTTTATAACATACGGTTTGCCCGGTCTCTTTGCCGGAGCCTTCGTTTTCGCGCTTAGCTACGAGCTTTTCTTGTCATGGCTCAATGATGATACAAAGATTGACGCCTGATCACCGCAAATTTTCAACCATGGCATATCCGTTTGAGTAGCAGAATCCGATATAAAGTCATATGATATGAATCTATCGTTACCGATTGAAACTCAATCCTGCGAAATTACTCAACCCTTTTCCGCTCCATGGAATTATATGTAAACTAATATGAACACAGATCGGGAAATTGCATGAGAATACTTTTTTTTATTGACAGCATCGGTGTCGGCGGGGTAATACGGCAGCTCTCCCTGCTCGCAGGGGGTCTGAAAGAGAGGGGACACCATGTATCGGTACTTGCCTTATATCCGATAGACAAGGATTGGGGCTCGATGTGGGAAGCCACGCAGGTTCCGGCTAGGGTCCTCTATGAGTCGAGGCCTGGACGCATCCTCCCCGAATGCGCAGGTTTGCTGCGGGCCGCGCTGGAATTAAGACGATTGATTGAAAAAGACCGGATTCAGGTCCTATACGCGTTTCAGGGGCATACGGTAAGACTTATCTCATGGCTCGCGGTCAGCTCCGTGACTGGCGCTAAAATCGTATGGGGCGTACAGGGCTCTATTCCTGAAACGAGACCGGGGGGCTATAGGCAGAAGCAGTCGCCTTCCCTGTATGTCAACAAATGGGTCTCTCCCTATGTCCCTCTCGTGATATACAATTCTCAGGCGGGTCTCGCGTCGAGAAGGAAGCTCGGTTACAGGTGCGGAACGGAGCTTGTCATCAACAACGGTATCGATACCCGCAGATTCAGGCCCGACCCGGAGGCTCGCGATATCGTGCGCCGGGAATGGGGCGTCCCGGCGGACTCTCCGCTTATAGGTATCGCTGCGCGCTTAAGCCCGGTCAAGGGGCATGCCGATTTCCTGAAAGCCGCCTCATTGCTTTTCAGGGAAAGGGGGGACGTCCGTTTCGTCTGCGTCGGAGACGGGCAAGAATATTTTAAGAACGAGCTGAAATTCCTGGGACGTGAGCTGGGCTTGGACGGTCGTCTTATATGGGCCGGGGTAAGGGAAGACATGCCTTCGGTCATGAACGCGCTCGACGTGCTCTGCTCCTCCTCTTACAGCGAGGGTTCTCCGAACGTGATAGGGGAGGCCATGGCATGCGGCGTGCCGTGCGTCGTGACCGATGCGGGGGATTCCGCCCTTATCGTGGGAGACCTCGGTATAGTAGTCCCGCCGGATGACCCTGCGGCTCTCGCACGGGGGCTGGGCGATATGCTGAACATGCTCCCGAAAGTTAGCCGCGATGAGCTGCGGAGGAGGATCGAAGAAAATTTCACCCTGGAGAAAATGATAGGGGAGACTGAAAAGGCCCTCGAGAAATTATTGAGCAGCCGGGCTCGCATTACATGCTCCGGTCCCTGAGTCGATACATTTCCCTAAACCTGCTGGGCCTCTTCCCGGGTGTATAACTCCCCGCACACGGGCATGCGCGCTACATGCGCAGCGCCCCTCGTGTTATTATTGGAGGGCGGAGCGAGGAGCCTATCACCGGGAGGACAATGGATAGTATGAACGGAACATGGTAATGACCGATTCCCCCATCTTCATCGTGGGCTGTCCCAGGAGCGGAACGAAGCTCATCCGTGACCTGCTCCGCTCGCACCCGAACATCTCGTTCCCGCCCGAGTCCCATTTTATACCGAGACTCTACAAACTCTACGGCGACCCGGGCAGCGAAAAGGAGGCCGTAAAAGTTGCCTCGAAGATTCTCGGTATCCACTGGCTCAGGTCATTCGGGATAACGAGGACCCCGGCTTCGTTCTCGGGATGCAGGAGTTACAGTGAAATCGTATCCGGTATTTTCGGGGAATGGGCGGCGAAAGAGGGGAAGTCCCGCTGGGGCGATAAAACGCCGCAATATGTGACTGAAATACCGACGCTCGTCGAAATATTCCCGTCGTGCAAAATCATCCACATATATCGGGACGGGAGGGATGTCGCGCTCTCGTTCATGAAGCCGTGGTTTGGCCCCGGGAACATCTACTCTGCGGCGTCGGCATGGAAGCGGATGGTGACAACGGCCAGGTCCGACGGGACGAGGGCGGGACGGGAGAGATACATGGAAATACGTTACGAGACGCTCCTCGACAATCCCGGAGAGACTATGCAGAGCGTATGCGCATTCATCGGCGCGCCGTATTACGAAGCTGTGCTGAAACTTAATTTCGTTGAGATCGATATCAACACGTCGAAGCCCGGGGGGTACGGGACGAAGACAGAGATAATGCGCTCGAATCAGGGGAAATGGAAGAGAGGGATGGCGCCCGGCGACCGCGCCATATTCGAATCCGTGGCCGGGGAACTGCTAAGGGAGCTCGGCTACGAGACCGAAGGGTCTGACTGCTCTATAAGTGTGCCTGAAAAGCTCTTCTGGATTATTCAGGACTATTGCCATTTCCTTGAAATGCGTTTGAAGCGGAGGAATCTGAAGGTCTGGCTTTCGGACGAGCTGCTTCTCAGGTGGGCCGGGATACGCGGCGACATAAAGATGGGCAGGGTGTTCGGAAAGGTTTCCCCGAAACGAAAAAGCTGACATTGACCGCCAAATAGATGAATTCTGGAGTGTTGCCGA
>CADEFK010000126.1 GCA_902826595.1 uncultured bacterium | reverse complement strand
ATCCGCGCTCACTTTCCAGCTCGATTCCCCGCCGAGATAGTCTATCCTGACGACCATCTTCCCCGCCAGATACCCGAGCCTCCTCAGTCTGAAAGCGGCTTTGTCTATAAGCCTTACGAAGACGGCCCGCGTCCCTGCTTCGGTCCTGAGCTTAGGCGCGAGCACATGGGAATGACTTACGGTCTTCCTCCCGGTTTCAGGCTCCGTTACCTCTTCTCCCATGAGCATAAGCCTGAAACGCTTCCCCAGGACACTCTGCCAGACAGCCGTGATCTCATTCTCGGATAATCCGCACAGCTCCTTTACCGTGCCTACGCCATGAAGCTTAAGGCGCTTATGCATCCTCTTTCCTATACCCGGCAGGTCGGTCAGCGATAGGGAATATAATTTATGCGGAAGGTCTTCCTTCGTTATGACCGTAAACCCGTCGGGCTTCTCCATATCGGTCGCCACCTTGGCTAAAAAGCGGTTAGGCGCAAGACCCAGGGAGCATTTCACATACTCTCCGACCTGCTCCTTAATCGCCTCCTTCACCCGACGGCCTATGGAGACGGCGTTGTCGTAATCCGTCTGCCTCCCGGTTAACCGGCACGCCATCTCGTCGATCGAAAGGACTTTATCCACAGGGAGCACCGAATTGACCGCCGACCATATTTTATGATGCGTCTCGATGTATATTTCGGGCCTCGATTCCACGATTTCGAGGTCCGGGCAAAGCCTGCGCGCCTCCGCTACTTTTGTGCCGGTCTTAATCCCGTATACCTTCGCCTCGCAGCTCGCTGCTATACAGCACGTGCTGTCAGCCATAACGGGGACGACGACAGTAGGCTTGCCCCTGAGGCCGGGCGTGAGCTGCTGCTCGACCGAGGCGAAGTACGAGTTCATATCGACGAAAAGCCACCCGAGCGTATGATCACCCATCACGTAAAAATAATAACATAAATTCCTCACGCCGAAGCCGCTAGACGGCCGTTTCAGGGAAGGGCTCGGACACGCGGAAGATTCATCCGGGGAAAGAAAATCGGGGCCCCTCTTCGAAGGGCTCTGTTTATAACGGTAAACCTGCGGGCTAGATCTCGATCAGTATCCTGCCGCCCTCGACGTGCACCTTATACGAATTGACGTTCTCATCGGCGGGGGATCCAAGCACCTCTCCCGTTTTGATGCTGAATTCGGCTCCGTGCCACGGGCAGGTGACGGTATCGCCCGATATCTCGCCTTCGCAGAGCGGCCCGCCTATGTGGGTGCAGTCGTTATCCAACGCATAGTATTCGCCGTCACAGTTAAAGAGCGCGATCTCCCTGCCTTCGGCCTCGACGAGCTTCGCCTCGCCGGGAGCGATCTCCCCTACAGCCGCAACATCTATAAGGTCTCCCAAAATTTATCACCTCAGCCTTAGATTACGCCACCGCGGAAGCTTCGTTCATTCGTTCATTAAGTCGATGGCTTCCTCGTATTCCTCGGCCATACCCGGATGCCCGTGGCGGTTTGCGGCCTCTATCCCCTCGTAGTAGGCCTCCCTCCCCATCTCTAGGTCGCCCGTCTTTATATAACATTCCGCGAGCATCCTGTAAACCGCCCCCTGGTCGTCCGCAATCTTCAGATACTCTTTTATCTCCGTAATCGCCTCGGGGTACATCTCGAGCTTGTAGTATTCGTTTGCGAGACTGTACCTGCCGAGGGGGTTACCCGGGTCCTTTTTCACGAGAGCCTTGAACGTCTCTATCCTCGATCCTGTCACCTGAAACCTCCGCCGGTTTACCGATTATAGCTCACAATATAACATACAATGAACACCGCCGTGAAAGGGCTGACCGGGCGCGATAATCCCGGCGCAGGTTGAATATTGGGCCCGATCCTGAATAATCATTATCTCATATAAACCGGTAAAGGAGACGAATGCCGAGGAAAATTATAGAATTTCTGTTCAACGCACTGTCAGTGAAGGAATTCCTCATATTTACGGGAACATTCTTCGTGCTCACGGCGTTCGCGATGCTGACTACGGACTCCTTCGTGAGGCCCGAAGGTTGCGCGGGGGTCATCCCTCTCGAGCTTGCGTTCACGAAGCCCGCGTTCGAGAGGATGCTCACGGGGTGCGGCGAGCAGGGCGTCCGCGCGCATTTGATACTCGTCTGGATCGATTATCTCTTCATAATCGCCTATACCGGGTTCCTGGGGAATTTAACGGGGTCGCTCGTGAAGGGGTTAGAGCGGGGGAGGGCGCTCACGTATTTCAGCCTGCCTATATTCGCCGGGGCGCTCGACGTGATAGAGAATTTTCTCCTTCAATCACAGCTCTCTCACCCGGATAACCTTAGCGGCCTCATAATATTCGCCGCCTCGACCGCGGCAGCCATAAAATTCCTGCTAATCATCGCGACCATAGCGGTTATTGGCTACTACCTGTTCGTGGCTGTGACGAAGAGGACGAAGACGGTTTGATGAACCATTAGATACTTGTAAGTAGTATCACGCCATGCCGTTGCGCATCGAGAACTTAACGAGATCAACCAGATTGTGGATCTCGAGCTTCTTCATTATGTTCGCCCTGTGGGTCTCGACGGTCTTGATGCTTATAGAGAGCTCCTCCGCTATGGCGCTGTTGCTGAGACCGTTCGTGATGAGGCCGAGTATCTCCTTCTCCTTCCCGCTCGGGGTTTCAGGCCGAAAGGCCTTAAATATCTATTGTCTTAAAACCCAATCGGCACTAAACTTAGCGTCACAATCCGGAAATTCTGCTTTCAAGGGAGGGAGGCGAGATGCGCTTCAATAAACTTATCTGTATATACATAATAGTGGGACTTGCGACGGGATGCGTGAACTATCAGGCCATCGGGGACTTCGGGACGGGGACGGGACAGTTCGCCGGCTCGTATAATTCGGTTTTTACCGGGAGCTACGATACGTGTCTCGGGACAGCGGAGATCAGGAACATAATTATGGAGCTCGGCCAGACGCCTGCTTCTTCGCCGATGACACAGTACACGAGCGACAAGGAGAAGTGCGCGCCGTATAAATCCGAGGCCGGGGCGTTCAATCAAACGTCCCTGGCGCTCCTCGACTTCAGCCGGGCGCTCGGGCTCGTGGTGAAGAGGTCGGAGCTCAAGGGCGCGTTCGAGAATGTACAGTTCGTCCCGCAGTTCTCGGGCGTAGATGAAAATATCACGGAGACCGTTACGGAGCTCAGGGGCCACGGGAAGGACGTCGTCACAGTTAACCAATGGAAGGATTACTTCACTTCATTCTACGTGCAGAAATCCCCTCAGGAGGTCATACTCGAGAACGCGGACAGACTCGAAGCGACGTTCGCATTATTGGATACGTTCTCGGACATCTACAAGGAGCAGATCGACAACTACGAAAGGAACATCAAACTCCTCGATACGCTGCTCGAAGACAGCCAAAGCAGGGACGCGCTCAAGAGGTCGTTCGTCATAGACAGGAGCAAGGAGCTCGACAGGCGGCGGGCCATGCTCGAGAACTACGACCAGGCTCTCGATGCGGTCAGGGTATCTTACAAGAGCATATATGAGAGGTCGGAGCTTTCGGACCCGCACTACAACGATCCGATATTCCAGGAAGACATGAAAGAGTTCCTCATAAAGATCTCGAACCTGGTGCAGCAGTCGAAGATCATATCGTAAATTGGGGGAACAGTGCACCGGAAGCGCACCGGAAGTACACCAAGAGTTCACCGGATTTCTAATCTGTGAGGACGGACTCGTCCAGGAGTCTCTTTTCGATATTGAGAAGGAGGTCGAAATCCGTGCCTTCGTCCGAAGTGTTGTTGTATAATGTCGTTGTATTAGTATTATTTATATTAAATATCTGAGAAAATGCTTTAATTATGCTATCCTCCGCCTCTGGCATGTCTATATATTCTTTTTTTCCAAGCCACCTTTGAATGGAGGTCATTTTCACGTTCTCTATGCCGCAGGGGACTATCATGTCGAAGTAGGAGAGGTCGGTATTCACGTTTAGCGCGAATCCGTGATATGTGACCCATCTTTTGACGCCAACCCCGATAGACGCGATCTTATGCCATTTCATCCACACGCCGGTTACGCCCTTGATCCTCCTCCCGCGGATGCCGAAATCCGCGAGTGAAAGGATGATCGTCTCTTCCAGGTTCCTCAAATATTTGTGGACGTCCCTGCCCATGCCGTTCAGGTCCATAATCGGATACCCGACGAGCTGACCGGGGCCGTGGTAAGTGATGTCTCCGCCCCTGCTTATCACCTCGAAATGGATGCCGGCTTTGCTCAGGTAGTTCTTTGCCGCAAGGAGGTTCCCCATATTGCCGCGGCGGCCTATTGTGAACGTAGGGGGGTGCTCCAGGAGGAGAAGGGTGTCGCCGATCTCGCCGTTCGTTCTCATATCGAGGAGCTTCGACTGGATTTCGAGGGCCTTCGGGTACGGGACGTTTCCGAGCTTGTATACTTTAAACGTATTCATTATTTTATTATATCATAAGCATGATAATCGACATAGCGATATGCATCCGGATGGTTTTATAAACATACATTGTGCGGGTGATATTACAAAGAAAATGGGGCGTTCAAACAATAGATTTCTCGGCGCTGCCTCGAAATGACAGGGGAGGGTGGGACGTGAGTGAAGGAGGTGTGTAGAGGATTGATTTGTTTTGACGGAGTATTTAGACTGATGGTTAAGATTATATGGCAAAATCTCGCCGCGAAATGCTGAGGGAGCTCCTGGCTCTCAAAGGTTCCGTCAGGGGGATACTGCGAGTCCCCTGCATATACTCAGGAGGCTGTCAGGGAGCCTCCATTTTCTAATGGGGTGGGAATTAAAAGACAAAAGATGAGATCCTGAATCAAGTTCAGGATGACAATAAAAATAGATTTCTCGCGCTGCTCGAAATGACAAATAATTAGAACTCGATTAAATCTTTTTCGACTTCGTCATAAATGGCATCGATCGATTTCTGGATTTCGATTGTTTTCTTTAGGGCGGTAACGACTTTGCAGTAATGTATTACGTCTTCGGTCAAGAGCCTCCGCCCCTTCCTGTCCTTGAGCCACTTGTGGCAGACCTGATAGCCGCCAACCTGATATTCCCAGACTTCATTATCCACACCTTCGAAATACTGGTCTTTGTTTATGTACACGCGGCCATCCGTGAATACAGGCTTCTCGACCTTATCCTCGCCCTTAACCGGAAATTTGGCGACAGGAGAATCAAGATCGGGGGATTTGAGGAGGTGGAGATTGACGAGCTTCTCTCCAAGCCCAGCCATTTTGCCGAATACTTGATAATTTGATGTGAACGGAACCCTCGGGAAGTCGATCTTCAGGAACTCGGCATATTTCGTGCGGTAGATGTTCGAATAGAGGACAGCATATATGTAATAGAATATTTCCTCAGGCGATAACTCTTTAGCATATGATTCTGATACGGTTTTACAAAACTCAGGATTAAAATTCGGCTTCCTCTCCACGTCTTTTTGCTTGTGGTTAAAAAGATCCTTCTTCTCAGTGTCAGGGTAGAGGTAGAGGGGAAAGAGATAATCAGTTGTCTTAAGTGAAACTACAACATGTTCGATGATTTCTTCGCCACAAAGTATATGGGACCAAGGTATTTTAGTCTCCACTCGTTTTGGCATTATCAAGCCAAGATTATCTTTGAACATATGACTCATAACATTAAATTGTGGACTACTATAAAATCCGCGTGAATTGCCCGTGTAGTATGTGTATCTTGTATCGAAAGGTCTATATAAAACTTTTGTAATCTTACTTTTATCCAATCCACTTTCTATTAAATCTTTTTGGGCTGTTTTAACTTGCCAGTCTCTCGAATCTTTTCCCAATTTGTATGCTGTACGAGCCATTTCCATATCCATTTTCGAAAAATTTAAAATCGTCGTCCATACATCGTTTTGGGTCCAATTTATCGTGATACTGTCTCTTCCCGTAACAAACCCCACACTGTTTATCGAAAAGATTGATTTAATGCTACTAAATGACTTTATATATATATCATCGTCTTTTTCTTTCCAATCAACAAAAAAATAGTATGGACTTGAGGGAGTTAGGGTCTTCCAATTAGTTGTTTTAATATCATTAGATTCTAGCCAATTGTATTTCACGTCTCTTAAACCCCATTTATCGGCGTAATAGATGATGCACTTCGTTTTTTCTTCACGCTTCTTAACAAACAATGCTATCGCTACACCTTGTTGAATATCAAACACATTCTCATCTTTTGACCCATCTGGACATTTCTCTTTTTTTAAACTGTTACCATGTAAATTTAAGATATGGATTTCGTTGAAGCTTCCCATTAGTGAATGACGCATACCGCGAAATGTCGGATTGTCGAGATAACTATGGTTTGTAATCAAACCGATTATTCCTTGACCAGCTTGAGTAATTTTCCACTGGGCAAATCGAATGAACTTCACATAGTCATCTTGAAGCCAATGTTTTCTTTCTCCAAAATGTTTACCATCGATGTATTTATAATCCTCTATTAGTTCAGCTATCCAATCACTTTTATTTGCAGAAATTCCCGAATAAGGCGGATTGCCCATTATTACCAGTATAGGCTGCTCCTTTTTGACGCGGCCGGCGAGGTGGGATTCTTCGGAAAGGGACGCCATGCCGGGGAGGTCGGTCTGAGCAAGCTCCTCCATTTCGAGCGTATTGGTGAGGTAAAGCTTGAACCTGTCGTCGCCCTTTAACCTGTAACCCAGCTCCTCAAGCAAGAATGAAATCTTGAGATGGCCTATCGCATAAGGGGCCATCATAAGCTCGAACGCATAGAAGTTCTTAA
>CADEFK010000125.1 GCA_902826595.1 uncultured bacterium | reverse complement strand
GGCTTGTAATCGGGGGGCTGGAGAGGGTTTACGAGATCGGCAGGACCTTCAGGAACGAAGGGGTTTCTACCCAGCACAACCCCGAATTCACAATGATAGAGTTCTATCAGGCATACGCTACGTACGAGGACCTCATGGACCTCATCGAAGAGCTCATATGCTCACTGGCCCTTGAAATCAAAGGCACGCTCGTCTTTGAGTACGGCGGCTCGGAGATAGACATGACCCGCCCCTGGAAGAGAATAAATGTAATTGAACACCTTGAAAAAGCTATCGGCAAAGAAGTCCTTTCGGACGACGCGAGGCTCTTTGAGAAAGCCCGTTCCCTCGGCGTCGATCATAAGGGAATAAGGGGCAAGGCGATCGTCGAGTCCTTTGAGATATTGACTGGCGAGGAGCTTATGAACCCGGCTTTCGTATACGGTTTTCCGCTCGATGTCTCCCCCCTGGCCAGGAAGAACGAAGGAGATCCCGATATTACGGACAGGTTCGAGCTTTACATCTTCGGCAGGGAGATCGCGAACGCCTTCTCCGAGCTGAACGACCCGATCGACCAGAAAGAACGGTTCCGGGGCCAGCTCGACCTCAAATTAAAGGGAGAAGAAGAAGTGCATGAAATGGACGAAGACTTCGTTACGGCTCTCGAGCACGGAATGCCCCCGACCGCCGGAGCCGGCATAGGCATAGACCGTCTCGTTATGCTTTTTACAAACTCACCTTCCATAAGGGAAGTTATTTTCTTTCCCCACCTAAGGCCGGAATGAAATACGAATTCTTTATCGGGCTCAGGTACCTGAGCTCCAGGCGTAAACAGAAGTTTGCCTCCATCATCGGGCTGATCTCGGTCCTCGGCGTGATAATCGGCGTAATGGCCCTGAACGTGGTCCTTGCGGTCATGGGCGGTTTCGAAGAGGAGCTCAGGGAGAAGATTCTGGGCGTGAGCTCCCATATAGTGGTTCTGAGTTACGACGGCCCCATGAAGGATTATTCCAGAATAGAGGACGAGACCCGTAAATTCCCCGGCGTCCTCGGCGCGAGCCCTTTTATATACGGCCAGGGGATGATGGCGAGCGAGAATAACGTGTCGGGCTCCGTCGTTCGGGGAATAGACCCCGGAACGGCGGGCACTGTCACGAATATCGAGCAGGCCCTGGGGAGGGGTGCGTTAGGGAGCAACAACTCGGGCAAAAAGAGAATATCCGATGAGCAGCTCTCCAGGATGGGAAAGGAGGCGCTCGGCAAACTGGTTACAAAAACCGAATCGGGCAAGCCCCCGATACTGCTCGGCAAGGAGCTGGCTAACACGCTGGGGGTAATTGAAGGGGACCAGGTGAGCCTGGTATCCCCGTTCGGCAAAATGGGGCCTTTCGGCGCAACCGCCAAGGTGAAGAAATTTGAAGTGGTCGGCGTATTCGATTACGGTATGATTGAGTACGATTCGTCGATATCCTATGTCGACCTCAAGGACGCCATGGACTTTTTCGACATGAGCGGCGAGGCTTCAGGCGTGGAGATCAAAGTCAAGAATATTTACGATGCGAGGGGTTTGAGCGCGGAGCTGGCCTCTGTCCTGGGTTTCCCTTACTATACTAGGAACTGGGAAGAAGTAAATAAAAGCCTTTTTAAGGCCCTCAGGCTTGAGAGGATAGCGATAGCTATATTCCTGGGCCTGATTATACTCGTTGCTGCGCTCGATATCGTCAGCGCGCTGACCATGGTGGTGATGGAGAAAGGCAGAGACATAGCCATACTTCGCGCGATGGGGGCGACCCGGAACGGGATATTGAAGATCTTCGTCATAGACGGGATGATCATAGGCATCGTCGGAACACTGCTGGGCAGCCTCTCGGGCTACGGTATCTGTTACATGCTCAAAACCAGTGAAACCATAAGGAAACTGATTCCTTTTGATAATAACGTCTATCCTATTTCCGAGTTTCCAGTTAAAATTGAACCGTTTTATTTTCTAGCGGTGGCGTTCTGCAGCATATTGATATGTTTTATCGCAACATTGTATCCGTCATTCCAGGCGTCTCGAAAAGATCCAATAGAGGCACTGAGGTACGAGTGAGGAATGGAGATTCGAGTACGAGGTCTATGGAAGGTGTTTGAGACCGATGGCGGCCGGGTAGAGGCTCTTAAGGGAATTGATCTTGAGATACCGGACGGGGAAATGCTTGCGATAATCGGTGTATCGGGATCGGGGAAGAGCACTCTGCTGCATATTTTAGGAACGCTCGACCAGCCGTCCGCGGGAGAGGTGCGTTACGGGGACGTCAATGTATTCAAGCAGAATGACAGCGAGCTTGCGTCATTCAGGAACAGGGAAATAGGTTTTGTGTTCCAGTTCCATTACCTCCTCCCCGAGTTCACCGCGCTCGAGAACGTGATGATGCCGTGTCTCATTAACGGTCTGGGCTCGGCGCGCGCGAAAGAGATGGCGCTCGATGTCCTCGGCAAGGTTGGATTAGAGCACAGAGTGGAGCATCGTCCCGGGGAGTTGTCAGGCGGGGAACAGCAGCGGGTCGCGATTGCCAGGGCTGTTGTTTTGAAGCCAAAAGTTATTCTGGCGGACGAGCCGACCGGGAACCTCGATCTGGATACGGGCGCTTCAATCGTCGATTTATTTATGGCGCTCAATAATGAATACGGAATAACATCGGTGCTGGTTACGCACAATCAGGATATTACCAGACGGCTCAACAGGAGAATCAGACTTTCCGATGGGAAAATTGTCGATGTCAATTAACTTAAATACGGGGCGAACCTTAACAGCCGTCGCTCTCCTGCTGTTTTTGAGCGCGTTATGCTGGGAATACGCATCGGGACAGGACGCGGACGGTAAGGAGACCGCTCCTGCAGCGGACGCAGTCCAGGGGCCCTCGGACGGAACGGCCCGGAGCGGAGAGACCGCCCAGCAGCCTGCTGCCCAGGAACAGGACAAAATAATCCAGATAAAGATAGAAGGGAATCTCCGTGTGGCAACGGAGCTGATAGGGCTTAATATTTCTTCTAAGGTGGGCGAGCCATTCTCGGCTGCGACCGTCAGGGACGATATAAAGAAGCTTTATAAGCTCGGAAACTTCGAGGACGTATCGGCGGACACCGAAAAGACCCCAGAGGGGATAATCCTAATTTATAAGGTTAAGGAAAAGCCCGTAGTCGCCGACCTCAGAATCAGGGGAAACAAGGACATAAAGAGCGATAAGATTCTCGAGGTCATAGACGTCAAGGAAGGACGGATTATAGACCTCAGCAAGGTTAAGCAGAGTCAGGAGGCGATAAGCGCGCTCTACGCACAAAACGGTCTCGTGGGAACGGTGGTCGATTACAGTATAGAGCCCGAGGGAGAGGGGACGGTAAGCGTCACTTACGAAATACAGGAAGGAAAGAAAGCCTATATCAAGAAGGTGATATTCGTCGGGAACGAAAAGCTGAAAACCAAGATAATAAAGAAGGGTTTGTACGCCAGGGAGAAGGGAATGTTCTCCTTCATTTCGAAAAAGGGACTTTATAACCCGCAGGAAATCGATAATGACTCCGAGAGAATAAGGGTAACGTATATCGACAACGGGTTTCTAGACATCAAGGTAAGCAAGCCCGAGGTCGTTTATAGCGACGAGGAGAAGGGCTATATCATTACCTTTAACATTGACGAGGGCGATCAGTACAAAGTCAGCGAGCTCTCGTTCACCGGGGATATGATTGTGCCCGAAGAGGAGCTTCGCGCGCTACTCAAGCTCAAGAGCGGGGAAGTCTTCAGGGGGAGCCTGCTCGCACAGGACATATCGGGGCTCACAACCTTTTACGGCAACAAGGGCTTCGCCTTCGCCAACGTGGAGCCCGCGTTCAAGCTCAACAGGCAGGAATTGACGGTAGACGTACAGTTCAGGCTTGAAAAGGGGCCAGAGGTATACGTGCGGCAAATCGATATTGTTGGAAACACCAGGACGAGAGACAAGGTTATCAGGCGGGAAATACCCATCGAGGAAGATCAGTTATTCAACGCCACCGAGGTTCAGGCTATTAAATCGAGGGTCACCAGGCTCGGTTTCTTCGAGGACAATGTGGAAGTCGCCACGGACAGGGTTCCCGGCACCGAGGATCAGATAGATATCAAGGTGAAAGTCGAGGAGAAGCCCACAGGGTTCTTCAGCATCGCCGGTGGGTTCAGCTCGGTCGAGACCTTTATTTTCGCCGGCCAGATACAGGAAGCCAATCTTTTCGGTTATGGGAAAAGGCTTACTTTGAATGCTCAGGTAGGCGGCGTTACACAGCTTTTTTTTGCAAATTATCAGGACCCGCACTTCCTCGACACAGACTTCACTTTCGATGTCCTCGCGTTCAGGACCGACAGGCAGTTCAGGGACTTCGACAGGAGCTCGTTCGGCGGAAGCTTAACAGTCGGCAGGTACCTCTGGAGGGACCTGAGGGGCAATATTACGTACAGACTCGAAGACGTGAAGATCGGGGATATAGACGAGAACGCGAGACTTATTATTACGAGGTCGAAACAGACGATAAGCAGCATCGGTTTCGGTCTGGTCTGGGACTCGAGGAACAATTTTCTCGACCCGAGCGCCGGGAACCTTAGTGAAACCGAAATCGAGTCAGCTGGCGGCCCGCTTGGTGGAAATACTGATTTTATTAAATATACTGTATCATCCAGGCAATGGTTTCCCTTATGGCTCGGTACGGTATTGACGGTAAGGGGGACTTACGGAGTAATCGATTTCAGGGACAACGGCAACGACCTGGTCGTAGGTGAAAGGTTCTTCCTCGGCGGGCCGAACACCCTCAGGGGCTACGGATTCAGAAGGGTGGGCCCGAGGGTCCCTGCCGCTGACGGCAGCTTCGTAATTATCGGCGGCGTTCAGCAACTCCTGTTTTCGGTCGACTATATCTTCCCGATCCTTCCTTCGGCGGGGTTGAAAGGGGCGGTATTCTTCGATATGGGAGACGCGTTTAACGACGGGCAGGACTTGACTATAAACCCGAACGACCTGAGAAAGGACGTGGGCTTCGGCGTGAGATGGGTGTCTCCGCTCGGCCCGCTGAGACTCGAAGTGGGATTCCCGCTCGGAGACAGACTGCCCGGCGAGGATCCATTCGAAATTCAATTTACTATCGGCTCATTATTTTAAATCCTAAGGAGGTATAAGAAATGAGGGTATTGTTACTTGTTTTAGGTTTGTTGTTGCTGACGCCTCTTGTCTCTTATTCGCAGACGAATAAGATAGGCGTTATCGACTTGCAGATGGTTATAGCTAACTCGAAGGCGGGGAAGGCTGCCAAATCCGCGTTTGAGACCGAGTTCAAGCAGAAGCAGCAGATCATTGAGAGCAAGAATTCCCAGCTCGAAGCGCTTAAAAACGATTTCATTCAGAACGGACCCGTTATGAACGAAACGACGAGAAAGCAGAAGGCCGAGCAGATCGACCGTCTCGACAAGGATCTCCAGAGGTCGAGGGCTGACTTCAGGGACGAGCTCCAGAGGAGGGATTACGAGCTGCTGGAGAAAATATTAAAGGATCTCGATGGCATACTCCAGTCTATCGGCACCAGCGACGGATATACAATCATTATCGAAAAGACCGAAGGCGGTGTTATTTTCTCAATTCCGTCGATCGATATCACACAGAAGGTTATACAGGCATACGATGCCAAGAACTAATGCTTGACGGAACTGTTACAGACCGGAGAAGCTTGAAAATTTTAATTGATAGAGAATCTATCAAGGGGCATATTCCCCACAGGGATCCGTTTCTATTCGTGGACGAGGTCCTCGAGCTTGAGCCCGGGGCCAGGATCGTGGCTGTCAGGAGGTTCCGCCCGGAAGAGGAGTTCTTTAAGGGGCATTTCCCCGGAAGTCCGATCGTCCCCGGGGTGATAATCGTGGAAGCGATGGCCCAGGCGGGCGGCGTTCTTTATAACGCGTCGTTCACGGAGGAGCGGATATCCAAAGGACAGACGGGGGCTTATCTTGCCGGGCTCGAGAAAGTGCGTTTCAGGAGAGCTGTTTACCCGAACGATCTTTTGAAGATGGATGTGAGGATACAGAAGATGAGGTCAAAGATTATAATCTTCTCTGGTGAGGCGAGTGTTGAAGGCTCAAAGGTTGCGGAAGCGGAAATTATGGTTTCGCTCTATTAATTTAATTAAAATCAATTCCTTACCTTGACAGTGTTCGCTTTCTTATGTTAATATACGTGGTTTCATATAGACGGGCAAATTCTATCTAATCTCATTTAATGGAGAATCCATAGGAGCTATAGATTCTTAGACGCTGGCGTAGCTCAGTGGTAGAGCAGCTGATTTGTAATCAGCAGGCCGGGGGTTCAAATCCCTTCGCCAGCTCCACACGAAAAATGTTGCAATCACAGGGATTTATATACGAGTTATTCGGAGGGGAGGTGGCTGAGCGGTCAAAAGCAGCAGACTGTAAATCTGCCGGTGCAAGCCTACGTAGGTTCGAATCCTGCCCTCCCCATGGAAATATTATGGAAGGTTTAACAAGACTGCATTCTTTCAACATAAGACAGATAGTCAGTGGCTACAGCGCATTCGGTGCGGGAGTAGCTCAGTTGGCTAGAGCATCAGCCTTCCAAGCTGAGGGTCGCGGGTTCGAATCCCGTCTCCCGCTCATTGCTTTTTTTGCCCACGTAGCTCAGTCGGTAGAGCACATCCTTGGTAAGGATGAGGTCAGCGGTTCAAGTCCGCTCGTGGGCTCCATACGGCGCATGACTACATGTTCGTTAATCCATTAAGGAGGTAATAAGAGGCGATGTCTAAGGAGAAATTTGCGCGGAGCAAGCCGC
>CADEFK010000124.1 GCA_902826595.1 uncultured bacterium | reverse complement strand
GCAGGGTGGCGAAGATGGACAACGAGATTTCGCTTCAGGTGAAGGGTCCCTTCAAAGTCACCGGCGGCGAGGACACGCGTTTCCGGGCGAAGCTCGGGAACGGTAACAAATTCTTCCCTTCTTCTGTTTATGTCCTCAGGGTGAAGGACAACGACACCGGGCTCCCTCTGACGCTTATAAAGGTTAGCCTGGTCGAGGGCAGCGTCGAGTGAGAGGGGTCAATCCGTTTTTTCATGGTGTGATCGAGAACTTATCGAAAGGGGCTTGAGAAAATGAGAATACGAATATTAACACTGATGATTCTCGTCACGGCGGTATCCGGGTTCTTCGCGCCGGGCGCCGGTGCGGGAGTGTTCGATGAAACCAGGTCGAAGCTCTTGGGCGACTGGGTCTGGGACGAAGGGGAAGGGGCCTTCCGCGCCGTAACGACATACTCGTTCAGCGGCGACGGCACGTTCACGAGGAAGTTCGAGCGCCCGGCGGGCATGCAGGAAAATGAGAACAAGACCATATCCGGCATATGGCGGCTCGAGACCGTGGACAAAGGGCTCAAGTCGCTCATACAGGACCCGAGCAAGCTCGTCCTCGAGTATAAGAGCGCGGAGGCCGGGTTAAGCGCGTCCGCGGTCATCACCGAGACATACCTCGTCGCCATCTCAAACGACCAAATGTTCGGGGGAAAAGAGACGCTCAGGCTCATTCCTCCCGACGGCTCGCTCGCGGGCACTCAGTACTTCTTCAGAGCGCAATGAAATGGCGTACATCGGAGCCGGCCATAAGCACGTAAAGTTGAAAACGGCCGGCTGTAAGCTCTTGCCTTTGACTTCTTCTATTTACAACACATAACAAGTGCACTATTAATTTAGAAGGGGGTGTTTCGGGCCGAACGTTCCCAGTAACGGGAATTGCTCTGTGGCGCGTAATCAGCAAGCTGCGTAAGTGCCTGTTGTGCCTGATAATAGAAGTATCCCCGGGTGGTATGAAACGTAAGGCGGCCGGGTTCGCGGCGTGAAGGCGATTGTATGAGAGACGAAAAAAAGACTAAGAAACAGTTGATCGGCGAGCTCGAAGAGCTCCGACACCGTATTTCCGGTCATGAAGCGAGGGAAATCGAGCTTACGCGCCGGGTAGAGGAGCTCTCCGTATGCTTTAGCGGCATCGGCGACGGCATTATTATCGCCGGAGCGGACGGAAATATTATCCTGATCAACCGCATGGCGGAGGAGCTCACCGGATGGACCTCTCAAGAAGCCTTAGGGAAGCCCACCGGAGTGGTCTTGCGTCTATATAACGATAACAGGAAAGAAGACCAGATAGAGCCTGCGAATATGGTTCTTGAAACCGGGGAGAAGCTCGGTTTGCAAAGGAATACATTTCTGGTCACCCGGGACGGATTGATCCGGTACGTCTCGGCGAGTTTCGCTCCGGTGCAGTATGAGCGGACGGACTTCAGAGGGGTGGCCGTCGTTTTCCGGGATATCACAAGGCTCAGGGAAACGGAAGAGGGGCTCATAGAGAATGAAAAAAAATACCGGACAATCATTGAGAACAGCTACGACCTCATATACGAGGTGGATTCCGTGGGGAGGATACTCTATGTGAATCCGGTCTGCTTAGAGCTGACCGGTTACACGCAGGCGGAGCTCGTGGGGAAGAAAGCCTTCGATTTCATGCATCCGGACGACGTGCCGACGGCGCTCTCTATATTCATGCGGGCGGTAATGAATCTCTCCACGGAGAAGGCCACGTTCAGGGCCTTACACAAGTCGGGCCACTACCAGTGGCTCGAATGCATAGGGAACCCCTACCTGACGGCTGGGGGGGAGATACGCGGGGTGGTTATCACGAGGGATATTTCGGAACGTAAAAGGGCGGAGGAGGAACTCCTGGCCCTTAACACCCTGATGAAGGCCGTGCACAGGTTCCTCGACCTGAGCGAGGTGTATGACGTCGCGCTCGACATTGTAATGCATATGGAAAACGTGGACATGGCGATGATATATCTCGTGGATAAAGAGCGGAAGGAGGCCGTGTTGCAGGCTAACAGAAACCTGCCCGAATTTTATATTCAGAGGGCGGGGAGAGTCCCCTATCCCCGTGGGATAACCTGGAAGGTGATCAATACGGGGTCGATCGTGAATATCGAAGACGCTCAGAAGGACAAGGAAATCGGCCAGGGGGGCAGGGACCTCGGGCACCACAGTTTGTTAGGCATACCGATATTCCTTGAAAACGAAGTAATAGGGGTCATCTGGTTCCTGAGCTACAAGGAGCGGAAGTTCAGCGAGAGCGAGGTGCGCCTCCTTTCCTCCATGGGGGACCAGATCGCGATCGCGATCGCGAAGGCGAAGATGCTGGAGGAGATCAAGTCCGCCCAGGAAAAGCTCGTCCAGTCGGAGAAGCTCGCCTCTCTCGGTCAGATGATTTCGAGCATCGCGCACGAAATAAACAACCCGCTCACCCCGATCATTGGCTATTCGCAGAGGCTTCTGACGAAGCCCGGTCTCGACGATACTGAGAAAAAGTCGCTCGAAATCATCAATACCTCGGCCCAGAGGGTCGCGAAGATCATCGAGAAGCTGCTTTCGTTCTCGAGGAAATACAGGCCGCAGAGGGCTTATGAAGATATTAACGCACTTCTAAAGCAGTCGCTCGAATTCAGGGAGTACCAGCTGAAGCTCGAGAACATAGAGGTCGTTACCGACTTCGACGCCGGAACTCCCAAGACCATGATCGACTCCAACCAGCTCCATCAGGTGTTTACGAATATCATACTCAACGCAGAGCAGGCGATGAGCGGGTACGGGGACAAGGGGCGTCTCAAAGTGTCGACCAGAGTGCCGGAAGGGAGCGTCATCGAGATTAAATTCGAGGACAACGGCCCGGGAATCCCGAAAGATGTGATCGGAAAGATATTCGATCCCTTTTTCACCACCAAAGAGCCCGGGAGAGGGACGGGCCTGGGTCTCGCCGTCGCATACGGGATCATACGCGAGCACGGCGGGGAGATACGTGCGGAAAGCGGGGAAGGAGGGGGGACAACTTTCGTGATTGAGCTGCCGGTGTTGGGGCAGACGGCGGAGCATGGACGGGACAAAGAGAAGCGTATACCGGCAAACCGGGGGGCGATGAATGAGAAGAGGATCCTCATCGTCGAGGACGAAGAGTTAGTTGTCGATTTGATAAAAGGCGTCCTGGAGCACGATAACATCACGGTTGATGATGCCAGGGACGGCGAGGAAGCGCTCGTGAAAACGGACTCCGGCAACTACGATCTGATAGTTTGCGACATCAAGATGCCGGGTATGAGCGGGATCGCTTTCTATGACAAAATCAAGGAACTAAAGCCCCGGCTTGCCGAGAAGGTTATTTTCATAACGGGCGACCCAAGCAGTGAAACAATGGACTTCATCAACACGACGGGGAACGAGTATATAACCAAACCTTTCAAAGTCGACAAATTCAGGTCTCGCGTGTTCGAGTTTCTCAATCCGGATCTTAGGATCGGCTAAAATTTATCTTATCGACCTAATCCTTGTTATATAACCGTGCGATAGCCCTTTCATCCGCTTATATTTCCGAGACCCGTCCGTAAAATATGGCAGCTAAATATGCCCCGAAATGAATCTTTTCCGGAGCAGCCAATTTTATTTGCACATTGCCGCCCCTGTTACACGACGGCTGTTCCGAGATAATGTTATTCCCGCTTTTCACCTCTCTCCGCTTTTAATCCGTTATGCCGGAAACGAATTCTATTCTTGTACTATTTTCTGACATGCGACACACAGTCGTTCGAATAATTTAATGATCGTAAGACGAAACAATTGGCACGTTATTTTCAAGGCTGTAGCGGGCGGAGCATTCAAGCGTGGAATAAACGAAAATAAGTCCAAGGAGGAAGGAAGATGAATAAGGTCAAATGGCTCATTTTGTTCGTGCTGGCTATTTTTACTGCGGTACCATCCTACGCCGTCAGTTTCAGTCTTGGCGGCTTTCCGAGTTACATGCGTACGAGAGCTCGTTATATAGGTAACGCGACCTTTATATCGGCGCTTAGCAGGCAGAACGCGATAGACCTCGGTTTCAACAATAACGACGACAATATCTTTTTCGCGGATACGACCCTGCGCCTGACCCCTCAGCTCGTGCTCAGCGACTCGGTCGTTATCAGGGCGCAGCTGAACGTATTCGACAACAACATTTGGGGCGGTTCGACTACAGAGCTTCTAGGAGGGCGCAACACAGTCGTCAATTCTAATATCTCGTTCAGCGACAGGTTCAGGGGCGCAATCCTGACAGGTCCTAATGCGATAGACGACCCCGGCTTCTTCGACGTGAGGTTCCTGATGTCGGACATAGTGCTCCCGCACGACCTGGGATTCATAAGGGTCGGACGTCAGCCTTTCGACTGGGGTATCGGTATGTATCTGAACGGAGGCTGGGACCCGTATTCCGACCTGGGCACCATATTCGACAGGTTCCTTTATCTGAAGTCATTCGCGGCCGGGTCCTCGTCCATAACCTTCGTATTCGTCTCGGACATACTCACCGGGGGAAACAGCGTCGTGACCGGTAACGGCAACGGATACGATATCGGGGCTGCCGCTCTTATATTCAACAATCCGAATATCGCCGGAGGCAACCTGACGGTGGCGGGCTTCGTATTTCCGTACATCCATCAGAATAACGTCAGCACGTTCCCGACGAGCGGGACCGATCCGGGCGTACCGCCGAATGCGGGGGCCGCGGTCAGCGGTGTCGACCTCGACCAGCTTGTTCTATATTCCGGTCTTATCGATTATAAGGCTGACATGTTCAGGATTGTCGGCGAGATGGACGGGGTCTGGGGCACACTCAACATTGACGGAGTGGGCGACGTGGATATAGACGCGTCGAACATAGTGTTCGCCGCCCGCGCGGAAGTGTATCCGGGTTGGCCTATGAAGATAGTCGCGGCGGAATTCGGATGGGCGAAGGGCGATGACCTCGAATCGGGTTCGATCGAGGGCGGGATAGTCTATTTCAACCCGGCCTACAACCTGGACAACCTTCTCTTCAAGAACATCGTATCGAACATATATCAGGTCGAGAGCAGCGTCTACAACGCATACTACGCCAGGGTTTGGGGCACTGTAAAGCTTATCGACGAGCTTTCGTTCACGCCTCAGGTAGTGGTTGCGTTCAACGAAGAGACGAAGAACCCCTACCCGGGTGTCGAGAGCCTGGATACGTACATGGGTACGGAAGTAGAAGGCACGCTCACGTGGCATATGTACCCGGGCGTAAACCTCGACCTTATAGGCGGCATAGTATTCCCGGGCAGCAGTCTGGATACGCTCCTTGAGGCGCAGGCGGCCAATACGCTCGCAGTCAACCAGATAGAGTCCGACGGGGTTCGCTACAACGAGACGCCGTTCACGGTACAGGGCAGGCTGATGATATTCATCGACCAGTTCTTTAAATAGATTCGGGCATCGTGAAGGAGGCGGCGCGCCTTGCCGTCCCTTCACGGTAGAATAACGTTCACCCCTTCCCTTATCTCCTTTACTGGTTTTAAAGTTCTGATTTGAGTGCGAATAAGGGAAGGGGGCTGTACGCTCGTTTTAGTCCGCCTCTGCTGCGGGCGGCGGCTCTTTTGGGGATCAGCCGTCCGTAAACCGTCATTCCTCCGGCAGCAGGGACAGAGCTTCCATCAAGGAGGTGATGTTGAGAGACCCCCAGCCGCTCGCCATATCATAACCCCTTTTGGCTGTGCAGCAGCCGACGTCGAAAAGGTCGTTGTTTCCGATAACGACATCCTGAAACACAAGAGGGTATACATCGGAATTCGCGAGCCTGTATATCAATCTGTAAGTGAGGTCGAGGGTGACGTCATTTTCCTGAGCGGCTTGGAGCACGAGCGCCATGGATGCGGCGAAGAAGGGCGTCGCCGCGCTTGTGCCCGCGACATCGTGCCAGTCTTTCAGCGAGTCGTTTATGACATAACCCGGGAATACGTCGCCATAGAAAGCGACGTCGGGCGTCATCCTGTTCCTGCTTTTGATCTTCGTCCCCTTTTGCCAGAAGGGTTTTTTGAGGAAACGGCTTTTACCGCCGCCTCCGGCTGCCAGCTTCTTGTTAAATGGAGGAGGAAAATCCCGGTCGTTCCAGACACCCTCTCCCCTGATCGTGTTGTCCTCGTTGAGCGCGAGATTCGTCCCGCCCACGCCGGTCACGTGCAGGGACGATGCCGGATATTCGGCGGATTTGGTCTTGGTCTTTTTATTGTGGTGGAAACAGGTCGAGGAGCCGCTGTCACCCGCTGAGATAAACACGTGCACCCCTGAAGCCGCCGCGTTCATGAACACGTATTCGAGAACCCTTATCGCCTTTCGTCCCCAGTGAATTTCGCAGTTTCCGAGGCTTGCCGACATTACCTGAACGGGATTCCCGTCAGCGTGTTTCGGGTCGAGAGGGGCGGAAAAGAGGGCGACCCAATCGGCGAGCGACTTGAGGCGTTTTTGAAAAACGTAAAGCCCAGAGAGCTTGGGGGCGACCATCAGGACAATTTCGATATCGAGGAACGGTTCTCCGGCTGGTTCTATCTCACCGCTCCCGAGCTGGACGACCGTCGGAACTACCGGGTCTTCAATTCCGAAACAGGATGTGAACTTATTGATATTCGATTGTTCGAAACTGGTTCCCTCGACGAGGGCCATTGTTATGCCCTGCCCTTCGAAACCGAGCTCGTGCAGGTCATCGATCCCGTAAGCCGTTCGAAACTGGTTCGGGGTGAAGCCTTTTTGCTTAAGTGCGTCTGCGCACCCCTCGCGTGTCCCTGTGACCGTCGGGGAGCCGGGCGTATCGATTTCGGCCGAGGCGCCGATTGAAG
>CADEFK010000123.1 GCA_902826595.1 uncultured bacterium | reverse complement strand
GCGGGAAAAGTGACCTCGCTCAACGCCTCCGTCTCAGCCGGTATCCTCATTTACGAGATTCTGAGGCAGAGGGGGAATCTCAAATCGCGATAAACGAGAGAATCCATGATTAATTTGTCGTTGCGAGGGAGCGAAGCGACCGCGGCAATCTCATCCTTTCATTTCCTTCTTCCCATGTGGGAGAAATAGAACGAGATGTTAAATCGTAGTATATTCAATAGATGGAGAAAGAACCGAAAGACGAACACAGGGAGGAAGACGTAAGCGAAGAATCCATAAACCATTTGATCGAGCACCGTATCCCATGGCTCCTCGTCGGGCTCCTGGGCGGGTTGTTCGCCACACTGATAGTTTCCAAGTACGAGGAAATCCTCGCCTCCGACGTGAGGCTCGCCTTTTTCATCCCCATCATCGTCTATCTGAGCGACGCCGTCGGCACTCAGACCGAGACCATATACGTGCGGGCGCTTTCCAATTCCAGTAAGAAGATTTCATTCGCGAGATACATATTAAAGGAAAGCCTCGTGGGTATGGGCCTCGGACTCATATCCGGGACGATTTTAGGAATCTTCGCTACATACTGGCTTAAATCCTCCGTGATCGGCCTCACTATCGGGCTGACGATGCTTATCAATCTTACCCTCGCGCCCGTTCTGGCCGTCGTTATCCCAAACTTGCTATATAAGAGACATATGGATCCTGCTTTAGGCGCAGGCCCCGTCGCGACAATCATCCAGGACCTTATCAGCCTGCTCGTCTATTTTCTGATAGCCAGCGTTTTTCTTTTGTAGTTGATAGATCGACAGACCGGATTTATTAATTCGAGAAAATTACTTGGTGGAGCGGGAGGCTAAATCGTTATTGATCTAAAGCTCCTCTATCATCTTCCTGAACTCACCCTCGCTCAAAATGTGAATCCCGAGCGATACAGCCTTTTCGTACTTCGATCCCGGATCGCTCCCTGCGACAAGGTAGCTCGTCTTCTTCGTGACGGATGACATAGCCCGCCCGCCGTGCCCGGCGACGAGCCTCTCGGCCTCGTCCCTAGTCATCGATTCGAGCGAACCCGTAAACACGAACACCTGCCCCTTGAGCTTGTCGCTCACTGCCGCCTTCTTTTTGTGCTGTATCTTCACGCCCGCGTCGAGCATCTTTTTTATTAGCTGCCGGTTCTGTTTCAGACTGAAGAAATGCACTATGCTCTCCGCAATCTCCGTGCCTATGGTGTGTATGTCCATAAGAGCTTCGACGGTCGTATTCATAAGCGCGTCTATGTCGTGGAAGTTCTCGGCCATAATCTGCGCCACCCTCTCACCCACGTGCCTTATGCTGAGCGCGTTTATAAACCTGTCGAACGGGACACTCTTGCTCTTTTCTATCTCGGCTTCAAGGTTGGCCGCCGATTTCTCCGCGAAACGCTCTAACGGCTGCAGAACTTCCTTTTTCAAAGTAAAAATATCGGCCGCGTCTTTTATAAGACCCTCCGTCAGTAGCTGCTCGACTATCTTTTCGCCCAAGCCCTCGATATCGAACGCCCTCCTCGACGCGAGGTGTATTATCCTCCCCTTGAGCTGAGCCGGGCACGGGAGGTTGGGGCAGTAGTAATAGGCGCCTTCCTTTTCAACGGGCGTCCCGCATATCGGGCACCTCTCGGGCATCCTGAATTCCTTTTCCTTCCCGGTCCTCTTCTCGACGATCGGCATGACGACTTCGGGTATCACGTCACCCGCTCTCTCGACCAATACGGTGTCCCCTATACGTATGTCCTTCGCCCTGATTATGTCGTCCGTGTGGAGAGAGGCGCGTTTTATCGTTATCCCGCCGATCCCCACAGGCTCGAGCTCCGCGACGGGGGTCAGGAGACCTACGCGTCCCACCTGTACGATGATGTCGTTGATTTTGGTCGTTCCCTGTCTCGGTTTGAACTTATACGCAATATTCCATCTCGGGTGTTTCGCGGTTGTCCCGAGCTCCTTCTGATAGTCCCTTTTGTTCACCTTTATAACTATGCCGTCAGCCTCGTAGGGGAGGGCGTCCCTCGCCCCTTCGAGCTCCTTCTGATACGATATGGCCGCGTCTATGTTTTCGCAGAGCATTATGTGGTCTTCCACCTTGAAGCCCCATTCGCGGAGCCCCTCGACAAGGTCCCATTCCGTTCCGATCTCTATCCCCCTCACTTCGCCCACACCCCATCCGTAGAAAGTGAGGGGCCTCGAAGCCGTAATGCCAGAATCGAGCTGCCTGATCGCCCCCGAGGCCGCGTTCCGGGGATTGGCGAAGAGAGGCTCCCCGGCTCCGGCGAGATCCCTGTTCAGTTTCCTGAACGCCTCTATCGGATAAAGCACCTCACCCCTTATCTCAATCAATTCGGGCATCCGGTGCTTACCTTTGAACCTGAGGGGGATCGTGTTGATGGTCTTTAGGTTATTGGTAACGTCCTCTCCCACAAGCCCGTTCCCGCGCGTCGCCCCTTTCGTGAAGAGCCCGTTCTCGTATGTCAGGGAGGCCGACACCCCGTCGAACTTAGGCTCGGCGACGTATTCAATGTCCCCGTCCGTTAAGAGGAGCCTCTTCACTCTCTTATCGAACTCATACGCTCCCTCTATCGACGATACGTTGTCTATGCTCATCATCGGGGCGATGTGGCTCACCGATGAAAATCCCTCGGCTACCCACCCGCCAACGCGCTGTGTGGGGGAGTCCGGCTTTACGAGGTCGGGGAATTCGGCTTCAAGCTCCTTAAGCTCCTTCAGCATCGAATCGAATTCGTAGTCGGATATCTCGGGGCTGTTCCTGATGTAATAGAGATAATTATGGTATTCGAGCTCTTTTGAGAGCTTCTCTATTCTTTTTCCGGCTTCTTTTTTCGTAAGCTTCATCTTTCAATCATCCTTCGGCACACACACTAGCGTGTGTTTACGATTCCATCGCGGCAATATCATGTGTCGGCGGCGGCTCGCCGCCTCATCTCCTTTAGCCTCTCGATTAATTCCTCATACGGCAGCGCGTTCAGCACATCCTTTTTTTGTACCCAGCCCCTTCGGGCCGTGCCCACGCCGTACTTCATGAAGAGCAGATGGTCCGTGCTGTGGGCGTCCGTCGATATGATTACCTTCACTCCCGCCTCGACCGCCTTTCTCACGTTGAGATCGTTCAGGTCGAGCCTCGGGTATGAGCCGTTAACTTCGAGCGCCTTCCCGTAGTCGATCGCGGCCTCTATCACGAGGTCTATGTCCACGTCGTACGGGTCCCTTTCTCCAAGCAGCCTTCCCGTGGGATGACCTATGGCATGAACGTAAGGGTTCTTTACTGCCCTAATAATACGGTTCGTCATGGTTACCCTGTCCATCTTAAAGCCGCTGTGTACGGACGCGATAACGACGTCGAGCTCTTTAAGCACGTTGTCCGGGTAGTCGAGCGTTCCATCGCTCTTTATATCGACCTCCGTCCCCATGAGGACTTTGATGTTTTTGAACTTTTTGGCAGCTATCTCGAGCTCTTTTTGCTTCGCCCTGAGTCTCTCTATGGAGAGGCCGTTCGCGATCGTCTGGGACGGCGAGTGGTCTGTTATAGCGATATACTCATATCCGAGCCTGAGGGCGCTTTCAGCCATCTCCTCGATCGTCGCCCTGCCGTCGCTCCATTTCGTATGGGTGTGGAGATCGCCTCTTATGTCGTCCTGCTCGATGAGGTCAGGCAGCTTTCCTTCGAACGCCGCCTCGATCTCGCCCCTGTCCTCCCTCAATTCGGGCGGTATATAGGGCAGGCCGAGCGTCTTGTACATCTCCCTCTCGGTCTCGCCCGCTATCCTCTTCTCGCCTTTATATACCCCGTACTCGTTTATCTTGAGGCCCTTTTTCGTAGCCAGAGTTCTCAGCTTTACGTTGTGCGCTTTCGACCCCGTGAAATACATGAGCGCGGCGCCGTAGGACTCGGGCCCCACGACCCGGAGGTCTGCCTGCATTCCCTCCTTTAGTATTACGCTCCCCTTGGTTCCGCCCGATGCGAGCACGTCCTTTACGAATTTCATTTCCGTGAACTCATCCACCACGGCCTCGGTGTTGTCGGAGATAGTGAGGATATCCATATCCCTCACCGTCTCCCTCATCCTCCTTATCGATCCCGCGAGTATCGTTCCCTCCGTCCCCGGTATTTTTGCTATCGCGCTCACGACCTCTTCCGCGATCGGCACGGCCGCCCCTAGGAGCGTTCTCTCCTTACTCTCCCTGAATATCTCGACGCCTCTCTTTATATCGTCGATCTTCTTTTTCCCCATCCCCCTGAACTTCAGTATTTCCTCGCCTCCGAGCACTTTTTCGAGGCCTGCGAGGTCCCTGACGTTGAGCTCTTTGAATAGGAGCGAGAGAGTCTTCGGCCCGAGGCCCTGTATATGGAGGAGATCGACGAGGTCGAGGGGAACTTGTTCCTTGAGCTTCTCGTACTCCTTGATCTTGCCGGTCTTGATATAAGCGTCTATCTTCTCGGCCAGGTCCTTTCCGACCCCCGGTATCTCCGTCAGCCCGCCGCGGGCGGCTACGTCCTCGATGTCCTCTCCGAGATCGAGTATATTCTCGGCGGCATTCCTGTAAGCCCTCACTTTGAACGGGTTCTCGCCGAGTACGTTCAGCATATCGGATATATGCTCGAATATTTCCGCTATTTCACTGTTCTTACTCATTTCCATTCAATTATACATTCGGGACGATGATGAACAATAACATTTTCGGGATGCTATTTTTAGCGTGTATCAATCGCTGAACATCGGCCGGAGTGTCTGATTTCGTGAAGCATGGGTTTGTAGGGCATTAGGCGCGCATCCGGGGTTCCGGAAATTAATCTGGAGGCGGGTTGGAGCGAGAGGTCTTCGGGGATTGAAAGTAAGTCTTTCAGGGCTTTGTCTTGATTACTGTATGGATGCGGTCTGTACTTCGGATGAGAACCGTATTATTCCGTCGTAGATGCCGTCGGCAATCTCGTCGACGTACCCGTCCGACTTGAGTCTCTGCTCGTCTCTCGAGTTCGTGATGAAAGCGGTTTCGACGAGTATGCTGGGGATGTCGGCCCCTATAAGGACGACGAAAGGAGCCCCCTTTACGCCCCTGTTTTTAACGGGCTGATATTTCGCTGAAACATTGGTTACGACGCCGTTCTGGACGTGCCCCGCCAGACGCTGGGATTCCTCGATCTTCGCGCTAAGGAGGTATTGTTTTAATACCTTCGACATTTCGCCGCGCGATATGCTCGTGGTTGCGTTCTCACGTGCCGCGACCGCGAGAGACCTCTGGTCCTGGGTCAGGCTGAGGAAGTATGTCTCGGTCCCGTATGCCTGCTTATCGCGGGCGGCGTTGCAGTGTATCGAGATGAAGAGGTCGGCCCCCTGTTTCCTGGCTATGCCTGTCCTCTCCTCGAGCGGTATGAAACGGTCGTCGCTCCTAGTGAGATAGACGTTGGTTATACCGTGTTTCCTCCCGTCCCTGTCGAGCTTTTCTTTAAGGGCCTTCGCTATTTCGAGCGTTACCTGTTTTTCCTTGAGCCCCGACGGGCCTATTGCGCCCGGGTCGTGTCCTCCGTGTCCTGCGTCGATCACTACGGTCCTTATCTTGAGTCCGAGGGCCTGGGAAAGGCTCGATACCTTGTCTTCGGGCAAATCGGCCTCGTACTTATAATCCTCTGTTTTCTTTTTTACTGCGATGTATTCGTCGTGCCCTTTCGGGTTTCCCTGTATGTCCATAACGATCCTGAACGGGTCTTTCAGGGCAAATACCTTATAGTCCTCGAAGCTCTTTATATAGAGCACTACCCTTACCTGGTCGCTCGTATTCCTCGCGAATTTAATCTCCTCCAGGAGTCCTTTTGTGATCGGCTCGACGTAGAGCTTCTTGTCCACCCTGGTGCCGTATATATCCACCAGGAGGCGAGGGGGTTTCCCGTTCGCCCTGTCTTCCTTGAGGAACATGGATTTAAAAGGGGTTTCCTCATCGACGTGGATGACGACCCGCGTGAAGTTGTCGGTTGACCAGTGCCGTATCTGGCTCACGCTCGCGAGGCCGCCCTGCGTCCCGGCGTCAGTATCTGTATTTGACGATTCGGTACTTGTTACGGTCTTTTTTGTCGCCGGTTTGAAAGGCGAAAGCTCCGCCGTCTTGTTCTTTGCGATGGTCTTCATATCGCCGTTCGGGTAGCTCTCGGTAATTTTTTCGTATTCGACGTAGGCGGCGCCCTTGCTGTCCTTCTCGACGATTCTGGCCACTCTCAATTGAGCGTCATCCGCAAGGCTGCTGTCCGGGTATCTCCTTACGAATAGCCTCGAATAATCGAGCGCTTTATCGAGGTCGTCCCTGGAGCCGAACCTTTCGCCCATCTCCTCATACATCTTTCCCGATATAAAGAGTGAGTTCGGGGCCTTGTCGCTCTCCGGATAGTTTATGTAAATGCTGTAAAAGGCCCTCGCTATCGTCTCCCAAATCTCCTTGTTGTTTATCTTTTCCTGGTTTCCCGCGAGGGATTTATACAACTGGAATGTTTCGGTATATAATTTCTCCCCCTTATCCCCGGCGTAAGAAATGTTCGAGAACAGGGTAAGGACGAAAAGAGAGACTACGATTGCGGAAAATCGCGGTTTTATGCTCACTTTGCTATTTTAATTATATTAGCTCCGTGGTCATTTGTAAATGGTATTTTATAAAGTACTTTAAGATTTTACCGGATTTTCTTTCAATTTAAAGGGTAAATCTTTTGAAATGATTGATTCTTGGTGATAAATTTCTAACGATGAAGGTAATTATACTGGGCTCTGCCACTTCGACAGGCGTTCCCATAATCGGTTGCTCCTGCCCGGTCTGCGCGTCGGCAAATCCCCGGAATAAAAGGACAAGATGCTCGCTATTCGTAGAGGCC
>CADEFK010000122.1:5702-6899 GCA_902826595.1 uncultured bacterium | reverse complement strand
CACTCCGACAACCGCCCGGAGTATATACCCCTGCGGAGCTGTCGGAATGTCGGAATCGCTGACCCTGTTGATTTCATAATGCCCCAGCTTGGGCTTCTGCACTTTCCCTGCCCGGGCGAAGGATCGAAGGGCGCACAAAGTGAATTAACAATCTGGTTTTGAGTTATTGAGCGATAAATCTTTGGGCGTAAGGAATAGGACGACGCTACGTCGCGCGGGGCCGGAGCTTCTCACCGCCTGCGATAATTCCCGCCTTTCGACGTTTTCTTCGCTGATTTCATCTTGTACATGTTCTTGTCGGCGATGTCCACAAGCTCGTCCGGCGTGAGCCCGCCCCCGAGACTGTATTCCGCCAGGCCGTAGCTGAACTCTATCCTGTAGGGCTTGGAGCTCTTCTCGTTCCTGAGGTCCACGGTCTCCTGGATTCTCTTCAGCACGGCTTTACTCCCCTCGAGGGTGGTTTCCTGAAGTATCAGCAGTATCTCGTCCCCCCCGAGCCTGCACATCACGTCGGACTCCCTGAGCGCGCCCCTCAGCAGGTTGACCAGGGTTATTATGACCCTGTCCCCCTCTTTATGTCCGAAGCTGTCGTTGATGCGCTTTAAGTTATCGAGGTCGATGTAGCAGATGGTGAAACTGCACCCGTGCCTCCCGCAGTATTTGATCTGCTTCTGCACGGCTTCGAGCCCCGCCTTCCTGTTCAGTATCCCCGTCATGGTATCGGTGAGCGAGAACCTTCTCGTTTCGAGCTCGGCCAGCTTTCTCCTCGTGATGTCCGTATGGGAGATCACGGCTCCGGTCACATTAGCTTCAGATTTCATCGGGGTGACCGAAAGGAGGAACCATTTCCTGTCGCGGCCGGCGTGTGAAGGGTATTCCATCATGAACCTGTCCTTCTTCCCGTTGAGCACTGCGGAGATGTTCTTCCGGAGTCTGGCCGAACCCGCGTTCTCGGCTGAATGCTTCTTCAGCATCCTAAGGTAATGGGTTCCGGGCTCCGGTCTCTCGGCGGCCCCGCCGCCGTTTTTCCCGCGGTGACCAAGCCAAGAGCGGTTGGCCGCCACAAGCACCCCGGAGCCGTCTAGCACCCCGATGTGTTCGGGGAGGGAGTCGAGGACTGCGAGCACAGTATCGAATTGCGCCTTGCCTAAAATATCGTGTTTGCTGCGTTCTTTATTTAACATATCCTTGTACGCG
>CADEFK010000122.1:0-5602 GCA_902826595.1 uncultured bacterium | reverse complement strand
TCCTTGTACGCGATTCCGTTGATTATTTTGTCCGTTAATCCGTCGAGCATGGTCCTGTTGAGCAACATATTCTATCCGCGGCCTGAGTCTTAAATATATCTACGAAGGCTCCGGGCCCGCCGGATGACCGTGCATCGATAATATATCTATTTAATTTGCCGTGGCTTCGCGCGGACCCGCGCGATCCTGCCGGTCCCCGGAATCCGTGACGGCCGTAGCGCGGCAAAGCGTTCGGAATAAGCGGGACGAGGCGTCTAATTGACCCCCTTCTTGCGCTTTTTAGACATTTTCATCTTGTACATGTTTCTGTCCGCTATGTCCACGAGCTCATCGGCCGTGTGTTTCCCGCCGGGCGAGTGCCCGGCAAGGCCGTAGCTGTATTCGAGCTTCCAGGGTATGCGCGCCTTATCGTTTCTCCGCGTTATCAGCTCTTCCATACGGGCGAGCACGGCATAACTCTCGCCGATCGTCGTATCGGTGAGAACGAGCAGAATCTCGTCGCCGCCGAGCCTGCATATCGCGTCCGTTTCGCGTAGCGCGCTTTTCATGAGCTTCGCCGCGGACCGGATCGTCTTGTCCCCCTCTCTGTGCCCGTAGTTGTCGTTCACGTATTTCAGGTTGTCGAGATCAATATAACATACAGTGAGACTCTGTTTGCGTCTCCTGGCAATTTTTATGCTGTCGCGTATGTAAGCGAGCCCCGCCTTCCTGTTGAGCACTCCGGTCATGGGGTCTATGACGGCGAGCCTCCTGGATTCGAGCTCCGCGAGCCTCCTCCTTGTTATGTCCGAGTGTGAAACGACAGCCCCCGTCGTGGACTTGCCGTTCTTGAGCGCGGTCACGGAGAGCCTGAACCATTTTTTCCCGCCGGGGAGTTCGCACGGATACTCCGCCGTATACCTTCCCCTCCCGCCGGTGAGCACCGAGTTCATCGCCCGGACCGCCCGGACGAATTTCGCTCCGCTTCCGAACGCGTCCCTGAACGCCCTCAAATAATTTTCTCCGACCGCCGCACGGTCGAGCGCCTCCCCCCCGTTTTCGGATGCGAAGTTCATCCATGCGCTGTTTACTGATACTATGACCCCCTTGACGTCGAGCACGGCCAGGTTTTCTGTGAGGGAATCCAGCACGGATTGGGCCGTTTTGGGGGAAATCCTGTTTAAATTCTTATTGGACGAACTCTCTTTAATCAGCATTTTCTGTTTCCCGCCCTGTCCGTTTATCGGATTATTCCCTGTCATGTCTCTATAATTCGGCTGAGGCCTTGCGTATAGCCCGTATCCTGAATTATACGGCTTTTCCGGCCGGAATGGTTCTTAAATATCGGGGGAAATAATTGACGCGCGGACTGCCGGATTACGGCACGCGCAACATGCTGGAATGATATGAAGCCTCGCGCGGTCCTCAGCCTGAAGCGGTATATTCACGATCTGCCGGAATCCCGGATTCCGGGCTGGACTAATCGCCGCCCGGCACTGGGCGTTCTAACTCTCCGTATCTGTTTTCCTGTGTTTCAGGGCCTCTCCGGTCATGGGTACGAACCTCACCGGGGCGACCCTTTCCTCGTCGAACCCGTCTTTTGTCTTCGTGAGGAGGAGCAGCTCCTGCGTGCCGTCCCCTAGCGGGATGACCATCCTGCCCCCCTCCCTGAGCTGGGCTTTTAAGGGCACCGGTATCTCCTCGGGCGCGGCGGTCACGATGACCGCGTCGTAGGGGGCGTGTTCCTCCCACCCGGGGTATCCGTCGCCCGTTTTGAAATGCACGTTAGAGTATCCGAGTCCGTTGATGACGCTCCTCGCGAAAAGCGAGAGCGGCTCCTGTATTTCCACCGTATAGACCTCTGCCCCCATCTCGGCGAGGACCGCCGCCTGGTATCCCGAGCCCGTGCCTATCTCAAGCACCTTCTGGCCCTTTTCCGGGCCGAGGAGCTCCGTCATGAATGCGACTATATAGGGCTGCGAGATGGTCTGTCCCATGCCGACGGGAAGCGGCGTGTCGGCGTAGGCGAGGTCGACGAGGTGTTCGGGCACGAACCTGTGTCTCGGCACGGTCTCCATCGCCCTCAGCACCTCGGGGGACCTTACGTTCCTCAAGGCGATCTGCTCCTCCGCCATGTCGAGCCGCCTTTGTTTGTAAACCGCTTCCGGGTCCGAGTGGTTCAACGTTCCCGCTATGAGGAGAAAGGACGAAATAAACACGAATATCAATGCCAGCTCCAAAGCCCTGCTCCTTTAATGATCATTGATAACGTAATTAACTCGGAATCTCCCTCTCCTTGAGATATATATGAGCAATAATGGTGCCAATTACTTCGATATGGGGTCAGAGGGGATATTACACAACGAACCCGGAGAATACCGCCGCTTGTCAATCTTGCAGGCAGGGCTATGGGTGCTTAAATTGTCGTCACGCGGGTGATTTTTAAGGGCAGCTTCCCCGGGGCGCGTTTTCACGCCGCCACCGGGAGACGAAAGATTTGTCCCTTTATATTTCATCCTTCGGAGCTTACCGCGCGATGCTTGGGGATATGCCGGGCATGTCAAAGGGCGTATTGGGCGGGCGGTACAAAATCGCCTGAAACGGCCTTCAGCCCTGCATGGTGGGCGGTTCTTTGTCCGGGTCGGGCACGTATCCGAGCGTGCTCAGGGAATCGAGGACCCTCTGGAGCAGGTCGCTGCCGCCCCCGGTCATGCTTTCGTCATCGGCCACTTCGAGCTCCCTCGCGTCGTATTCCCATCTGCGTAATATCTCTATCTTCTGCTCCCTGGTGAGGTCCCGCGCCTTGAGCACGTCTTCTGGAGCTTTGAACACGCTAGTCGGGTCGAGTAACGCCTTATCGATGTCTGTCATAGTGAGCTTAATTATAATTCCTGATAAGAGCGACCACAACGAAAATTTTCAGAACACCGGTCCCTCGTTCTCTATAACGCTCGCGACGCCCGCGATCTCCTTTCCGAGGAGCCTGATTATATCGTCGAGCGTGATTATCCCAACGAGCCTGCCTTCCACGTCTACGACCGGGAACCTCCTCACCGCGCTCTTCCTTATCTGCTCGAGCGCCTCAAAAAGCCCCATGTCCTCTCTGAGCGTAAGCACCAGGTCCTGCGTCATTACGTCCTCTATGGGCGTCCTCACGGGGTCGAGACTCCTGTTCACCACCCTGAGAGCTATGTCCCTGTCCGTCACGATGCCGAACCTGTCGCCCTCGCCCGTGACGATCACGCTCCCCAGGTTCTTCTCCTCCATGATCCTCGTAACCTCGCTCACTGTCGCGTCCGGTCTCACCGTCACGACGTCTCTCCTGCAAATGTGTCCAAGACTCATAATGATCACCTCCGCGATGTATTCCGGATTATAACGCGCGTATCCATGATTGTTATGTGAGTGCAAGAGCTATGCCAGTCGCGGTCACGGCCCGTGACCGCTGTAAAGATTGGGGAATTTTATTACGCGCCAGCTCCGCGCGCCGGCGGTTGTCAGATAGTAGTACATTTTCTGGCGGGACGGGTTAAAGCGCCGGGAGTTCCGGCTCCTTCGGCGGCTATTTCGGACGAATCTTTGCTATCGCACACGGAACAGTGTACTCTATTACAATCAAAGCTAAACTGATCTGCGGTAAATACCTGGCGATCTTCACGAAAACAGAAACCGGTTATATAGTTTCCTGCCCGGAGCTCCCGAACCTAAAATTATCGGGCAGCACGCTCAAGGAAACGGAGAGGCTCGTCAACGATACGGTTAGAAATTATCTCAGCCGGGCCGCCCTGCTGACGTTCGACAGGAGCGCTTTCATCAGGGTCAACAAGCTCTGGAAAGACGTGATCGAGCCCGCGGTGGACGAGATGAAGAAGAAGGCCTCGAAGAGGGGCTGGTCGATAGACACGTACATAAACAAACGCGGGTTCAATCAGATTAACAGGTTCAACAGGTCGTGCTCCATTCGCACGGTCGGAGAGGGTAAGGCCACCAGGAAGCTGACGATAGGGTGGCGCGCGGGTTCAAGCGCCTTTACATACGGGAACTCGATCACTGTCACGGGATGGAAGGACGTCCCCCACACGATGGTCAGCATCGACACTCTCGTGGATGACCTGGCCGAGAGGCTCTTCGTCTGATTCCCGGTAAAGACACCCACTGCCGTCCATGGCGCGGCCTCCCCGGCGCACGTCCCTGTATTTTTATGAATTCCCCTAGTGTATACTAATATCTCACAAGTTATTGTGGGGGAAGGTCCAACGGGTATCTTGCATCCGCCTCTGTAAGGCTTGGTGAGACAAATCGATTTTTCACAAAGGAGCAGCGAATGCAAGGTAAAAAGCTCTACATAGGGAACCTCACCTATAATACGACTGTCGAGGAAATAACCGAGCTGCTGTCCAAATACGGCACGGTCTCGGACGTCCGCGTTATCGGGGACAAAGGGTTCGGGTTCGCGGAGATGGGCACGCAGCAGGAGGCGGAGAAGGCCAAGGACGAGCTCGACGGCTACGAATTCAAGGGCCGCGCCCTCAAGGTGAATGAAGCGCGCAAGAACACCGGGAAGCCCTCGGGCGGACGCGGAGGAGGAGGAGGCTACGGGGGCGGAGGCGGGGGATACGGCGGCGGTGGCGGGGGATACGGCAAGAAAAGGTAAGCCCCCGCAGCCCGAATCATTCCTTCTCGCCCCGCGTTCCTCACTGATTACGGTCATCCGGGCCGGGGCCCGGGGTCCGGGCATTTAGCTGCCATGCGTCTTTTACGATGGCGCCGTTAGAAGACAATTTGCCCGCCCGCCGGTTATTAAAAGCGCTCCCGGGCCGTTCATTATTAATTATCCTAGGAATCAACCCGCAGTCTAATGCTTCCCTCAGGAATCATAATCTCATATTTCTATGGAATTTGACGTTATGTAAAGGAGAGACACAGCCATGTCAAAAATAGACGAAATTGCGCCTGACGTTTACAGGATATCCGTAACATATAAAGAGATAGGTCTCCAGTTCAACCACTTTCTGATTAAGGACGACGAGCCCATGCTCTTTCATTCGGGCCTGAACGCGATGTACGGCGACTTATACGAAGGGGTGTCGAAGCTGATCAAGCCCTCTGACCTCCGCTGGGTCGGGTTCAGCCACTTCGAGTCGGACGAATGCGGCTCTCTCAACAGGTGGCTCGAAATTTCGCCCCGCGCAGAGGCCCTTTGCTCCGAGCTTGGAGCGCTCGTCAGCGTGAACGATTTCGCCAAACGCCCCGCGAAAGGCATGAACGACGGAGAGAGGCTCAGGACTGGCGGCAAGGTATTCAGGTTCTGCTCGACTGCTCACCTCCCGCACGGCTGGGATGCGGGGGTGTTCTACGAGGAGACGGACAAGACGCTCTTCTGCTCGGACCTCTTCACGCACTTCGGCGAGGTCGAGCCGCTGACTGAGTCTGACGTAGTCGGGCGCGCGGCGGATTCTCTCCGCAACATGCAGCAGAGCCCCTTCGCCTATTACATCCCATACACGCCTCAGACGAAGGGCATCTTCAAAAAGCTTGCCTCTCTCGATACGAAGACGCTCGCCATAATGCACGGCTCCTCGTTTACGGGCGACTGCGGGAAGGCGCTCACGGACCTCTCCTC
>CADEFK010000121.1 GCA_902826595.1 uncultured bacterium | reverse complement strand
TCTCATATGTTCGTTCCCGCAGTCGACATCTTCCCGGAGTCCGCGTCCCGGGTCCAAGTATATTTAGGCATTGACATAAGTATTTGCAAACTGTATAGTTAGGTATATGCCTAACCTACAGATACAGCTCGATAGCGTTTTTCATGCCTTGTCGGACCCGACCAGGCGCGCCGTACTGACGCGCCTGAGCGACGGCCCGCTGCCGGTGAGCGAGCTTGCGCGTCCCTTCCATATGGCGCTGCCCTCGTTCACACAGCATCTGGGGGTTCTCGAAGAGTGCGGATTAGTTCGGTCGCATAAAAAGGGCCGGGTGCGCACTTATCGTTTGACGCCGGAGCCGCTTAAGGCTGCGGAGAACTGGATAGAGAAGAGGCGGGTGCTCTGGGAGCTTCGGCTGGATCAATTAGGCAATTTTTTGAAAGAAATTAAGGAGGACAAATAATGGCTCGTACGGTACATAAGATTGATCCGCGACTGGATCTCGTATTGGAGCGCGTCGTCGACGTGCCGAGGGAACTCGTCTGGAAGGCCTGGACGGCGCCCGAATACTTGATGAAATGGTTCACGCCCGCCCCCTGGCAGACTACGGAGTGCGAAATTGAGCTCCGCCCTGGCGGTATCTTCCGCACTGTCATGCGCTCGCCGGACGGGACGGACCACCTGAACGTCGGCTGTTATCTCGAAGTCGTCGAGAACGAAAGGCTGATCTGGACCGATGCGCTTGAAGGCGGCTATCGTCCTTCTACAAGCCCGAATGACTGTATCGACAGCTTCTTCACAGCGATCATTATGCTGGAGCCCAATGGAAGCGGAACGAAATATACCGTCATCGCGCTCCACCCCGACGAGGAAAGCCGAAAGAGGCACGAAGAGAGGGGATTCCAGGACGGATGGGGAACCGCGCTCGATCAGCTCGTTACATTTATAAAAACACTCTAAAGACCGCAGGGAATTCCAACCGTCGGATAGTTATCCGACATCGTACTAAATAAGGTGCCACCTTCACACAGTCGTGACCCGCGCCCTCCGCCTGAATAGCCAGGTGGCGACGGGCACGGAAAAAAGCATGATGCCCGCGCACCAGACGACCGAGAGCCATCCTGCGTTCCCTATCGGTGTCCCGACGAGCCATGCGCGCATGGCTTCGATCACCTGCGTGAACGGCTGGTTGTCGGCGAAGAGGCGGACGGCGGCGGGCATGCCGTCAGTCGGCACGAAGGCGCTCGAAACGAAAGTGAGCGGCATTATGAACATGAAGCTTATCCACTGGGCCGCTTCGACGCTCTTCACGAGCAGGCCCAAAATTGCGCAGAACCAGGACATTGCGAACGTAAACAGAAGCAGGAGGCCGAATACCAGGAGCCATTCGACAGGGCCCGCGGTAGGGCGGAATCCGACAACGAAGCCCGCGGCGACCATTATGAGGCTCGAAATGGTGTTGCGGAAGAGGTCCGCCATCACGTGGCTCGAAAGGAGCGCCGAGCTGTTCATGGGCAGGGAGCGGAACCTGTCCACTATGCCGCGCTTGAGATCTAGCACTATGTTGACCGTAGTGTTGCTCGAGCCGAAGGCGAGGCTTTCGACGAGCACGCCCGCCAGAAGGAAATTGGGGTAAGTGATCCCTCCCGTGTCGATAGCCCCTCCGAAGACGTAACGGAAAAGGATCAGAAACATTATAGGCATGATGATGAGCGACAGGAGCTGATCGAGGTTCCTCGTTATGTGCTTGATGCTGCGCCTGGTAAGCACCCAGCAATCGCTGAGCGCCCAATAGAGGGAAGAGCGGCGCTCCGGGCTCACTTTCGTCAGTATAGCGGAGATATGGTTCATATCCTCACACCTTGCCGGGATCCGACGGACCTTGTGAATTTTCCGCTGTCGCCGCGTGCCCCGTTAGCGTAAGGAACACTTCGTCCAGAGTCGGGCGGTGGAGGGATACGCTCTCTACCTCCAACCCTGCGTTTTCCAGGCGGCCCAGGATTTCCTTAAGCTCCCTGACGCCGTCCTTGGTCGGTACGCTCAGGCAGCGCCGCGGCCCGTCCACATAGAGCTCCCCGCACTTCATAACGTTCATTGCGGCGTCGAAATCGCTCCCTTCCGCTATCACAAGCTCGAGGTAATCGGACCCGACCTTCGTCTTCAGCTCCGAAGGCGTACCCTTGGTTATGACCATGCCTTTGTCTATTACGACTATTTCGTCGGCGAGCCAGTCGGCCTCTTCCATGTACTGAGTCGTCAGGAGTATCGTCGTATCTCCAGCCGCGAGCTCCTTTATCATGTCCCACAGCATGAGGCGGCTCCTCGGGTCGAGGCCAGTTGTAGGCTCGTCGAGGAAAAGTATCGAGGGCGACGCGATGAGGCTCGCCGCGAGGTCGAGCCTCCGGCGCATGCCTCCGGAGTATGTCTTGAGCGGTCGCGACGCGGCGTCGATAAGGTCGAACTGTTCGAGCAATTCGCGCGTTCGGCGTTTCGTGTCCTCTCGGCTCATGCGGTAGAGCCTCCCCATCATTTCGAGGTTCTCCTCGCCGCTCAGATACTCGTCGACCGCTGCGTACTGTCCGGTGAGGCCTATGCTGCTCCGCACCTTGTCCGCCTGGCGGACGACATCGTAGCCGTTTACGAGCACGCGGCCGCGGTCGGGACTGAGGAGAGTGCTCAGTATCCTGACGGTCGTCGTCTTTCCCGCGCCGTTAGGCCCCAGGAGACCCAGCACCTGGCCGCGCCTTACCGTGAGATCGATTCCGCACAGAACCCGCAGCTTACCGTAAGATTTTTCCAGGCCTTCGACTACTATTGTGTTGTCCATGTTATTGTTTTTCATACCCGCCACCAGGGCAAAGAGCTCTATGCGTTATGGTTTTGTGACATATTCAAAAAAACTATTACGACTACAGAACCGTCTGTATTATTTAAGAAATTTTAGAGTTGACAATTGATCATCAGGCTTCGCTGCACAGCTGCGCTGCGTCTGCTTTACTAAGATTTAAGGAATGGAGGCGCCGGGAATCGAACCCGGGTCCGAGAAAGAGACTCGCAAGGCCTCTACATGCTTAGTCTATCATTTTGTCTCGCAGGGAATTTACCGATAGACAGGGTTTTCTCCGCCAGCCCCGAATGTTTTCTCGTCCTCAGGCGTTCAGGGCGTCGCCTGTAGACCAGCCCGCATTGTGTCGCCTCGTTTAAACCCGCGGGCGGGGTCTAAGGAGCCGTCGCCGCTCTATTTAGGCAGCGAGTGCAAAGTCATTTGTGGCACTTGTGTGTGCTCCGCCAGTTTTACGAGTTAGCAGAAGCTCGGCATGCAGCACAAGCTATCCCAGTCCCCGTCGAAGCCATGTCGCCCCCATGTCAAAGAACAATAAACTTTAATTATGCTTTGTAACTTGCTATTACAAAATAATTATTATGTCTATGTTGTCAAGTCCGCAATTCAGGCGGATATACGGAGAGTTTACCCTATTTTTTGGAAATATATACAGGATCAGAATCGCCTCTTCATCGCCTTTTCCATCTCCCTGTCAGCTTCCCTCTTCTTTATATCGTCCCTTCTGTCTATGACCTTTTTGCCCTTTCCGAGCGCGAGATCGACCTTCGCCCTGCCCTTCTTGAAATAGATCTTGAGCGGGATGAGGGTGTATCCCCTTATTATCGTCTTGCCCATGAGTCTCGCGATCTCCCGCTTGTTCAAAAGGAGCTTCCTTTCCCTGCGCGGGTCGTGGTTGAATACGCTCGCCTTGTCATAAGGGGCTATGTAGCTGTTTACGAGGAAGACCTCCTCGTCCCTTATCATGGCGAAGCTCTCCTTGATGCTCGCCTGGTTCCCGCGGAGCGACTTCACCTCGGAGCCTTTGAGCTCTATGCCGGCCTCGTAGTTCTCCTCTATGATGTAATCCCTCTTTGCCCTGGGATGAGTGCAGACCACCTTTTCCATTTTTGTAATATAATCCCTGAGCGGGGGAAATCAACACGCACAGCGTACGTAGGTATACA
Organism: uncultured bacterium; assembly: GCA_902826595.1. Classification (GTDB taxonomy): domain Bacteria; phylum Desulfobacterota_D; class UBA1144; order Nemesobacterales; family UBA2774; genus 2-12-FULL-53-21. The sequence continues at coordinate 2,970 of CADEFK010000121.1, read as the reverse complement.
AATAGTGATTATGAGGACAATAAGTTACGTCGGAAAGCGCATGCAGAATACCCTCTCCCTGTTTGAAGGGAGAGGGTAGTTTAAGCTCTTATTTACGATCTGCTACGCCGCGGCGCGTTTACGCCTAAGGCCATAAAATATCCCGATGAGTGCTAATCCGCCGGCCGCCGCCATCATGCCCCATTCCGAAAGCGTCGGTATGCCCGCCGGTCTGACGTTTAAGAAGACGCACTCCGCAATGTCGGGGACCTGCGTGACGCAAGTGGCGCTAACCCCATTTTCGAGCTCGGTGATAACTACTCCCGGACTTGTGCATTGTATATCCCTGAGATCCCATCCCGCCGGCAATACCTCCGTAACCACAACTTCATCACCCAAACCTAACGCCGCGCCGGTGGTTTGTCCGTCAAACAGTACGCTATTACTTAAAATCGCACCGTTTACAGTCACGGTGAAATCGAACCCTATGTCTCCCCCTCGTACCAGCTTCGTTACATTAAGAGCACAACTCTGCCCCCATGCCTCATTCCCAGCGCTCATGAGTGTAATTGCCCCTGTTAAAACGAAAATAATGAGTAAAGTATTCGCAAATCTATGCCCGGATTTATTTAGCACGGCTATCCTCCTTTGGTTTAATTCGCTTTTATCATACAATTTTTTAAGAATTCATGCAACCGTATACTTTTATGCAGTTTCATTATTCAGGAGCTTCACTCCACTTTCCATGCCTGCTCTGGCTTGTCCTGCCGTAATTGAAACAATGCCGGGATTAAAACTCTTTCCTGCTGTCGAGCATGAGCGTCACGGGACCCCGATTCAGGCGGGAGATATATATTACGAGAATCATAACCAGCATTGAGTGCTGCTTGACAATAATGGGCAGGCCACAATGCAACATCGCCTTCTATTGCGTATCATTAAGGTTTAGGAATTCTCCACTATCATTTTGGATACTAACATTAAGTCTTCCTTCTTTAGTCTTGGACAGTATTACCTGACTGATAATATCGGCGAACTTCTCGCCACCCTTTCTTGAGAAGTGGCCTTCGTCTATAAAATCATCCGGTTCCCACTTTACCTTCAATACACTATCCACAAAAATACATTTAGTGTCGTTTTTAGAACAAATAGGCTGCATCAACGAGTTGAATCTATCCATTAAGCGTGGCATTGCGTTATACTTTATATGATTTGATTCATCATTAGAACCGAAATAATTACATTTCTCGCTTTGTTTTTCCTCCATGAACCAATGGTAATTCAAGATTTGCGGAACAAATAATGTATAAGCAGCTATATCTTCCGATAGTAACTTTAACGTTTTCAGGTTTCTTACAAATATTCTGTCCACATCTGGATCTGGAATATCATAGGTTAAACAAGGATACGTATCCGAAGGTGGGTACAGCTTTCCTTTAATTTTGGATGCCAGTCTTACTATTGCAGAGACTTCATAAAGTTTTTCGTATAGTGTAGTTTCTTTATATACGGGGATTCTCAAGGAATTCTGAACATCAATGCCATGTCTATAATGATCCGGGCTGAAATTTGAATCATGATAATAATAAATATCATTCCACCCTTCGTATAAGATTACGAAGTCCGGTTTAATTTCAGGAACAACTAAAGCCAATTGTATAATAGCGTCGGTTGTTGCAACCGCAGGAACTCCATAATTAACGACACTGAACTTATTCCCGAGCTTAGCCTGAAGGAGTGCCGGCCAAGTCTCACTATCGGTCACGCCTGTTCCAAAAGTCGTTGAACCGCCTAGAGCAGCTATTCTGATCAATTTACTGTCGTCATCAGGGGCGCCTGTCCAGCGCGTGCTTTTACTTGTGGTTGTTATGGTCAACTCAGGTTTTAAGTAATTCTTTACTTTAACGTTTTTCCTAAGTCTTGCTGCAAGATAGGGGTGCATCTCAAAGACCTGCCTATGATAATCACGAGCGGCGTTACGTTCTGTAGATTGAAAAATAAATATTCCATGACGAAGGTAGTAGACTATTTGACCAGAGATCTCCATCACCACAATTAAAGTGCAGAAGACTGCAATATTCACAATAATTAACAAAGAGAATTTCTTCATAGCTTTAACTATATACTATCATATGGGTAACTTAGTGATGTCAAGTTCCCGGAAGCCAGCTCACATTTATATTTAGTAAGTCATTAGCTTGCCGGGTCCCGATGGTGATTGGTTTGGAATGAGCCTTTTCACTCTTGCCTGATACGAGACTTAGTCTCGAGTAAGATTAATTGAAAGGGTGGATTTGATTCTAAAACTCCCTCTTGCTGTCAAGCATAAGCGTCACGGGACCCCGATTGACCAGATGCACGTCCATCATCGCGCGGAATTTGCCTGTTTCCACATTAACGCCCCGCTCCCTCAACTCTCTCACGAAGAGCCCGTATAATTCCTCGGCCAGCTCGGGAGTGGCCGCCTTGTCGAACGACGGCCTCCTGCCTTTCCGGCAGTCGCCGTAGAGAGTGAACTGTGAGACGACGAGCACGGAGCCTCCCGTATCCGTAACGGACAGGTTCATCTTGCCTTCGGAATCCTCGAATATGCGGAGCGATAATATTTTCTCCGCAAGATACCGGACATCCTCCTCGGTATCTTCTTTCCCCGCCCCCAGCAGCACGAGCACACCCTCTCCTATCCGGCCTACGACCTCGCCATCTACCACCACCCTCGCCTCTTTTACCCGCTGTATTACGGCTCTCAAGATTTTTTCCGGATCGAAAGTTTTTGGATTATTATAGAGCGGTGTAATTCAGGCAGCCGCGTTTCTTTTTCTAAGGACAATAAATGCTACTATCCCTAGAATAGAAGCCATAGCAATAAGCCCCCACTCTGATAGCGTCGGGATGTTTTTAGAATCCCTAAAAACTAAAAATACAGGCTCATCCAGGCCGCCGCTGGCGAATACATCTATGAAAGCGCCCGTCGCGCCGTTATATCTAAGG
>CADEFK010000120.1 GCA_902826595.1 uncultured bacterium | reverse complement strand
GTTATATAATGTGATGGCGGAGGTGACGCCGATGGCAGAGTTCCTCGATAAGCTCAAGGTCAGACTGGACAAGGGCCTGACTACGGTCAACGAGAAATCCAGGGAAATTATAGAGAGGCAGAAGATAAGGCTCCATCTGTCTGAAATCGAGGCGGAGAGGAAGATGGTGTTCCAGGAGCTGGGGAAGCTCGCCTACGCCAGGTACCAGGCCTCGGGCGACGTACACGGTTTTACCCCCGTTCAGACCCCCGGCGCAGCCGGTTCGCCCGGCCTCGACAGGTGGGAGGAGTCGGTCCTCGACGTGCTCGGAAGCATATCGGAAGGCAAGCTGCCGGGCGCCCTCTTCGAGGATACCCCAAAACAGTTCAAGGTCACCGCGAAGACACTCTGCGAAGAGGTCGAAAAAAAGCTCCCCGATTCCGAGAAAAAGGGCCAGAACCTCCAGTGGCTGGGCCGTGTGCTCGGGAAATTCAAGCTCGCCGCGAAGAAGGTCTCCAAGAGAATCGACGGCGAGAGGGAGACCGTGTACGTGTTCGACAAGCAAAAAACCCGCTCGATTCTTGAAGAAGTAAAGTCGGCAGGCGTTAGCGGCGCGAAGCCCGGGAAAACGGGCAAGGGCGCGGGCGGAGCGCCAGGTATGGACCCCATAACAGCAGCCTGCGCGAAGCTCGCGGACATCGATTCAAAGATTGATAATCTTAAGAAACAGATGAAGAAAATCGGTGAGAAGGCTTAAGCTCAAGCCTTTTTAACGAATCCGCTCAGAGGGTCTTTCCGACGACTCTTTCAATTTCACCTTTGGGCACGGCGCCTATAATCTGCTCGACGGCCTGTCCCCCCTTGAAAACGATGAGCGTGGGTATGCTCCTGATTCCGAATTTCATCGTGGTCTGCTGGTTTTCGTCGACGTTCAGCTTCCCGACCTTGAGCCTGCCCTCGTACGAGGCGGATATCTCCTCCACGACCGGGGCAATCGCCCGGCAGGGGCCGCACCAGGGGGCCCAGAAATCCACCAGAACCGGGACGCCGCTCTTTAATACCTCGGCGTCGAAGTTAGAGTCGCTGAGTTCGATTATTCCGTTGGCAGCCATTAATATCTCCTTTTATATATGCTGAAAAATAGTATAGCAGAAATCCCGGCCGTGTCACATCCTAGGGCTGCACGACCGCGGGCGCGCCCCGGCCGGGCCCGAACTCTTCGATCCTCACGTCGTTTTTCAGAAGTATAGTCCCCTTCGCGTATTCGAGCTCGGCGAGCGATATGTTGTAGCTCGTCACGGCCGTTATCTCGCGCGTGCCCGCGTCGATGAGGTCCCTCTGGGCTTCCAGCACCTCGCGCGTGGTGCCTATCCCCACGTTGAGCCTCTCCTGCTCGTTCCGCACGACCTCTTCGGCGAGGTCTATCGAAACCCTGGCGGCGTGTATTGCGCGGAGGCTGTTCTCTATCTGTCTTATCGCGCTCCTCACGTCGAGCGCGACGTCGTCTTTCGTCCGGTTCAACACTATCGAGCTCCTGTCGAGCTCTGCCGCCGCCTTTATGTAATTCCCACGCGCGGTCCGGTTGAAGAGCGGGAAGCTGAATATGCCGAGCACCTGCCACGTCGTGAAGTCCCCGTTCCATAGCTGACTGAACGCGTCCCCGGGGCTGTCGAACTGGGGCGGTATGGGCTCGGGCTCCTCGTCGAAGCTGAGCCTGTCGGGGTTCTCGTCCCCGCCCAGGCCCTGGAGCTGGAGGCTCCCCTCGACAGCTAGCCTCGGGAGTTTCTGATTGGAATAGTAGTTTTTGAGTGTCTTCTTGTTCTCGATGTCGAGCTCCACCTGCTCTATCTCCGGTCGCTCCTCGTACGCCTGGGCGAGCGAGTCTTCCTCGCTGAACGTGTAGACCTCCGTGGTGGGCTCGTCGACCGCGGCTATCGGCCGGGAAAGGTCCATGGCGAGCACGTTTTTGAGGTTATCCTGGGTAGCCTGAAGGTCGTTCTCCGCCCTTATCACGCTGACTTCCCTCGCCGCGACCTCGGACTCCGCCTGCGTCACCGCGACGGGCGGCAGCACCCCCACGTCCACCTGTATCTGGTTACGGTTCTTGAGGTCTATGGCGAGCTCGAGCGCAGTACGTTCGAGCTCCAGGTTCTTCCTCGCGGCGACGACGAGCCAGTACCGCCTCTCCACTTCCAGAAGCACATCGGAAATCCTTTTCTCGAGCTCCATTTCGGTTATCTCGCTCGTCCTCTGTGCGGTGACGATGAACGTCCTGTTCACTCCCACGCCGAAATTCCTGAGCAGCTCCTGCCCCAGGCTGAATCCCACGCTGTTAAACCAGCTCGGGCTCAGGTCTTCGAGGGGGTTGTTGGTGTCGGTCCACGTCGTGGAGAAGTCAATCAGGTTGTAAAAAGTTCCGGTCGGCAGCAGCCCTTCTACATTCGCTTCGGCGTTGAACTGCTTCTGCGATATAGTGCCTGTCGGCACGAAAGTGCTGAGCGTGGGCGTATCGCCGTCGTTATAGAACGAAACGATATTGAAGAGGGGGTCGAACACTCCTTGCTGGGTCTTGATCTCGCCTTCGGAGACCTCCACGTTCTTCTCCTCTATCTGTATGTCCCTGTTGTTCTCGAGCGCGAGCCTTACGGCGTCCCTGAGAGTGAGGTTCTCAACGCCCCCCGTACCGGTCACAGTGATCAAAATCATTAAAAGCGTTTTGGTCATCGTTATCTCCTCGAAAGGCGCGAGCTCCGGGTCTTTATTGGCAATCCTGGCAACAATAGATAATCGAAAAAATCAGGTTTTCAATCGGTCGTCCAATCGTTAAGCCGGTTTCCTTGACACTACGTACCAACGCTGGTAATTTGTAAGTAATTACTTACTTACAGCCTACAGGGATAAAACGAAATGTCAACAGATAAAGCGCTCGAAAAACAGGAAAATGCCGCCAGGGAATCGGCCAAAGAGAAGGTCAACACTCACGACAGGATACTCGAGGCTGCGATCAAGCTGTTCTCGGAGAAGGGATTCAACGGCACGACTACGAAAGAGATAGCCGAAAGGGCCGAGGTGAACGAAGCCCTTATTTTCAGACACTTCTCGACCAAGAGGGACCTCTACGGGGCCATCATTGAGAAAAAGATTAACGAGGGGCCCGGAATAGAGATCCTTCTCGAAAACCACAGGGATTCCAAGGACGACCGCCTCATATTTACGGCGATAGCGACGCATATGTTCGAGCAATGCGGAACCGACCCCACATTCATGCGTCTCCTCCACTTCAGCGCGCTCGAAGGGCACGACCTCTCGGACATGTTCTTCAGCACATACGTCGAGTACGTAAACATGCTGATAGCGGATTATATCGATACGAGGATAAAGGACGGCGCATTCAAGAACCTGAACCCGCTTTATTCCTCGAAAGCATTCATCGGCATGATCATCAACCAGATAATCGTTCAGGAGCTATTCGGCGAAAAGAAAAGGATCAAGACGAATAAGAAAGAGCTCGTCGACACCTTCGTCGAAATATTCCTGGACGGGTTAAAATCCAAAAAATCTTGAATCGTACTTATAAGATTATTCGAACCGAGCCCAGAGCCGGCAGAACCTAAACAGCCAGAGAGTACAATGAGCCTAATTAGATCCTGTATATATATTGCATGCTCGTCCGCTTCGATTTTCTTATTTTCGTCGCCGCTGTCCCTTGCCCAGGCCCCCCCGCCTGCGCCCGTCGAGGTCAGCACCGTGGTGGTGGAAACCCTCGAAAGGCCGGTAAGCTTCGTCGGGGCTGTCGAGCCCGACAAGAGGAGCGTCATAGCGAGCGAGGTGGAAGGCATAATCGAAAGCTTCCCCGCGAAAGAAGGACAGTACGTAAATAAAGGCGACGTGCTCGCGGAGTTCAATACCCGAACCATAGAGATCGCGCTCGATCAAGCGAGGGCGGGCAAAAGGGAGGCCCAGGCCCGCTACGGGATGGCCGTGAAGAACCTCGCCAGGTTCGAGGAGCTCCAGCAAAAGGGAGTGGCGTCGCTCCAGCAGTACCAGGACGCGCTCACCGAGAAAGAGGCGTGGGGCGCGCGCATCGGACAACTGCAGGCGCAGATAGACTCGAGCGAATACAACCTCGCGAAATCCAAAATCATGGCCCCCTTCAGCGGATACGTGATCGAGGAGCACACGGAAATCGGCGAATGGGTGGTCAAGGGAGGGCCTGTCGTCGAAATGATAGACACGGAGTCTATAGACATAAACATCGACATGCCCGAGCGTTATATAAGCAGGATAAAGAGCGGAGAGGGGGTATCGGTCGATTTCGACGCGCTCCCCGGCATGAAAATCGGCGGGGTGATAACGTCCGTCGTCCCCCAGGCCGAGAGCTCTACGAGGACCTTCCCCGTTAAGGTCACGGTCGAAAACAAGGAAGGGCAGATAAAGAGCGGCATGGTTTCCCGCGTGTCGTTCCCCATAGGCGGCCCCTCGGCCGTAAAGCTCGTGCCTAAGGACGCGATAGTATCCCAGAACAACGCTCTTTTCGTCTACGTAGTGAACGAGGGGGCAGCGCAGCCGCTGCCCGTCAGCACGGGCATGGCATATGAAGACCGAATAGAGGTCATAGGGCCCGTGGAGAAAGGCATGACGGTCGTGGTAAAGGGGAACGAGAGGCTCATGCCCAACCAGCCGGTAGAGATAATCAACGGAAAAGATGAAAAGGACGGGAAGCTCAACTGACCGTCCCCGACGGTACGGACTAAATACGGCGGCCCTGAAAGACGGGCACGCCCGTTAAATAATTCTCACAGACAGCGGATCGATATGAAGCTCGTAGAGACATCGATAAACAAGCCCGTAAGCGTCGCGGTCGGAGTCATCTTCGTGCTGCTCTTCGGGATAATATCCCTTTATAAGATACCGGTGCAGCTCACGCCCGATGTCGAGAAGCCCAGGATCACAGTCAGCACGTTCTGGGAGGGGGCCAGCCCCTATGAGATCGAGAGCGAGATAGTCCGCGAGCAGGAAGACGAGCTCAAGGCGGTCGACGGCCTCGTCGAGATGACGAGCGAAAGCCAGGACTCCCAGGGCACCATAGTGCTCGAATTCGAGATCGGGACCGACATCGAATCAGCCGTCGTCGACGTGTCGAACAAGCTCAACCAGGTCCCCGATTATCCGGACGAGGTGGAACAGCCCGTCATAAGCACCACGGACGTAACCTCGACCGCACTCGCGTGGTTCATGCTGAAGCCTGTAAAAGGCAACGACGCCGATATTTATTCCTATTACGACTTCGCCGACGACTACATCAAGCCAGCATTTGAAAGGGTAACCGGGGTCGGCTCCTCGAACGTGTTCGGCGGATACGAGCGCGAGATGCAGGTAATAGTAGACCCGAACGCGCTCGCCGCAAGGGGCATCACGCTCCTCGACATGGCGGAGGCGCTCCGGAGGGAGAACGACAACTACAGCGCGGGCGACTTCGACGAGGGCAAGAGGAGATATATCGTCAGGACGGTCGGCGAGTATAAATCCCCCGAAGATATAGGGAACGTAATAATAACCAGGAAGAACGGCGCCCCTGTATACGTAAAGGACGTGGCCCAGGTGAAGCTCGGGTACAAGGACGCACAGTTCGCGGTGCGTCAGAACGGCGAGCCCGGTATAGCGATAAACGCCGTCAAGGAAGCCGGGGCCAACTCCATACAGGTCATGGAGGGGCTTAAGGAAGCGGCAAGGGAGTTGAACGAAGGCGAGCTCTCGAAGATGGGCCTCGAGCTCAGGAACGTCTATGAAGAGACGGGCTACATCATAGACGCGATAGCCCTCGTAAAAGACAACATAATAGTGGGCGGGTTCCTCGCGATCCTGGTCCTTTTCCTCTCGCTCAGGAGCGTGAGCAGCACGCTTATCATCGCCGTCGCCACGCCGCTGAGCGTAGTAGGGACGTTCGTGGTCATGATGTTCATGGGCAGGACCATAAACGTCATCAGCCTCGCCGGTATGGCTTTCGCCGTGGGCCTTATAATAGATAACTCGATCGTCGTGCTAGAGAACATCTACAGGCACATGGAGATGGGGAAGTCCCGCCTCCGCGCCTCCTACGACGGGACCGTCGAGGTCTGGGGCGCCCTCGTTGCGAACACGCTCACGACGACCTCCGTATTCATCCCGATAATATTCGTCGAAGACCAGGCAGGCCAGCTTTTCAAGGACATCGCCATAGCTATAACCGTCACGTCGCTCCTGAGCCTCGTGATCTCCATAACGCTGATACCGGCCCTGACCGCAAGGACGCTCAGCCTCGCAGCGAAGAAGGAAGGCTCAAACTTCTCGAACCTCTGGGGTTATGCGGACAAGACGACGGGCTTCGCCGACTGGACGGCCGGACTCGTAAAGCGGATCATAACCCATAAAAAAACGAGGCTCGCGGTAATTCTCGGATTCACGTTCGGGTCCATATTCCTCAGCTGGATAATGACCCCCCAGGCGGAATACCTCCCCGAGGGCAACCAGAACCTGGTATTCGGCATACTCATTCCTCCCCCGGGATACAATATCGCGGAATTCACGGACATAGGAAAGAAGATAGAGAACGACCTCCGCCCCTACTGGGAGGCCGAGCCGGGCTCGGCCGAAGCTGAGAAGCTGGGAGGCCCGCCGATCGAGAATTTCTTCTACGTCGCGGCCGGGCGGCAGGTCTTTATGGGGGCAGCGGTCAAGGATAAGGACAAGGAAAAGATAAAGGAGATAATACCCGTGCTTCAGGCTTCGCTTAACAAGATCCCGGGCATGATCGCGATAGTCGCGCAGGCGAGCATCTTCGAGCAGGGTATCGGCGAGGGACGCTCGGTCAATGTCCAGCTGACCGGGCCCGATATGGAGAAGCTCGTGGGCCTTGGCCTGAACATATTCCTCACCGCCATGCAAAAGCTCCCCGAGGCACAGGTGCGCCCGATACCGAGCCTCGACCTCGGCAATCCGGAGCTCCAGCTCACGCTCGACAGGGAGCGCGCTTCGGACGCGGGGATCACGAACGAGGAGCTCGGGTTCATGCTCAACGCTCTCGTGGACGGGGCCGCCG
>CADEFK010000119.1 GCA_902826595.1 uncultured bacterium | reverse complement strand
GGCCGTGTTGATATTCTGCCCGAGCCTCTTCCCCATGAGCACAACCGTCTGATAGAGCTCCGTGTCCACGTAAACCGCGTACCTGTCACCGCTCACGGCCTTCGATGCGATTATCTTGATGAGGAGATATGAACCCCCGAACACGCTGAACCACTCGCGGTCTTCGAGGACCGCGATGTTCGCTCTCGCGAGCCTGTCCTCGACGAGCGCCTTGAGCGCGGCTTCGTCGAGTCCGTCCTCCGTCGCCGAAGTCGGTACCCCGTCCACCACGATGGCCACACCCGTTATATCGACGAGCGTTTCCTTCCCCACGGCGAAGGCCCATTCGCCCGCGAGAAGCACGGTCATCAAAAGCAGAATATAGAGAGGAGTCCTCAAGATGTTAATTAATATATTCTGTCACGCGGGGAAAGTAAAAGACTTTACGGTTTCGGGGGGGCAGCTCTTACGAAGCAGCAGTCGAAGCCCTCTGCCCGCTGAATTCGCAGAGGAGCTCCAGATTGGCTTTCACAATCTCGTGCTGCGACGGGTAGGAATTTTTCGTAAACACCTTGAGTGCTTCCTGGTACGCCTCGGACGCCTTGTCGCAGTTTTTGCTCCTGTCTTCCTCCTCCGCGAGCGTGGTATAGGCCCCGCCGATGTTGTTCTGCGTCGTAGCGTACTGTATCGGGAACCTGTCGATCGTATAAATTATGAGGGCGGTCTCATAAGCGTTTATCGCGCGCTTGCAGTTCTTGGCCCTGTCCTCCTCGTCCCACAGCATCCTGTATACGACGCCCAGGTGGTTATGGGTAGCGGCGAACTGCATCGGGTAGTTCTGGATGGTCCTCACCTTAAGGGCCTTCTCGAACGCGCCCCGCGCCAGCTTGCAGTTCGTCTCCTTCTCCTCGACGTCGGCGAGCGTCATATACGCGGTCCCGAGGTTGTTCTTCGTCGAGCCGTACTGCGCCGGGTGGTCTTTCTCGTTATATACCCTGAGCGCCTCCCTGTAGGCATTCACGGCCCTCTTGCAGTTTTTCCCCTTCTCTTCACGCTCGGCGAGCGCCCTGTATATGATCCCGAGGTTGTTCTGGGTGGCGGCGTATTCGAGCGGGTACTCCTTCAGGTTATAGACATTGAGCAGGCGCTCGTGGCACCTGACCGCCTTCCCGAAGTTTACGGCCGCGTCTTCCTTCTCGGCGAGGCGCTGATACAGGGTTCCGAGCGAGCTCAATATGGACGCGTATTCGTCGGGCGCCCGCTCGCACGTGTAGTACACGAGCGCTTCCTCGTATGACCGGACTGCGGACTTCATGTCCTCCGGGGCGTCCGAGAACCCGGACAGGCTTTCCCATGCCGAGGCCTTGTTCCTCTTTATAAGCCCGTAGTCCTTGGGGGAAGTCCCGAAGTCCGTCACCTCGAGCGCCTTCCCGTAAGACTCGATTGCCTTTGAGTAGTATTCGGGCGCGCCGTCCTTCCTCGCTATATTTCCGTACGCTATGCCCATATACTTATGTATCTCCGCGTATTCCTCGGGCGTTTCCTCGCGGCTGTAAGCCGGGAGCGCCTCCTTCAGCGCGCCCACGGCCTGCATATAATCTTCCGAGCGTCCCTCCACGCCGGCGAGGACTCCGTATATGAAGCCGATATTTTTTTGAATCCTCCCGTACCAGGCCGCGCGCTCCCCGGGGCCCCAGGCTTCGAGCGCTCCCTTGTATTCCTCGAGGGCCTTCCTGTATTCGCCGGCGTCGCCCTTCACGTGGGCGAGCGTGCGGTATATGTTCCCGAGGTTCTCCTTCATCCGTCCCCGCTCAATCGCGGAGGACTCGCTCGTGAGAGCACCGAGGGCCTCTTTGTACAAGGCCGCGGAGCGCTCGTAGCCTTTGACGTCCCCCGTCTGGTCGGCGATCCGCATCCACGAGAAGGCCATGCCGCTTTCGGCCTCGGCGAACTCGGTGGGGTAATTCTCCCGCGTGTGCCAGGCGAGCGAGTCCTCATAGGCCTTGAGCGCCTTTCTGAAATTATTCGCACCGGTGGTGCTCTCTCCGAGTTCCAGGTATGCCCTGCCCAGACGGAGTTTTAGCGAGGCGTGCTCCGCGGGTGATTCTTCTTTTGAGACGCGCTTCAGACCCTCTTCCAGATACCCGGCCGCCTCTTCCGGATTATCGAATTCGATATCGCCCGCAAGCGGTATGGTCTCCTGCCCGCAGGCGGCGGGATATTCTCCACCGGGTCCTGCAGCGTCCTCCCCCGCACTTTCATGCGCGTCCTCCGAAACCAGCCTGAGGACGGGCCGCTCTTCCGGCCTTTCGTCCCCCTCCGGGCCGCCCCCGGACGTTTCGTTGTCGCAGACGAGAGAGAGCGCGCGTTCGAGCTCCCGCAGGGCGGCCTCGTATTCCGCGGGGTTTTCTTCGGGCGAATAGCACTCGACGGCATCTGCGTAGGCTGTTGCCGAGCGGCCGAGGTAATCCCTGTCCCCTGAAATCCCGTAAAGACGGGCATAGAGCGCGCCGAGATCGTACTGCACTGAGGCGGACTCCCTTCGGTGCTCAGACTTGCTCAGGCACCCGAGCGCCTTATCGTAAAAATCAGCGGCCTTGCGGGCGTTCTTATAGGGTTCTTCGGCGAGGCTCAGCTCTGAATGCGCCATGCCGAGGGCCTTATATGCGAGCGAGCGCTCGTAAGGGAAAAGGGCGGCCGTGTAATAGCCGAGGGCTTCCTGATAGAGTCCTATTCGTTTGTTCAAGTCCCCCGTCTCATTCGCGGCAAGCTCCCTCAGGAGTCCCCCGGCCTGCCCGCAGAGCTCTTTCCTCAGGTCCGGGCGGGATCCCTCGCCGCAGAAGAGGAGCGCCTCCCTGTAAGAATCTATCGCCTGCTCAACGTTGAGCGCCCTTTCGCTCGTATCCGGTATCCGGGCAAGCAGGCCGCCGAGCCTCCCCTGGGTCTCCGCGTATTCCGCCTGGGATGCGAGGGGGTTTGAGAGACCTATTATCGTTCTCACGGCCTCGGCCGCCCCGGCGTAATCCCCCGACCGTTCCAGACGGTCTGCAAGGTCAGTATAGAGCGCCCTCAGTGCGCTCTCTATTTCCCCAAGTCCTCTATCCGCGCCGCCGGAGGAGCGGAGAGTCTCGGAATAAGCGGCTATGGCTCTCCTTAATTGGGCTTCGTCCCCGCTCTCTCTATACAGCCTTTCGAATGCCTGGCCGAGTTTCCTTCCGCTCGCGGCGTGCTCGACGCTCGCTGTCTCCTCCGGATAATAGAGGAACGCCTCGTCGTAAAACTCGATCGCCTTCTCCGGGTTGTTCGAATCGGCCTCCCTGTCGCCAAGCACCTTGTAAACGCGGCCTATCCTGACGTTGAGTGCGTCCGATTCCGCGGTCTCCCCCATGCGCGTATAGACTCCGAGCGATTCCGCGTACGCCCCGAGAGCCTCCTCGTAGTTATCGGCTCCGTCCGCCGCCTCCGCGAGCAAGACATGCAGGTCGCCGAGCCTCGCCATTATCTCCGCGTATTCGCGGGGGAATCCGTCGGCAGTGTAAATGCGGAGGGCTTCCTCGTAGGAAACCATCGCCCGCGTATAACCCTCCCCGTCTTCCGGGCCTGCGGCCAGCCGCGCGTAAATGTCCCCAAGCGCCGAGCACGTCCCGGCGGCATCTCCGTCAAGCCCGCACGATTTGTAAAGCCCAAGGGCGAGACCCAGGGCTTCGGCCGACTTCAGATAGTTTTCCCGGGGGTTTTCGTAAGAGGCGAGGCTCGCGTACGCCGAGCCGAGGTTGCTGTACGAGATTGCGAGGTCGGACGGGGAATTTTTTAATATTCCGGACGAGAGCGCCGCATCGAGATACTCGACCGCCTGCCTCGCGTATACGGGCTCTCCAGTCATCAGGCAGAGAGCGCCCAGTGCGGCCCCGAGGTTGTTGTCAACGGCCGCCGACTCGCGGGGGTATTTGTCCGGGGTAAAGAAGCCGAGGACGTCCTTGTATAACCCGGCCGCCCTGAAAATGTCGCGGGCATCGTCGCGGGCGGACGAACGAATGACGAGCAGATCGGCGAGCCTCTTTGAAGCCTCGGCCGCTAGGAGACCCGGTTTTTCCCTCCCGAGGATCTTTTCGTATAGAGAGACGCGCCTGTTCACGCACTCCCGCCCGGAGTCTCCGCCGGCGCCGGGAGATGCGAGCCCCCCGTAAAGGGAGGCCAGGCAGCGGAGAACGCGCGAAGGGACGCCGAGCCCGGTCCGCGACTCCCAAGATGCGAGCCCCTCGTAGAGCTTGTCGAGATCGGACAAGCCGAACCCGCCTCCGGACGCAAGGAATCCGGATATCCCGAGCGCAATGCCGCGCAGACTTTCCGCTTCGTCCGGGCCCCCCGCTTCCACGAGCGAGTCCGAGACGTACCTCTCGAATATCTCCGGGAGCGCTCGTCTGAAATCCTCGAGCGCCTTATCACGGGAGCTCTCGCCCTCTGCGCGCCCCGCCGCGTTGAAGACCGGGATATGACGGCTGATGAGTTTATCGCGGAATGCGACGGCTGCGCCGTGATCCGGCGCTTTTTCGGAATATGCTGAGAAGCCGCGAAGCCCCTCATCCGAGGGGCCGCCCGTGTCCGAGCCTTCCGCAGTGCTCCCGTGTCCGAAAGTGAGCACGAATTTTCCGCGTCCCCTCAGGTACCCTAGCTCGTACAGCTCTTCGGGTCCGAGCCCGTCCGGGATGAGCACCCCGAGCACGCATTCCGCGGCAAGCTCTTCGAACCGCTCTATGTAATGTCCGTTTAAAAAGGTGAAATCGGAGAGGAAGTCCACCCGCATGCCGGTCCGGCCCAGGTAATCGCAGAGGGGTTCGAGTATCCCGCCCGTGATTCCGCCTCCTCCACTCGAGCCGTCCAGTACGACGCAGGACAGCTCGCCGCCGCTGCTAATGAGCCGAGCCTGAATCCTTACCATTCCCGTCCCGGAAAAATTGACCACCGGCATATCCCGTTATCCCCTCGCGAGCACCCGTAAACGGCTTGTCCTGTATAAGGGCCTGACATAGAGCCGGTTACGGCACAAAGGCAAACATTCCCAGCCTGAACCCCGGGACGACGCAAAGTACGCAAAGCCTGATGTGAAAGGTTAAGCCGGAAGCTGGACGTAGGTATACTGAGCAAGAACCAAAACATATCCCGACTTCGGCGGCCCAGCCGCCATAATGCCCGGAATCCGGGCACTCAGGCCTGAGACTTTGCGTCCCACCCTTTCGAATGGTTTGCCTTTTCGGTCATGGAAAATTATGACCCCATCTTTTAAAACTCTATACCTGATTCGTTTCGGTGTCAATATAAGTTCAATAATGCTTGCGTCTTAGGCAGGAAATAATATCCGGGCAAGCCCGGGCGCCGGATTGGCCGGAACCATGTACGATACACTCCGTAACGATGCCGGAAAAGTCTGTTGAGGCCCTTAACCGAGCTCCTTGAAGCATTGACCGCAAAACCTCTCCCCCTCCCGGATCTCCGCCCCGCAGTCGCAGAACGCGGCGGCCTTGGGCCTGGCCAGGGCCTTCACGCTGCCGAGGGCTTTCCTGGCGTTCAGGTGGACGAGGTTAAGATTTTCTTTCCACACCTCGATCTCGGATTCTATTCTATCAATATCCGCGCACCTGGCGGCCACCGTATCCTCGACAATCTTTCCGGTGTGCCTGAATGTCCTGTAGACGGAAGCGCCCATGTCGTAGACCGCCTGCCTCCTTCTTTGCTCGAGTCGCCTGATCGTATTTTTGATCCTAAGCGTGTCGTACGCCTCTTTCGATCTCACGTTGAGCACCCTGAGTCCGCTGTTTATACCGTCCCTGAATATAGTCAGTAAATCCCGTTCTTCCCTTTCGTAAGACATCTGTCTCGCTCCTCTCTGCGGATTTGACCCATGGATCTCCTCAGTGAGAAAATAATACTCGATTTATGAGCCCGAATAAACGGCCGCTGACCGCCTGGACCGGACGGTCATGCCGCAGCCGGACCCCGGCGAATAATAATTGACTGCCGGAAGACATAGGATACTATTTTAGGAGCCGATAACCGGGAATGAGAACAGAGGAGCGTCAGGGATATTTTTTTGTCCGGACCGCATAACCGTCAGCCCCCGATAGCGAGGGGAACATACGGGCCCGCCCGAAAAAATCACGATCGCAGCGAGGGAGATTATTTATGAGCTTGTCATACAGATGTATTTACACAGCAATGAGCGGAGAAATTGCCGATGCCGACGGGCGGCCCACTCTCATAATCCTCCTTGCAATATCGATAGCGGCGGCATGTATTATCACGCCTTCCGGTTATGCATCCGAGAGAGAAATGCCCGCAACGCCGGTCGAGGCAGCAGTAGTTTTCGAGCCGTGGCAGATCCAAGGGCTGAGTTCCGCGCTCAAGGACCCGGACCCCAAGGTCAGGGTAGAGGCGATAAAAGAGCTTGCCAGGTCCAGGAAAAGGAGCGACTTGACGTCGCTCCCGCAGCTGCTCAAGGACGAGAACCCGCAAATACGAAGGGCGGCCCTGACGGCCGCGGGCGGTATGGGCACGTCGTCGAGGGACCTGATCCCCGTAATCATGAAAAGCCTCGGCGACAAGGACCCGGGCGTCCGCTACGATGCGCTCAAGGCGCTCGGAAACATAGGCGGCCTCGGCCCCGAGCAGGTCAAGGCTGTAGTACCGTTACTCGGAGATAGTAACGACCGAGTAAGCATGGCTGCCGCCGAATTGATTGCGAAGAACCCGGAAGCCGCGGGTCCGCTGGTGCCCGGGATTGTGAAACTGCTGAAAGATCCGGACCCTTCCGCCAGGTCCGGGGCGCTTGAGTTGCTGGGCAAGCTGGGGCCCGCGGGGGACGTGGAAATCGCGGAAATCGCGAAACTGCTTAACGACGAGGATGTGAAAGTCGTCACGGGAGCCGCGGCGGCATTGGGCAGGTTCGGGAAGGCATCGGCGGGATACGCGGATGAGATCACGGACCTATTGAAGAGGAAGAACGCGTACGTTAAAAAAAGCGCTTTAAGGGCGCTCGCCGGTATCGGAGACATACCGGAGGTTTCGAGGCGCGCCGTGGTAGAGCAATTGA
>CADEFK010000118.1 GCA_902826595.1 uncultured bacterium | reverse complement strand
ACTCAGATGAAGGACCATACCGCGCCGCTCAGGATCTGTTACAACGGCAGGGTCGTACGATTCGAGGAGAAGGGAAGCGGCAAGGAGCGGGAGATCTTCCAGGTCGGATGCGAGCTCGTCGGGCTCTCCTCGCCTGAAGCTGATGCTGAAATAATAGCCCTGGGGGTCAAATCCCTCGGCAAATCGGGGATCAAGAACCTTGTGCTCGACATAGGACACACGGGGATATTGAGACACCTCCTTGCGATGACCGGAGAGCTGAGGGGAAGCATCGAAGAGGCGCTTAAAAAAAA
Source organism: uncultured bacterium (assembly GCA_902826595.1). GTDB lineage: Bacteria > Desulfobacterota_D > UBA1144 > Nemesobacterales > UBA2774 > 2-12-FULL-53-21. Next base: position 6,795 of record CADEFK010000118.1, on the reverse strand, counting down.
AGACCAGGAAGCCTTATCACGGGCTATCGGAAAAACCCGCGCCCCCAGGAATATTAAAGACACGATTTTGAGACTCCCCGAGCTTTTCGGCGGAAGGCACATTCTAGCCGAGGCCAGGAAAATCACATCCATAAGAAAATACGTTAACGAGCTCGAAAACGTGCTCAGCGTCATCGACGACTATCAGTCCGAGTGCGAGATAAACATCGACCTCGCCGAAATCAGGGGATTCAACTACTATACCGGCGTGACTTTCGAGATCCTCTCGCGCTACATCACCGCCCCTCTCGTAAGGGGAGGACGCTACGACGAGCTCATGGGGAAATACGGATACGACTCGCCGGCTACCGGGTTCGCGATCGACGTCGAAACCCTTCTGAGCACATCCAAGAAAGACAGGGAAGGGAGCCAGATACATTTCGTCGTAATACCCAAGAAATCGTCTTTGAGGCGGGAAGCCATACGCCTTGCCGAATGGCTCAGATCGAGCGGCTTCAAGGTCGTGCTGGACCTCAATCTCGATGCCAGGCAGAGGGAGCTGAGAATAAAAGAGAACCGCACTTCGAATTTCTACGGGGTCATACTGCTCGAAACGCCGAGGAAGATTAAGCTTATCGAGTCGAGGAGAGGAGCCTGCAAGGAATTTTCCAACCTCGAGGAGCTCCTCAAAGGGGGTATCTGAGTATGCCTAACATCGTAGTCATAGGCGCTCAATGGGGAGATGAGGGCAAAGGCAGGATAGTCGACCTGATCTCGGAGAACGTCGATATTATAGCCCGCTATCAGGGCGGGAATAACGCCGGGCACACGATAGTCATAGGAAAAGAGAAGGTGGTCCTTCACCACCTGCCCTCCGGGATCCTCCGGGATGGGAAAATATCCGTTATAGGGAACGGGGTGGTCATTGACCCCGGGGTGCTTCTCGAAGAGCTTAAGGGCCTGAGGGCGGCCGGTTACCGGGCCGACTCCGGGAACCTGAAGATAAGCGACAGGGCGCACGTGATTATGCCCTACCATAGGGAGATAGACATAGCGCGCGAATCGCTCTCGCGGGGGAACGGGAAGATTGGGACGACCGGGAGGGGGATAGGCCCCGTATACGAAGATAAAGCCGCGAGAAGGGGGATCAAGTTTTCGGACCTGATCGATCCCGAGTCCCTGAGAGAGAGGCTCTCAAGCGTGCTCGAAGAGAGAAATATGTATCTGGAGCACGTGCTCGGCAGAAAGCCGCTCAAGTTCGAAGATATATTCAGTGAATACGAGGCGTACGGAAAGGAGCTGAAGGACTTCTCGTGCGACGTGTCGAGCCTTCTGAACAGGTCCATCAGCGAGGGAAAGCGCGTCCTGTTCGAGGGCGCCCAGGGGGCGCTCCTAGACATCGATCTCGGGACATATCCGTTCGTCACCTCTTCGAGCGCGAGCTCCGGAGGCGCATGCACCGGCACCGGAGTAAGCCCGACCAGGATAGACCTGGTCCTCGGCATCGCGAAGGCCTACGCGACGAGAGTGGGCGAGGGGCCGTTCCCCTCGGAGATAGAGGGAGAGACGGGAGAGAGGCTCAGGAAGGCGGGGGGCGAATACGGAGCGACCACGGGCAGGTCGAGAAGGTGCGGGTGGTTTGACTCCGTCGCGCTCAGATACGCTGCGATGACAAACGGCATCTCCCGCCTGGCGATAACGAAACTCGACGTATTGTCGGGCTTCGACGCGATAAAAGTGTGCGTGGGTTACAGATACAGGGGAAAGCTCCTCGGGGAATTCCCATCGAATATCAACATTCTGAAAGACTGCGAGCCCGTCTATGAGGAGATTGAGGGCTGGAAGGAAGATATTTCATCCGTAACGGATTTCGGAGAGCTGCCGGCCCACGCCAGGAACTATATCAGGAGGCTCGAGCAACTGACCGGCGTTACGATCTATGCCGTTTCTCTCGGGGCGTCGAGAGAGAAGATTCTGTTTCTTTCGGATTTATTTCAATAAACTTCAAGGCTAATCGAATTCGAATTCCCTTAACCAGTAAGACAGGTTCGGACTCCAGCTCTCCAGACGAACCGCTTCGATCCTGTTATAAAAATATTCCCCTTGCGTCTGGAAATTCTTCCTGAAGAGACCTACAACCCTTATATAATCACCGTCGGCAATCGGGGCCTCGCCGTTAACGTAAACGTCTATACCCGTCCCCTGTCTATCGGCGAGCGTGAACACCGTATAGAACTCCTCCACGCCGTTCTCGGTCACTCCCATGGACTCTACTCTCGGACGCCATATTTTCCCTATTACGATAACGCCGGACATATCGTAGGCGTCGGGGCTGGCGAGTATGGTCGAGACACTGACGTTCTGGGCCGGGAGCGCGGTGTCCGGGTCCCTCCATTCACGGGAACACGCCGCGAATATTGAAATCAGTATTATAAACGATAAGGGGTATAAGAATCTTCGCATCGGGTATGTCTCCGTTGAGGATGCCGGTCAGTACAGAATTATAACACATACCTCAGGAATATTTCTCGTAAGCTTCTATAATTTTTCTAACCAGCGGGTGCCTTACGACGTCGTTCTTGGAAAAATATACGAAGGATATCCCCTCTATTTTTTTCATCAGCATCTCGGCTTCGAGCAGGCCCGACCTCTCGCTCGCGGCCAGATCCACCTGCGTGGTATCGCCCGTTATAACGGCCTTGGAGCTGTATCCGAGCCTCGTGAGAAACATCTTCATCTGCATCGAAGTCGTGTTCTGGGCTTCGTCCAGTATTATGAAGGCATCATTCAGGGTCCTCCCCCTCATAAACGCAAGAGGGGCTATTTCGATTGCTCCCTTCTCGACAAGACGCGAGGCCTTATCGTAATCCATCATATCGTAAAGCGCGTCCAGAAGCGGCCTCAAATACGGGTCTACCTTCTGCGACAGGTCGCCCGGCAGGAACCCCAGCTTCTCCCCCGCCTCTACCGCGGGCCTCGTGAGCACAATCCTGTTGACCTCCTTGTTCACGAAGGCCGATACGGCCATCGCCATCGCGAGGTAGGTCTTGCCGGTCCCCGCGGGTCCGATCCCGAACACGATATCGTGCTTTCTTATGGATTCGATGTAAACCTTCTGGGCAATGCTCTTGGGAGCGATTATACGCTTCCTCGTCGATATGCAAACCGTGTCGAGGAACACATCCGCGAGCCGTATCTTGCCCTCGTCCACTATCCTCGCGGCAAGCTCGATATCGGAAGGGTCGAGCGTGTAGCCTTTTTCCAGAAGGCCGTAAATCTCGCGCAAGAACCTGTCGGCCGATTCCACCCCTTGTTCCTCCCCTTCGAGGTTCAGCTTCCCGCCCCTCGAATGGATCTTGATGCCGTAATGGCCTTCGATTTCCTTCAGGTTGTCGTTATTCTCCCCGTAAAGCTCCTTGACAAGGCTGTTGTCGCTGAATTCGAGCTCCTTCGCGCTGCCGTTCCGGATTGTCATGGTTTCCTGCATGTCTATTTAGTCTTTCCTCCTCCCGGATACACGCCGGGGCTTCTATTTAGAATATATGCATTAAATTCGTAATGATTAGTCCATGAAATAGAGAGGGTAAGAGTTGACGCCCGGAATAAGGCGGGCCTATGACGGATTGCGAAGGAATGTTGAGTGGTTGCTTTATTTGTATTCGCAACGATTAAGTAAGTTTCTACCGGGGATTTCCTTCATTTTTAATAGTTATTAGTATAACAGAACGCGCGTCAAATCCAACACCGCATGCCCGGCTTCCAATCAGGCGGCTGGCGTCCGCTCAGTCGTCGATTAAGCTGGGGTCAGGGTACTTGAACCTGTATTCGAGCAGTTTCTTGAGCTTGTCGCTCCTCACAATCTTGAATCCCCCGGATTCCGCATCCTCAAAGGAGGGGGGTTCGAGCCCGAGTTTCCGGGCCTGGGCAGTGTAATATTCCTTTCTCGGAGGATGTTCGTCCGCGCATGCATTAAAAACCTCCCCCCATGCGCCGCGCTCGATGACCCTGTGGATGATCTCCAGGCAGTCGTCCCTGTGTACGAGGTTTACGGGAACGCCGCCCCCGGCAACGCCCTTTCTGCCTGCAAGGAACCTGCCGGGCATACGGTCATAGCCGATAAGCCCGCCGAATCTGATTACCGTCGTCTCGAAGGCGGAGGATTCCCGGAGGAGCCTCTCGGCCTCCAGAAGCGCAACACCCGAAGGTTTGGCCGGCGGCGCGTTATCGTCCTCGGAGACCTCACGGCCAAGGTTGGGATAGACGGACGTCGAGCTTACGAAGAGGACCTTTGTAAGGGGTGATGACTCTATACGGGTGATGAGCGATCTTATCTGGGCCGGATGATATTCGGCGATATCGTCCCTCCTCTCGGGAGGGAAGTTGACCACCAGGACGTCGCAATTAAAAAATTCATCGATGGATTCGCCCCTGAGCGCAGGATCGAGGATAATATAATACGGCTCGATGCCGCGGGATCCGATCACATCGAGCTCGCTCCGGGTCCTGGTCGACCCCTTGAGCTTATAGCCCTTGACGATCAGATGCTCAGCCAGAGGAAGTCCGAGCCAGCCGCACCCCAATATGCTTATAGTTTTCATTTGACCCCACGGGCAGGCGGTATTTACGGCCATTCGCCGCCCCGGAGGGGGCAAGCGGACCTTCGCACAGCCCATTACGTTCAACCAGTGAGACGCTCGAGCGCCTCTTTATATTTTTCGGATGTTTTCCGAACCACGTCGGCGGGGAGGGACGGCGCGGGGGGACGTTTATCCCAGTCGAGGGACTCGAGATAATCCCTCACGAATTGTTTGTCGAAGCTCTTCTGCGGGCCTCCGGGCTTGTAGTCGGCCATGGGCCAGAACCGGGAGGAATCCGGGGAGAGAGCCTCGTCTATCAGCAGAAGCTCGCCTGTCAGTTCGTCCATCCCGAATTCGAACTTGGTGTCGGCGATTATAATCCCCTTCTTCTCCGCTATGTCCCTGGCCCTCGAATAAACCGCAATGCTCGCGTCCCGGACCCTTTCCGCGAGCCCCATTCCGATGAGCCCGGCGGCTCTCTCGAAGCTGATGTTCTCGTCGTGGGCGCCTTCACCGGCCTTTGTAGAGGGGGTGAAAATCGGCTCTTCGAGCTTGGAAGATTCCAGGAGTCCCGGGGGGAGCGGGATGCCGCATACAGAACCGCTCTCCCTGTACTCTTTCCAGCCCGAGCCCGCAATGTACCCCCTTACGATGCATTCGACGGGGAGGGGCTTTGTTTTCCTGACGAGCATGCTCCTTCCTTCGAGCACCTCCCGGTACCTCCTGAATTCTTCAGGGTAGTCGCCCACATCGGTCGATATCAGGTGGTTCCGGATAATGTCGCTAGTTTGCTCGAACCAGTACCTGGATATCGTATTCAGCACCTTCCCCTTCCCCGGGATCCCTTCGGGGAGGACTACGTCGAACGCCGATATCCGGTCTGAAGCTACGAGCAGAATTCTATCGCCGAGGTCGTAGATGTCCCTCACCTTGCCCCTCCTGGGAGGCTTAACGCCCTCGAAATCGGTCCCCATCACAATCATGTTTTCTTTTGCAGGCATAACTCGAACGAGACAGTCAAGAAATCAGCGGAGAGAATTCTATTAAAGAAAAAAAGATATGTCAAAACCCGGGACCGCTTACGTATATACGGCCGGGCATACGCGGCTGACGAGGGAAAATCGTTATCTCACTCCGCTCCGCGAGACGCCCTGCCGCGCAACCCCGACGCATCGAGGATATCCTTCAGGAACCAAAGCATTAGGAGCGGGAGATAATAAAAAAGCGTGATATAGAAAGACGTAACGAGGTCACGGTACAAAGCCCAAATCCCCGCGAAATCCAGGACCGCGACCAGGATCAGAACGATATATGCCCTCTTGTAGGGATCGGAAACCCGCCTTCTCAGAAGAAAATGCGCGCCTCTGGAAAGCAGAGTGACGTTTATAAAGGCCCCGGCGAGCCGCCACAGCATGAGCGTGTCCATAATTTTTCCGCCTCTCTTTAACCCCGCACTCCGAACTCTTCACTTGAAATTTCGGCCCGAATCATTATTTTCATTATATCACCCTCTTTGAGGGGTGTATGTACCGGAAGGTTAAGAAAAGGCGGCCTTATGTCTCGGTATTTTTGGAATTTAAGGTTTTAAAATTAATCGGGAGAAATGAAAATGAACACATTCAAAAGCCTTATACTGCTTGCGGCTCTGTCCGCGATCCTAATGTGGATCGGCGGGGCTCTCGGCGGAAAGCAGGGCCTGATTATCGCATTCGGATTGGCGATCGTTATGAACTTCGCGAGCTACTGGTGGAGCGACAAGATCGTGCTTTCCCTGTACGGGGCAAAAGAGGTCAAATACGAAGACGCGCCCGAGCTCTACGGGGACATACAGGATCTTTCACAAAGAGCCGGACTGCCCATGCCGCGGGTGTATATCACCCCTCAGGAGCAGCCGAACGCGTTTGCGACCGGAAGGGACCCTGAGCACGCCGCGGTTGCGGTAACGCAGGGGATATTGAGGATACTCAGCCGCGAGGAATTGAGGGGAGTGCTCGCCCACGAGCTTGCGCACGTGAAACACAGGGACATACTCATCGGGTCCATAGCCGCGACCATAGCCACGGCTATTACATACCTCGCCTACATGGCGCAGTTCGCAGCCATATTCGGAGGAGGGGGCGGAGGGGACAGGGAAAGGGGCGGGAACCCGCTCGGGCTCCTGGTAATGGTCATAGTAGCCCCGTTAGCGGCGACCGTTATAAGGCTCGCCATATCGAGGACGAGGGAGTACGGCGCAGAT
>CADEFK010000117.1:4583-7100 GCA_902826595.1 uncultured bacterium | reverse complement strand
GGGTGAGGAACGAGTAATAATATTCTCAGTGTAGTCGATGCCACGGAAACTTTTCATTTACATTTTACTTCCATGAACATCCCGCTAATTGTAAGACCCCTGAACCCCGGCGAGGAGGTCGGGGTTTCGAACCTCGTCGCGAGGTCGTTCAATGAATTTATAGCCCCGGATTTTCCCGATGAAGGCATAGAGGAGTTCTTCAGATACTCGAACCCACGCGCGCTCGTCAAACGCTCTGAGGGCAATCACTTCGTCCTTGTAGCGGAGGCTGAAGGTACAATCGCCGGGATGATAGAGATAAGGGAGATGAGGCACGTCTCGATGCTCTTCGTGGACAAGGCTTATCACAGGAGAGGGATCGGGAAAGAGCTTCTGGGAGCCGCCCTCGACAGAATCGAAACCGTGAGCCGCCCTCCCAAGAAAGTTACCGTCCACTCCTCACGTTACGCCGTGCCCTTCTACGAGAGCCTGGGCTTCATCAGGACTGAAGAAGAAAAAATCATACACGGTGTTATACACATACCGATGTCGCTCGCTCTTTCAGTAAAAAGGTCAAACTCCCGGCTTTGACCAGCGTTGAGTTTGTAGGGTATTTATCTACCGGGTTCTGCCGCCGATTTCCTCCTGTAAGCAAACACTCCGACTAACCCGAGGATGACCGCCGCAGCTATCATCCCCCATTCCCCTAGAGTCGGAATCGGGTTTGCAATCACGATAACCTCCGGTGAAATGAATTCTCCGAAGGATTGGGGCCTGAACCCCGCGGGAAAAATGTCACTGATGGTATTTGCGGCTGTTCTTATAACGGTCACCGTTCCGTTTTCAGGAGTCATGACGTAGGCAAACTGCCCGTCGGGCGTTATGTCTATACCGAACGGTGCGCCGTCAACGGGTATCGTCGTTACAACCGTATTATCGGAAGTCCTTATAACTGATACCGTCCCGCTTCCGCTCGTAACGTAAACAAATTGTCCATCCGGGGTTACCGCTACAGCTTCCTGACCTAGTCCTACAGGTACCGCCGCGATTTCTGTGTTGTCGGACGTTCTTATTACTATTACATTGGTATCGCCGCCCGTTGCCGTTAAATAAACAAATTGCCCGTCAGGGGTGATTGCTACACCTTGTGTACTGGAAGCCGATGTCGGAATGGAATCTACAACCGAATTATCCGACGTGCGTATGACTGCGACATTACTGTCACTAGCGCATCCTACATAAACGAAATTTCCATCAGGTGTAACTGCAAGACCTATGGGCTGATTGCATACATTATTAATCGTCGTAACCACGTTATTATCGGGGGTGCTGATAACGGTAACGGAATTGTCGGCCTCGTTGGCGACATAGACGAACTGTCCGTTCGGGTTTGCCGCAACCCCGAATGCATCACCGCCCACCTGTACAGTATCGATCACGGTGTTATTTAGTGCATTGATCACTGACATGGTTTCGTCGTCCAGATTCACTATATATACGAACCTGCCGTTAGGACTCACGGCCGTTCCTATAGGGGCGTTTCCGACAGTTATGGTGTCTATGATGGTATTGGTTGCTGCATCCACGACAAGAACTTTGTTGTCATCGGTGTCCGCAACATAGACGAAAGGCGCGGCGAAGGAAACTACGGCAGACGCCATAAAAATTACAAAGCACGCTATTAATTTGTTCATCTATCCTCTTTTAATCGATACAATACAATATTAATCTTGGGTCATTTATTCTAATTATTACGGGACATAAAGTCAATAAAGCATATATATTAGCACGAGAATCTCATGCGGGTAAAATATCTCTGATGAAAACGCCTCCCGGTAAGAAATCCACAGTCAGGGAAATAAAGGAGAGGTTCGACGCGGACGTCGAGCGTTTCTCAAATTTAGTAACCGGGCAGCAGGCGGTTATCGACGCCCCTTTGATGCTGGAGCTCATATCGGAGCTGGCAGTCAGGATAAAACCCGACGCCCGGAACCTGCTAGATATAGGGTGCGGGGCCGGGAACAACACTATCGCCATTCTGAGAAGGAGGGGCGGAATAGACTGCGACCTCGCCGACCTGAGCCTCCCAATGCTCGAGCGCGCAAGGGAGCGCATCACTAAAGAGAACGCCGGAGTGGTCAGGGCATTCCACGGGGATTTCAGGGAGCTCACCCTGCCCTCCTCGCATTATGACATAATCGTCGCGGCGGCGGTGCTCCATCACCTTCGCGACGACGCAGATTGGGAAAGCTGTTTCGGGAAGATATACGACCTCCTCAAACCCGGAGGAGCGTTTTTTGTGAGCGACCTGGTATTGCATGAGGATGAGAGCGTACAGGAAGAGATGTGGAGAAGGTACGGAGAGTATCTCGAATCCGCGGGCGGCCCCGGTTACAGCGGGAAGGTGTTCGATTACATCGATAAAGAGGACACGCCCCGGAGCCTCACGTATCAGATGGATTTGATGAAGAAGGTCGGGTTCAGGCATACGGACGTCCTCCACAAGAACTCGTGCTTTGCCGCCTTCGTGGGTATTAA
>CADEFK010000117.1:1669-4483 GCA_902826595.1 uncultured bacterium | reverse complement strand
ATGCCCGGAAACGACCGGATTAGCCGAAGAGAAGCGATTAAACTTGCCGGAATGGGATTGCTCACCGCCGCCTTCTCGGGCTCGTGCGCCTCTAAAACAGCCACAGTCGGGAAACCTCCCGTTAGGCCCTACCGCGACTTCCCCATGGTCGATGTCTCGAGGGACAGGATAGTGAGACAGGCCGTGGGACTCAGACCCTTCCGCCCTTCGGGATTCGTGGTGCGGCATGAAAGGCTCGGAGACAAAGACATAGTCCATAACTACGGGCACGGCGGGGGCGGGCTTACGCTTTCATGGGGGACGTCGCACCTGGCCGCGGAGAAGGCGCTGCCTCTGGGACACAGGAGCTGCGCCGTGATCGGATGCGGAGCCGTGGGGCTCGCTACGGCGAGGCTTATGCAGTTCAAGGGCTATACAGTGACGATATACGCCAAGGACCTCCCGCCCGATACGACGTCGAACGTAGCCGCGGGCCAGTGGTCGCCCTTCACCGTATTCGATGAGAATAATATTACTCCCCGGTTCTATAACGAATTCCTCCGGGCGTCGAGGCTCTCGTACGGTTATTTCCGGAAACTGATCGGAAGCCGGTACGGGGTGAGAGTGGCGGACAATTTTTATTTCGGCGCTTACCCCGTCGAGCTTCCGGACGCCATACACGCGCTCCCCGAGCTCTACGGCAAGCTCACGACGTTAGTCCCCGGCCAGTACCCGTTCGACGAGCCCTCATGCGTCACGCTAAGGACAATGCTCATAGATTCTCCCACTTACCTGAACGCCGTGATGAACGATTTCAGGAAGGACGGCGGGAAGATATATGTGAGGAATTTCAGCGAAACCGGGGAGCTCCTCACATTGAGGGAGCCGCTGATTATGAACTGCACTGGACTTGGCTCCTATTTCCTGTTCGGGGACCGCGAGCTCGTTCCCGTGAAAGGACAGCTCATCGTGCTCAAGCCCCAGCCGGAGGTGGATTACATCACGCTCGTAAAGCATGCGGGCATATACATGATGCCCCGCTCGGACGGCATCATGCTGGGCGGGTCGAGGGACTACGGCGACTGGAACATGGCGCCCGACCCCGAAACGACCGAGCGCATATTCGTCCGCCAATCCGAATTCTGGAACGGTCTGCCCGCGGTTTAGTGTAAAATATGCCGATGAGCGACTTCACGCAGATACTGCTCGTAACGTTTATCTCGCTCCTCCCCATAGTGAACCCTTTCTCCGTCGCCGTGACTTTCATCTCCCTTTCGAAGGACATGAACGACGGCAAAAGGAACCGGCAGGCGCTGCTCGCGTCCGTTTACATGGCTGTCATATTGATCGTATTTCTCGCCGCCGGGGTGCTGATAATGAAATTTTTCGGTATCTCCCTGCCCGGAATCCGCATAGCCGGCGGGATTATAATCACGTATATAGGGTTCAGGATGCTGAATCCCGAGCACAGGGACCCGCAGCTTCAGGGATCGGAGGCGATACACGCCGACGACGATATCGCATTCACACCTCTAGCCATGCCCATGCTGAGCGGGCCCGGCGCTATAGCCGTTACGATAGGTATGGCAGCTAATGCGGATACGAGAATAGAATATGCGGGCGAGATTGTGGGCATAATCGCAGTCGCTATAGTATCCTATGTACTGCTGAGGGCGTCAGGCAGCGTGAAAAGCCTGCTCGGCGACTACGGGATCGTAATCCTCACCCGGATTATGGGCTTTCTGCTCGTTTGTATCGGCGTTCAGTTCTTCATGCAGGGGATACTGGATTTCATTCGTCAGTAAATTACCGGCTGACTCCATACAAGAGATGACTGATTCAGCCTGGATGAGGATAGGATATGCGCGATGTCACAATACGCAGATACAAGCCCGAGGACGCCGAAGGGATCTCCGGGCTTTACGAGAAGTCGGTCAGGGAGATCGCGATAGAGCTGTACTCGCCGGAGGAGGTCGAGGTGTGGGCGTCATATGCAGATGAAATCGAGGAGATCAGGCACAGGCTCGCGGAAGGTCTCACGCTGGTCGCGGAATCGGGTAATACGCCGGTCGCATTCGGACAGCTTAAGCCCGTAAACCACATCGCCTTTCTCTATACCATTAAAGAATACTCGAGGATGGGGATAGCGACCGAGATATATAAGCGGCTCGAGGACCATGCGCTCGACAAGGGAGCCCAGTACCTCACCACCGACGCGAGCCGGATATCGAAACCCCTTTTCGAAAGGCTCGGCTTTCAGTTCGAATGCCCGGTCATCGAGAAGCGGAAGGGCGTCGAGCTCGAGTGTTTTAAGATGAAAAAGGAGCTCGGGGCGAATAAAGCGGTTTAAGCCTCGAGAGTATCGTATTTATAGTGCGCCGGCACCCCACCGGCCGGGGGTAGAGAAAATAACTGTTGATTCCGACCCCGGAATAATTATATAATCGACTTATAGACACATATGGGGGTCATTATGAAAGATACTTCAGGTCAGAATCTGGGTGCCGTGCTTTTCCTGATTGGAATGGTTGTGTTTTTCGCACTCTCGTTTTATCTCTGGTTCAGTTAAGCGGCGGAGGGCTTTGCCAATAAATCCTTAGTATTCCAAGGAGACATACGTATAAGCCTTGATGCGCCAAATAAATCTTATCCTTCATTTACATCCTTACTTTCAATCACGCCTGCATTCTGTCTTATTATCTGACAATTGACACCGCTAATAGGCGGGAAACATGGTATTTATTACCGTTTGCATTGGCATAGTTATTGCTCATAAAGCAGCCATCGAGAGTCCCTGATACAGAAATGACGAATACGACAGCTACGAGAGAGAAC
>CADEFK010000117.1:0-1569 GCA_902826595.1 uncultured bacterium | reverse complement strand
TCGGGGGTGGACTATGCGTATCTCGACAGCGGGAACTTCACCGATATTTACGTCAGGGACGAGAAACCCCGTACGATGAACTTTTACGTAGAGGGGATCGAATGCGCCGCATGCCTCTGGCTGATAGAGAAAATACCGGCCTTCGTACCCGAGATCGAATCCCTTTCGCTCAACATGTCGGACAACACCGCCACGGTCAACTTCACGCCCGCAAAGAAATTTTCGTCGTTTCCGGAAGTGATAAGGAAATTCGGATACAGGGCCTATCCGCTTAAAAACAATGAGGACGCGGGCAGACTTAAGAAAAGGGAGAACAGGAAATCCCTCATCAGATTATCGGTCGCAGCGGTCTGCGCGGGGAACATCATGCTCCTTTCGGCGGCAATATATTCCGGCGCCCGGGGGGTGTTCGAGGAGCAGTTCATGCTCCTCAACTTCATACTGTCCCTCCCCGTCATAACGTACTGCTCGCTGCCATTTTACAAGAGCGTACTCGGATCCGTCAGGACGGGACGGGCGACTGTCGACATCCCCATAGTATTCGTAATTTTCGCAGGGTTTGCTATCAGTGCTTATAACTACATGACGGGAAGCCCTGATGTTTACTTCGACTCGATAAGCATGTTCGTTTTCCTCCTCCTCGCGAGCAGATACTTCCTGAGGACGGTACAGGAAAGACTTAATAACAGGGAATCCCTCGGTGAAAGACTCTTTTCATCCGACCGCATCCTCGTCAGGGACGAAAGCGCCAGGCAATTCTTTTATCAGCCCGTGGAATCCCTCGAGGCCGGACAGAAAATCAAGCTCGCACGGGGAGACCGTTTCCCTGCCGACGGCAGACTCTTCACACGGCGGGCGGAGGTCAATCTATCCGTGCTTACGGGCGAAAACATACCCCGGTCCGTCTCTAAAGGGGAGACCATCTACGCGGGCTCCATACTCGATTCGGACGAGGCCGTCCTCGAGGTAACAGGGACGGGCAGTTCTACCAGGATCGGGAAGATACTAGAGGAAGTGGAGCATAACTACAGGAGCAAGATCAGCCTGTCCACGTACAGCGACAGATACGCGACCGTATTCACGTTCGCTGTGGGTATCATAGCGGCTGTTTCCTTTTTCGCGGTCTCCTCGTATTACGGAACTTCCGAAGCCCTCGAGAGGACAATCGCATTCATACTTATTTCTTGCCCCTGCGCGTTCGTATTCGTTATGCCGCTGTCATTCGGCCTGTTCCTCAAATCCGCTTCGGAGAACGGGATACTCATAAAGGACGCCGGGATTTTCGACAAACTGCCGCGCATAAAGAACATATTCTTCGACAAGACAGGAACGCTTACGAGGGGCGTGTACAGGATACTCAGCTGGGATACGGATAAGCTTTCCGCCGCCGACCACGCCGCAGTGCTCGCGATCGAGCGAGAATCGGAGCACCCGGTGGCGAGGGCAGTTGTCTCACATCTCTCGTGCGAAGGACTCGATCTTCCCGCGGTCAGCGGCTTCAGGCACCTCTATTCCAGGGGCGTCGAAGGTTCCGCCGGCGGGCACCACTATTCGCTGACCGCCGAGGGC
>CADEFK010000116.1:1963-7179 GCA_902826595.1 uncultured bacterium | reverse complement strand
AAGGGGATGTACATCCCTGTTTATGTACGAGTCCGCATCCCGTGTATCCGGGCGGTTTTCTTGACAGACCCCCTAAAACTATTTACTATATCGGCTCTTATTAACCAATTTCCTCTCATAACAAGGACATTTTAATGCCGCAAAGGAATTTTATTTTCACCTCGGAATCCGTAACCGAGGGTCATCCGGACAAGATGGCCGATCAAATATCGGACGCAGTGCTCGACGCCATGATAGGCGGCGACCCTCATAGCAGGGTTGCCTGTGAGACGCTACTCACGACGGGTCTCGTAGTGGTCGCTGGGGAAATTACGGCGAATACAATCGTCGATCTCTCTAACATAGTCAGGAATACCATCACCGAAATAGGATACACGGACAGCGCGATGGGCTTTGACGCCAGCACGTGCGGGCTGATCATAGCCGTGGACAAGCAGTCGCCCGACATAGCGATGGGAGTCGATTCGAGCGCCGAGAGGGAGCAGGGAGCGGGAGACCAGGGCCTCATGTTCGGCTATGCTACGAACGAGACGCCCGAGCTTATGCCCTCCCCCATAGTCTTCGCCCACAGGCTTGCGAAGAGACTGACCGACGCCAGGAAGGAAGGCATACTCCCCTTCCTCAGACCGGACGGGAAGACTCAGGTTACCGTGAGGTACGAGAAAGGCGTCCCGGTCGGGATCGACGCTATAGTGGTCTCCTCGCAGCACTCGGCCGATGTCGCAAACAAGACTATTCACGAAGGGATACTCGAGGAAGTAATCAGGCACTGCATAAACGAAGAATTGATATCCGACAAAACGAAGATATATATCAACCCCACGGGAAGATTCGTTACCGGAGGCCCCATGGGGGACTCGGGGCTCACCGGAAGAAAAATAATCATCGACACATACGGAGGCTGGGCGAGACACGGAGGCGGGGCGTTTTCCGGGAAAGACCCGTCCAAGGTCGACAGGAGCGCGGCTTACATGGCGCGGTACGTGGCCAAGAACGTGGTCGCATCGGGTCTGGCGAAAGAATGCGAGGTCCAGCTCGCCTACGCGATAGGAATAGCCGAGCCGGTATCCATAATGATAGAGACGTTCGGCACAGGTGTGGTACCCGAAGAAAAGATATCGGACGCCGTAAGGGAGGTATTCGATCTATGCCCTTCGGGAATTATCAGCGCACTCGATCTTCTAAAACCGATTTATCAGGAAACGGCCGCTTACGGTCATTTCGGCAGGTACGGCTCGGGGTTCACGTGGGAAAAGACCGACAGGGTGAACGACCTGCTGAAAGCAGTATCCTGACACACCACCCCAGAGACCCGCAATAAAATTTAGACGGAGGCAGCAATGAAGTATGACGTAAAAGACCTTAAACTGGCCAGGCAAGGGAAGCTCAGAGTAGAATGGGCCGCCGAAGAAATGCCCGTTCTCGCATTAATAAGCGAGAGGTTCAAAAAGGAAAAGCCTTTAAAGGGCGTGACCATAGCGGCGTGCCTGCACGTGACCACCGAAACGGCGAACCTCGCGATCACGCTCAAGGAGGGCGGCGCGAACGTAGTGCTCTGCGCATCGAACCCCCTCAGCACGCAGGACGACGCTGCGGCCTACCTCGTGAAAGACCACAATATTTCAGTCTTCGCGATAAAGGGCGAAAACACGAAAACGTATTACGGCCACATCAACAGCACGATAGACCTCTCTCCGAATATCACGATGGACGACGGGGCTGACCTGGTATCGATCCTCCACAAGACCAGGACCGAGAAGCTCCGGGGCGTCATCGGGGGAACGGAGGAGACGACGACCGGGGTGATCCGCCTCAGGAGCATGGCCGAGAACGGAGTGCTCAAATACCCGATAATCGCCGTGAACGACGCGAACACGAAACACCTCTTCGACAACCGCTACGGCACCGGGCAGAGCACGCTCGACGGAATAATAAGGGCCACGAACAGGCTCATTTCGGGGACTGTATTCGTTGTCTGCGGGTACGGGTGGTGCGGAAAGGGACTAGCGATGAGAGCGAGGGGCATGGGAGCGAACGTGATCGTGACGGAGGTCGACGAGCTCGCGGCGCTCGAAGCCGTCATGGACGGTTTCAGGGTTATGCCTATAGCCGACGCAGCCAGGGTAGGCGATTTCTTCTGCACTGTGACGGGGAACATCAACGTGATAAGAAGAGAGCACTTCAAGACGATGAAGGACGGCGCGATAGTGTGCAATTCGGGGCATTTTAACGTAGAGCTTGACCTCACGGGCCTCGAGCTGATCTCGTCCAAAAAACGCATTATCAGGGAATACGTCGAGGAATTTACGCTGAAAAACGGAAAGAGGATCAATGTCCTCGGCGAAGGGAGGCTTATAAACCTGGCCGCAGCCGAAGGGCACCCTTCGAGCGTCATGGACATGAGCTTCGCCAACCAGGCCCTCTGCGCCGAGTACGTGGTGAAGAACGCGAAGAAGCTCGAAAAAAAGGTATACGACGTACCGCCCCAGGTGGACCAGTCCGTTGCGCGTACGAAGCTTAAGGCAAGGGGCATAAAGATAGACAAGCTCACCCCGGAGCAGAAAAAATATCTGAGCTCGTGGGAAATGGGCACGTGATGTTGTAGAATGTTGAGTAATGGACGTCCTCCTGGATTCCTTTCTCTCCTACCTCGCGGTTGAAAAAGGGCTATCCGAAAACACACTCGAATCCTACGGCCGGGACCTGAGAAAGTTTATACGTTTCATGGAAGAAACGGGCACGGGCTCGGCAGGGGAAATAAGATACAGCCACATACTCGATTACCTCGCGCAGTTTAAAGACAGGGGCTTTAACTCCACCACCATAGTAAGAAGCATCGTATCGATCAGGCAGTTCTTCAAGTACCTCCTCATGGAGAAGCTCATAGAAGAAGACCCGGCAGCCCGCATAAGCACCCCCAGAATGAAAAAGGGACTCCCGGGCGTAATCACCCTCGACGAAGTAGAGAGTCTGCTGGCGGCCCCCGATGAATCCACGCCCGAGGGACTCAGGGACGCGGCCATGCTGGAGACGCTCTACGCCACGGGGATCAGGGTGTCCGAGCTGATAGGATTGAAGCAGAACGACGTGAACTTCGAGCTCGGCTTCGTAGTCGTTTACGGAAAGGGCTCCAAGGAGAGGATAGTCCCCATGGGGGACAAGGCCCGCAATAAGCTCCTCGAATACCTGGGGACGTCGAGACCGGCGATGCTGAAATCGAGAGAGGCAAAAGCCCTCTTCGTCACGAGACTGGGGAAGGGGATGACGCGCCAGGGGTTCTGGAAGATAATAAAGCATCACACCCTTAAGGCCGGCATCGCCAAGAAGATAAGCCCGCACACGCTCAGGCACTCTTTCGCGACCCACCTGCTCGAGCGCGGTGCAGATCTCCGGACCATACAGCTCATGCTCGGCCATGCGGACATATCCACGACGCAGATCTACACGCACGTCGAGAGCGAGAGACTGAAGGTGATTCACAAAAAATATCACCCGAGATCGTAAAATACCCGGCCGTCGAGTATATTATTAAGAAAAACGGAGATTTATAACACCTATATGAGCTTCGACTTCCTTAAAAACATAGACTTGCTTTTGATCCAGATCCCGGTGATTCTGCTATCGCTCACGGTCCACGAATATTTCCATGGATGGACGGCGAACAAGCTCGGCGACCCCACGGCAAAGCTCCAGGGCAGGCTCACCTTGAACCCCATAGCTCACCTGGATATACTGGGGACGATACTCATGTTCCTTGTCGGATTCGGCTGGGCCAAGCCGGTCCCGATAAACGCGCGCAACTTTAAAGACCCCAAAAAGGACACGATTCTGGTCGCCATAGCGGGGCCGCTATCGAACCTGGCGATGGCTGTAGGGGCGGGGATACTGCTCAGATACATCGTTCCGCAGATGATGGCGGGACAGATAAAACCCGAAGGAATTAATTCGGTCATCACGATAATACTCATACTCACGCTCGTTTACGGCATAGCGCTCGCGGTATTCAACATGATACCCATCCCGCCTCTCGACGGCTCGAGGGTGCTTTACGGTCTCCTGCCCGACAAGTATGCCTACGCCTACAGCAGGTTCGAGCCGTACGGTGTCCTAGTCCTGTTCGGGCTCTTCATATTCGGGGGAGGGATCTTCAGGTATCTCCTCTATCCGGTCTCCTACCTGACCGTGGCGTTTTCGGGATACAATTACGCAAATCTTTGGGATATAATAGGTACACTGCTCAAATGAACGAGAACACGCACGAAGCGGAAGCCCTGCAGCCCCATGAGCCGTGCCTCGTAAAGACACTGCTTTTCGAGGGTCCGCTCGACCTGCTCTTACACCTGATAAAGAAAAACGAAGTCGATATATACGACATACCCATAGCGGTGATAACCGAGCAGTACATCGATTATCTCGATCTCATGAAGGAGCTCGATCTGCAGGTAGTGGGCGAGTACCTGGTCATCGCGGCCGAGCTGAGCCTTATTAAATCCAGAATGCTCCTTCCCAAACCGGCCGTTGAGGAAGAGGATCTCGACCCCAGAGCGGAGCTCGTGAGGAGACTCATAGAGTACCAGCGGTACAGAGACGCGGCCAACGAGCTCATCGGGAGGGAAATCCTCGGGAGGGACGTATTCAAGAGGGAATTCGACATGTCCGTGTTCGAGACCCAGGAAGAGATAGAGCTCGTGCCGGTAGACCTGTGGTCGCTCATCGAAACGTTCCGCGATTTTTACAGGAAGAGGAGTCACCTCTGGGCAGACCAGATAGTATATGAGGTCGAGAGCGTGACGATCGAGGACAAGATCGCCGAGGTCCTGGGTAAGCTCCGCGTTAAGGCCGTTATCAGGTTCGAGGAATTCCTCGAAGAATGCGCCTCGAAATTCGAGCTCGTCGTAACCTTCCTCGCGCTGCTGGAGCTGGCCAGGATGGAGAACATCATAGTGGCGCAGGAGGCCCACGGATCGCCCATACTAATTTCATACGCGGGAGAGTCGAATATTGGAACCTACTGACATAAAAAAAGCCATCGAATGCATAATCTTCGTATCCGACCAGCCCGTATCGGCCGATAAGCTTCAGCAGGTGTTCACGGAGCTTGAAAAAGGGGACATACGAAAATATATGAAAGAGCTGGTACAGGAATGGGCCGCGCTCGGCAGGGGAATCATTCTCGAAGAGGTGGCCGGGGGCTTCCAGTTCAGGACGGACCCCGC
>CADEFK010000116.1:0-1863 GCA_902826595.1 uncultured bacterium | reverse complement strand
TACGGGCTCGTGAATGGAGCGAAATCGATAATACTCACGGGCTTCGCTGGCCGGACGTTCTGGGATGCATTCAAACTTTTTCTTTCCAATAACCCTGAATTCGAAAGGGAGCACGAAGACCTTATAGACGACTATACGAAGTTGATATTCAGCAAGCTGGCCTCGAAAACCGGCGCATTGAACGGAAGCGGATATAAAATAATTTTCCCGTTCGGAAAAGATGCGCGCGTGCTCGATTTCGTAAAGCTCGGAATTCTCGGCGGCGTCGGGGTTCCGAGCATTGTCGGCATTCTGCTCCACCCGGTATTCGGGACATGGATCTCACTAAGGGGCGCGATCCTCACTGACGTTGAATTCGAGGACTATGACGGCCCGCTGGTCGATTTCGACCCCTGCCCTTCATGTGCGAAGCCTTGTATTGCCGCGTGTCCCGCGAGTACGGTATCCGAAAAGGGGTGGGATTGGGAGTCGTGCATGAGATACAGGCTCGACTCGGATACGTGCTCCGGGAAATGCTCGTCGAGGCTCGCGTGTCCGTACGGGAAGGATAATGCATACGGAAGTGAGCAGATCGCTTATCACCACAAGTTCGTTTTAAAGAGCGTCAGGGAATATTACAAATAATAGATTACGGAGGAAAAGCAGTTATATTAAATAATAAAAGCTGCAGGCAAAATGCAATAGCGGCATTAGAAGCCGCACCGCTCAGTTCCTAAAAATTATGATACAGGATATGAAAACCGCTCACTCGCAGAGTAAGCCTCTCGTCGCAATCATCGGCAGGCCGAACGTCGGTAAGTCCACTCTTTTTAACCGGCTGATAAGAGAGAGAAAATCCATAGTCGAGGACATACCGGGAGTCACCCGGGACAGGATTTATGCCGACACCGAATGGGACGGCCGTGAATTCAGTATCGTTGACACAGGCGGTTTCGACCCCGGCGATGAGGAAATCTATCCCTCGCTCATAAAGAACCAGATACAGATCGCGATAGAGGAATCCGACCTCATACTCTTCGTGCTCGACGGTAAAGAAGGGGTCATGCCGCATGACAGGGACGTCGTAAGCATGCTGAGGAAGGTCAGGAAACCTCTCATCTTCGTTGTCAACAAAATAGACGACCAGAAGCATGCCGCGAGGGCGCTTGAGTTTCACAGGCTCGGAATAGAGGAGTTTTTCGATATATCGGCCCTGCAGGGAAGGAAAATCAACGACCTCCTGGACAAAATAGTGGAGCTGCTTCCGGAGCGGACGGATACCGGGGGAGAGGAAGCGGGGGAAGACGTAATAAAAGTCGCAGTCCTCGGCAAGCCGAACGTCGGCAAATCCACACTGGTGAACAAGTTCCTCGGAGAGGACCGGCTTATAACGAGCCCCTTGCCCGGAACAACAAGGGATTCGATCGATACATTTGTTGCGAGAGGCGGCAAAAACTACCTGCTGATAGATACGGCGGGGATAAGAAGAAAATCGAAGATCACATTCTCGGTCGAAAGGCATAGCGTGTTCAGGGCCGTCAGGGCCATGGAGAGGGCGGATATCGCGCTCCTCATGATAGACGCCCAGGAGGGGCCGACGCACCAGGACGCGCGTCTCGCCGAGCTGATTAGCGAGAAGGGGAGAGCGTGCATAGTCCTTCTCAATAAATGGGACCTCGTGCCGAAGGAAGCCGCTGAAAAACCAACTATAGAGGGGATATTTAAAGAAAGCCTGCTCGCAGTCGGATACGCCCCGGTAAGTATCATTTCCGCCGTCACCGGAAGGGGCGTGGAAAAAATATTCGAAATAATCGACACCGTGTACGAAAACTTCTCCCGGCGAATTTCGACCAAGAGGCTCAATAATTTTCTGCAGAGGGTAAT
>CADEFK010000115.1:5119-7392 GCA_902826595.1 uncultured bacterium | reverse complement strand
ACCTCATGCGCCACGCCCGTGGCGAGCTCCCCTATAGCGGCCAGCTTCTCGGCCTTCATCAGCTCCCAGTGCTTCTCCTCTATCTCGCGCGTCGCCTGCGCGATCTCGGATTCGAGGAGCTCGTTGAACCTCCTCGTGGTTTCCAGCAGCTTCATTATCTCCTCGTTCTTCTTCTGAAGCTCCCTGTTGTTCCTCTCTATGTTGTCGATCATGTTGTTGAATGCCTTTGCGAGCGTGTCGATCTCGCTCGAGGTCTTCACGTCCCTGAGCCTGACTGAGTAGTCCCCGCCAGCGACCGATTCGGCCGCGTTGAAGAGGCTCTGTATGGGCTTCGTAATCATCTTGGGGATAAATATCGTGAGCACGATCCCGAACAGCATCGTAAACCCCACCACGGTCAATACCATGACGTACGAGAACTTGATCTGCTTGTCCGAGATACGTATCGCATCGAGGAGCATCTCGTTCGCGAATATCCCCTGTTTCCCCTCCTCTTTCTCGGTAAGAAGCTTCGAGAGCGTGTTATACCTGCCCCTGATATTCGATGCCGTCTTGTCGAGGTTATAAATGCTGTAGACGGACAGCCCGCTCACGAGCAGCATAAAGAAAAACATCAAGGCATATCCGAGGGTTATCTGTTTACTGAGGTTCAAGGGGTTCGCACCGCTATTTATCCATACATCATTACGTTAAAAATTCTACCTGTTATTAAACCCAACTCATATCGAATTTTCTTCACCCGTCATTAAGTACCTGTACTGCCCGGGGAAGCGATTGGGCCTCCGCTCAAGCCAAAATTATATATCCATCGGCCTTCAGTTGCTTAAGAGTACCCGAAAAAGCCAAGGGCCCCTTCCCCTCCGGGCATCGGGATACCCTCCCCGGCGCCCGGCCCGCCAGCCGCACGGGCCAGGCCCGGAGGCCGGTTGGAGGCGCTAAAATTCATGTAGATAAATCCGCAAAATCTGGTAGAGTAATAGCCCTTGGGTGGTTAATCTTAAATTCTCAACATGAATATAACGCTCTTGAAACCGGTTTCAGTCATCGCTCCGCTAATTTTGCTTCTTCTCGCAGGCTGTTACCCCAAATCGGACGAGATTCAGGAGCTTTACCAGAGGCAGACGGCCCTCGAAGCCAAGATCGACAAGCTCACCCAGGAAATGGAAACTGGGCTCTCCGGAATAAGCCGCGACATTGACCAGGTAGAAACAAACCAGCAGAAGCTGGCGCAGGACGTTCAGGCCCTGGAGATGAAAAAGGCCGCCGCGGAGAAAAACGGACAGGCCGAGCCCAGGAAAAACACGAAGAACGGCAAAACCCCTCAGACAAAGCAGAAACCCCCTGCAAACACTCCGGAATTCATATACTCGAGGGCGGCAGCGAATTATGCGGACGGCCAGTACGAGGACGCTATACTCGAGTACCAGAAGCTCATAGACACCTACCCCAAGGACAGGAGGGTCCCCGAGGCTTATCTCAGGCAGGGGCTCTCGCTCATCAACCTCGGCAGGAAGCAGGAAGCGAAATACTTCCTCAACACCCTCATAGACAAATACCCAAACTCCAGTGAAGCCCGGACCGCGCGGGAGAAGCTGAAAACGATTTAACAGTAGGGCTCATCGGCGCCCGCTCCCATTTCCCGCCTTCGGATTCCACGCGGAAGGCCATAATCCCCGGCGCGAAAATAATTCTTCCATAAAGCTGGACAGTTGTAGATACAACCAATAATACTCCGCATCCCTCCCGTTTTAAGATCATCATAAACGTAAAATTCAAAAGGAGGTGCTTCATGTTTATAGTCAATCTTTTGGCAGTCGCTTTTGTTTTGGTTTTCGGCCTGGCCGCATTCGGCGCGCCGGCTGCGCACGCCGGCGGCGGTGCGGAGGTGGCGGCGGCTGGGGTCGGCGGATACGACCCGGTCTCCTATTTCACGGAATCCGGGCCGGCGAGGGGGAACGGGAAATTTACCGCTGAATATCAGGGCGTAACGTATCTATTCTCAAGCGAAGCGAACAAGAGCGCATTCGAGAAGGATCCCGCGAAATACCTGCCTGCTTACGGCGGGTACTGCGCTTACGGCGTCGCTCTGGGGAAGAAGTCCTGGGGAGACCCCGAGGTGTGGGAGATAGTGGACGGCACTCTCTACCTCAATGTGGATAAATCCATACAGCAGGAATGGGACAAGGACAAAGCAGGATATATTACAAAAGCTGGCTCGAGCTGGCCTGCCATAAAGGACAAATCCGCCGGCGAGCTCTAAATATTTAAACAAC
>CADEFK010000115.1:0-5019 GCA_902826595.1 uncultured bacterium | reverse complement strand
GCGGCGATGAGCACCGCCACGGCGCAGGACGCGATCTTGGTGCGGAGCGAATCCGACCTGCTCGCGAGTATTATCGGGACCCGCGCCCCGAGCACGATCCCCGCCCCCTCCGCCCTCGCCATGAACGTTAGCTGCTTCGCGAGCATGTTCCCGGCTTCGAGGTCGGGGACGAGAATGATGTCCGCGTCGCCCGCGACCTCGGATTTTATCCCCTTTATCTCCGCGGCCTCTTTGTTTATGGCGTTGTCGAACGCGAGCGGCCCGTCGAGCAACGCCCCCGTTATCTGCCCCCTCTCGGCCATCTTGCACAGCGCCGCCGCATCGAGCGTCGAGCGGATCTTGGACGTAACGGTCTCGACAGCGGATAGTATCGCGACCTTGGGCCTTGCGATCCCGAGTATGTGCGCGAGGTCTATGGCGTTCCTGCAGATGTCGGCCTTGTCGTCGAGCCCTGGGTATATGTTTATCGCGGCGTCCGTGATTATAAGGGTCTTATGGTAGGTAGGCACGTCCATTATGTACGCGTGGCTCAGCCTTCTTTCCGTCCTGAGTCCCGTGTCGTGGCTAACGACCTCCGACATCAGCTCGTCCGTATGGAGGCTCCCCTTCATGAGGACCGTACACTCCCCTTCCCTGACGAGCCTGACTGCCTCGGCCGCAGAGGCGTGGCTGTGAGGGGTGTTCACGATCCTGAGTCCCGTAATATCTATGCCGTTTTCCGCGGCTACTTTTCTAATTCTTCCTTCCGGGCCCACAAGCACGGGTTCTATGAGGTCATCCTTCCAGGCGGTCACGACGGCCCTCAGCGAAGACTCGTCGCACGGGTGCGCGACCGCGGTGCGCGGGTTTTCGAGCTCGGCGCACTTCTCTATGAAACGCTCGTACTTATTATAGGTCTTTACATACAGCTCGGGGCTCTCGGAGAGAGAGACGGAGACCTTCTGCGCCGGGGCTATCACGGACGCGCTCCCCGTCATGACGGTCTCGCCCTTTTGGTTGAGACACATGCAGTCGAAGCCCACGACCCTCGTATCGGGCTCTTTCCTGTTCACACGTATGGTTACGGTAATGGAATCCCCGGCTTTGAGGGTCTTGATGAAATCGAGCTTCTGCGATACGTACACCGTTCCCGGCCCGGGCAGCTCGGAGCCGAGAAGTGTCGATGCCAGAAGACCGCTCCAGATGCTCTGGGCAGCGAGGTGGCCGGAATTATATTTTGTAGCGTAACCCTCATCCAGGTGTATCGGATCCAGGTCCCCGGTCAGGGCCGCGAATTTCTCGAGGTCGTCTTTCGTCAGGGTCTTCGTCACGCTGGCCGTGTCGCCCAGCTTTATCTCTTCGAAAGTCTTGTTCTCAAGCATTCTGCCAGTCATAGGTATCTTCCCGATGAATGAATTATAATGCCGATCCAGCGTCTGTTTATTATGCCCGGTTTGTATGAAGCGGCTGTTAAGACGGCGGAATACCGATAAGAGAGCTAACTCCGGAGTATATTCTTCTTGTACCACTCGATCGTTTCAACGAGACCTTCCGCGAGTGTTATTTCGGATTCGAAGCCGAACTCCTCCTTGGCCTTCGAGACGTCGAGCTTCCTCCTCGGCTGTCCGTCAGGGCGTGACGTATCCCACTCTACCTCCCCCTCGTAACCGACGAGCTCCTTTATCATATAAACGAGCTCCCCTATCATGATCTCTTCACCCGAGCCCAAATTCACGGGTCCGCTCTTTTCGTATCTTTCAGCGGCCATTACTATCCCCCTCGCCGCGTCCTTTACGTACAGGAACTCCCTCGACGGGTTGCCGGTTCCCCAGGCAATAACCTTGTCCAAACCCCTTTTTCTCGCATCATAGAACTTCAGTATGAGTGCGGGTATTACGTGGGCGTCCTCGGGATCGAAGTGGTCTCCGGGGCCGTAAAGGTTCACGGGGATCAGATATATCGTGTTAAAACCGTACTGTTTCCGATAGGATTCGGCCTGGACGAGGAGGGCTTTCTTAGCGACGCCGTAAGGGGCGTTCGTTTCCTCCGGGTATCCGTCCCACAGGTTCTCTTCCTTAAACGGCACGGGCGTGAACTTCGGGTACGCGCATACAGTACCGACGGCGACGAACTTTTCCACCCCGGCCTGTCTCGCCGCCTCCATTAGCTGTATCCCCATTATGGCGTTGTCGTAAAAGAGCTCGCCGGGGAATTTGAGGTTATATCCGATCCCTCCGACTTTCGCCGCAAGGTGAATGACTATGTCCGCGCCCTCGACCGCCCGGACGCAGTTCTTCCACTCCCTGAGATCGAGGTCCCGGCTCCGGGGTATTTTTATATTGTCGCTCTTGACGCCCCTGGCGACAAGCTCTTCAAGGACGAAAGAGCCGAGAAAGCCGCTGCCTCCGGTAAGGAGAATTTTTTTCGAAACGAAATCTTCAGCCATAGTTTCTCACGCAGCCGTCTATTTTAGCATACGAGTATAGCGACTTTCCTCTCGCCGGCCGGATTCATCAATCCCTGTTCCACCATCTGCCGGGGAATTTCTCTTTTATTATACCGTCCCCGTCGCCAACCGGCTCGAGGCCCGCTTTCCTCATGTCCGCATCCACCATTATTTTCACCAGATCGCCGAACGTTATTTTGGGCTCCCAGCCCAGAATATCCCTCGCCGTCCCGCAGTCGGCTTCCAGGCTACCGACCTCGTTCGGCCTGTAGTAGTTGGGATCCGTCCTGACGTGCTTTCTCCAGTCGAGGCCCGCGTACGAAAAAGCCTCCTCGACGAATTCCCTCACCGAATGCGTCTCGCCTGTTCCGATGACGAGATTCCGCGGGGCGTCAAGCTGGAGCATCTTCCACATCGTCTCCACATACTCGGGAGCGTACCCCCAGTCGCGCCTCGGCTCCAGATCCCCGAGGTAAAGATAATCCTGCTCGCCGAGCAGTATCCCGGACAGCGCTTTTGTTATCTTCCGTGTAACGAACGTCTCTCCCCTCCTTGGGGATTCGTGGTTAAACAGTATCCCGTTCACGGCATAAAGGCCGTACCCGTCCCTGTAGTTCACGGCGGTCCAGTGCGCCATCAGCTTTCCGCAGGCGTAAGGGCTCCTCGGGCGGAATTCGGTGAGCTCGTTCTGTGGCGGCGGGGATGCCCCGAACATCTCGCTGCTCGAGGCATTGTAGAGACGGCAGTCGATGCCGCTCCTCCTTACCGATTCGAGAAGCCTCACCGTGCCGAGCCCGGTGACGTTGCTGCTGTATTCCGGCATGTCGAAGCTGACGCGCACGTGGCTCTGGGCCGCGAGGTGGTATATTTCAACGGGCCTGACGCCGTATATCAGGCTCGTCAGGCCGCCCGAATCGCTCATGTCTCCGTAGTGGAGATAAAGCTTCGCGCCTGATACGTGCGGATCTATGTATATGTGATCGATCCTCTCCGTATTAAACGTGCTCGATCTCCTTATGAGGCCGTGGACTTCATACCCTTTCGACAATAAGAATTCGGCAAGATACGACCCGTCCTGCCCCGTTATTCCAGTTATAAGAGCCTTTTTCATCGTTAACTCCGCCGATCCGAAATATATATGCGGGCGGACGGCATCTGACGCAGCCGGACCGCACTCCTAAATTATCGCAGAAAATCGCATGAACTGCATATTATAGAATATATTTAGACGGTTTTGCTCATGAGGCGTTCCCGCCTTGTTCCTGAATCGCGATAACCACACCCGCCGGCCTCGAGCATGGAGTAACGAGTCAGGATATTGTGGTTCTTGCGTACAGGCTCGCATAATGGGAAAACCACGACCCGGGCGGAAACCTCACCAGTATGTCGCTCCTCGCCAGCAGAAACATCTCTATCAGCGCGGCTTCCGCAGTTTCTACAGGAAGTTCCTGGTGCAGCTCCTTCGAGCCGTCCCTGCCGAATTCCTTTTCGTACGATATTACATTCACGACGGATTTAGAGACAAACTCCTGGACCATGCGGGAATCGGTGCATAGAAAGACAACGTATTCCGATTCCTTGAATCCGGCCGTCGCCCTTTTTATTTTATCCAGACAGGCAGCGAGAGCCTTCGGCTGGTCGAGCCAGTGTTTCGTGTGTCCGGAAAGAGGCATGCTTTGATTGTAATACCTTATGTGCACGCCTATGATCTTTTTGTTCGTGAAATTCCCCTCCGCGAAATCGTCCGCCCTCTCTTTAAGCTCCGCCCTCAATTCAAGCGCGTCGAAAAATGGTTTCAGATTGTGATTCGGGTCGTAGCAGCCGTGCGTGATGATGATTCTTCGCCTCACGTCCATGAGGTTATTGATAATACGGTCCGCCTCCTCCTGCCATCTCTGCATTCTTCGCTTGAAAGTATTGTCCGTGACGGCGCCCGCTTTACTCAACACTTTGTAAAGAATTAAAGACGGGTCGGGCGCCGGGGAGAAAAAGTAGGGGTGCAAGATAAGGAGGGAAGACAAGGTGTCGATCCTCGGCTCGGCTATAACCTGGACCCCTTCGATATTCTCCGGGACTTTAAAAAACCTGGCAAACGCGTTCTCACTCTTATCGGCGAGATATAGCGAGTGCTGCCAGGATACGACGAGAGACCTGTTGGTGTTCCTGGCGTAATACCACGCGTTGGCCGCGGCCAGCAGGTTGTCTCCCAGTCCCCTGTTCCGGTGCGAGATAATAATCCTCGGGTGACTTTTCAGCAGCCTTGTGAGGAACATGCCGGAAGTTATTATGACTGATAAAACAGAGCGGTCGACAAACGGGGACGAAATAGAGCCGATCCGTATTTTATTCAAACGAGTCTCTCTACGCAAGTCGCGTGCCGGGCGTGCCGGCCCGCCTCTTAACCGGCCGGGAGCCGGTACGATACCGCCTCAAGCTCCTCAACTTTGAAATATTAAATATCCGTGCATAATGTATTCAGGCCAAGGAGGATACCGATTCATGGATATGGCGAAGAAACATAAAGCCCTCGCACTCGGAGGACATCTATACAGGTTTTTCGTGAGGGGGGAAGACTCGGGGGGGGCGTATACGAT
>CADEFK010000114.1:6945-7471 GCA_902826595.1 uncultured bacterium | reverse complement strand
TCGAGGCGGCGGAAGCCGCTATCACGAGCCCCTTGCTCGAAGACATATCGATCGACGGCGCGACGGGCATACTCCTCAACGTAACCGCCTCCCCCGACTTCGGAATCGAAGAGCTCAACGAAGCCTGCAACTATATTAAGGACCGCGCCCACGAGGACGTGAACCTCATCTTCGGCCTCGTGTTCAATCCCGAGTTCAAGGAATCTGTTCAGATTACGGTCATAGCGACCGGAATACAGAGCATCAGGAGCCAGAATATAAAAAAGCTTGTGACCAAGCTCCCCACGGACATCGGCGAGGACGAGTTCGAAATACCCGCTTTCATAAGGAGGCGCGGGTTTAAAGAAGGTCAGTAATCACAGTCGGGCGCGCAAAGTCCAAACCCTGTCTAGCCCCGTGTGAAGCAATCGGCCCACAAGGGGGTTACGCGGCTTGCCTATATTCGCAGTCACCGAAATATTCTTAGATGCAGTGAAGAAAGTTGGGCTCGGAAAGATTTATTCGGCGGCCCGCATTTCCTGAAGCA
>CADEFK010000114.1:0-6935 GCA_902826595.1 uncultured bacterium | reverse complement strand
TTTTCTGCTCGGTTCATAAAATACGTGCGCGACGACGTCGGCCGAATCTATCAGCACCCAGTTGCCTTCCGCATACCCCTCGATCCCGATTACCTTCTCTCCGGATTCCTCTAGCGTCTTTTCTATGTTATCCACTATGGTCTTGACGCCTCTGGTCGAGTTCGCGCTGCAGACGAGGAAATAATCCGTTACGTCGCTCGCGGAGCCGACGTCGAGAAGCACCGGGTTGTCCGCCTTTTTCTCCCATGCCGCCTGAGCCATAACGAGTGCCTTCTTTTTTGAGTTTATTGGTATTCCCTCCTGGTGTAGATGTTGTTGCGCAGAATGTACTCCTCGACGGACGCGGGGACTAGGTACTTGATGGACCTCCCCGACTTCACGCAGCGCCTTATTTCCGTGGAAGATATTTCCAAGCCTTTTATTCTGGAAAAAGCTATTAATCCGGAGTTGTTATCTCTATAGAATTTCACGTTGTCGTTCTCTTTATAATAACTAAAATCGTTTTGGAGGGCAAGCGGGAGCTTCGCCTCTTTCGCCCCCGAATAGCCGGGCCTGGCGATCACGGCGAAGTTGCTGAGCCTGAAGAGCTCCCTCCACTCCTTCCATGTCTCTATTTCTCCGAACAGCTCGTTGCCCACGATAAAATAATAGTCCGAATCCGGATTATGCCCCTTCAGGTGTCTCAGCGTCTCCACGGTATAAGACGCCGTGCTCTTCTTGATCTCGTAGTCGCATATGCCGAAGCGCGGGTTGTCCCCGACGGCGAGCCTCAGCATGTCGAGTCTCTCCCGGGGCGGCGTGGTATGCGACGGGTCCTTGTGGGGGGGAACGGCGGCGGGTATGAAGTACACCATGTCCAAAGAGAGCTGCTCCCTGACTTCCTCGGCCGCCCGCAGGTGTCCCAGATGCACCGGGTCGAACGTCCCGCCGAAAAGGCCTGCTCTTTCTTTTTTCCTGGTATTCATTTCGGTCTAAATCATATCATTTCTTTTGCGGGATTTATTTAGCCACGTAGCCTTCCACCATTATCTCATCGCCGAATTTCCTTATTTTTACCCTCTCAATGCCGAGCGAGTCGCTTATACGCGAGACGCCCAGATTCCCGACCATGCTCAAGCCCTCCGCGCCCACCACCCTGGGCGCGTAGAAAAACACTATCTTGTCCACGATGCCGCTCTTGAGGGCAAGGGCCGCGGTCGCGCTCCCCCCTTCTATGAGCAGGTTCGTGATTTCATTCTTGCCCAGCTCCCGGGAAAGCTCCTTGAGATCGAGGAACCCGTCCCTCCCGAGCCCGACCTCGATGATCCTCCCTCCCGCCTCTTCAAGCCTCTTCCTCCTGGACATGTCGTGCGATTTCCCCGTAACTATTATCACGCTTTCGTGTGCGGAGAAAACCTTCGACCCGGCGGGCGTCCTGAGCGTTCTGTCGAGCACGACGGGCACGGGCTCCATCCCGGCGTTCTTATGGAGCCTTACGTTCAGGCTCGGGTCGTCCTTGAGCATGGTCCCTACCCCGACCATGACCGCGTCCGCGAGGTTCCTCAACCTGTGCCCGATTTTTCTCTGCTTCTCGCTCCCTATCCACTTTGAGTCCCCGGTCTCTGTCGCGATCTTGCCGTCGAGCGTGGCCGCGAGCTTGAGTGTCACGAACGGGGTGCCCGTTGTTATGTACTTGTTAAAGGCCTCGTTCAGCTCGCGGGCCTTCTTGTCGAGCACGCCGGCGGTTACGCGGATCCCCGCCTCCTCGAGCGTCTTCACCCCTTTCCCGCTTACCTTCGGGTTCGGATCGAGGGCGCCGACGACCACTTCCCGGATTCCCTTTTCTATGACGGCGTCCGTGCAGGGCGGGGTCTTCTTCTCTCTGTGGCAGCAGGGCTCGAGCGATACGTAAAGGGTCGAGCCCCCGGCGTCCTCTCCGTTTCTCCCCGCGTCGGCGAACGCCTCGATCTCGGCGTGCGGGAGCCCCGCCTTCCTGTGGTATCCCTTGCCGATGATCTTCCCCCTCTTTACCAGGACCGCCCCGACGAGCGGGTTCGGGCTCGTCATGCCTTCCCCCTTCCTTGCGAGCCTTATTGCGAGAGACATATATGTTTCGTGCGTTTCCTTTTTCATACTTTTCTTTGATGCAAGTTCATATTGCATAGAGGACATGCATGTCAATGCACCGGTTCTTCGCCGGAGTAAAACAGGGCCTCGACGAATTCGTCGGCGCTGAATTCCCGGAGGTCCGACAGGCTCTCGCCTATGCCTATATATTTGACGGGGATGTTCAGCTCGTCGGCGATGGCCACGATCACTCCGCCTTTGGCCGTGCCGTCGAGCTTCGTCAGCACTATGCCGGTAACGTCCAGAGCCTCGTTGAACATCTTCGCCTGCTGGACCGCGTTCTGCCCTGTTGTCGCGTCCAGCACCAGCAGGGTTTCGTCAGGGGCTTCGGCAAGCTCGCGCGATATCACCCTCTTCATCTTCTTTATCTCTTCCATCAGGTTCCCTTTCGTGTGGAGCCTCCCCGCGGTGTCTATGATGAGCACGTCTGTGCCGCGCGCCGTGGCCGCCTTCACGGCGTCAAACGCGACCGAGGACGGGTCGGCCCCGCTCTGCCCCTTGATGAAATCGGATCCGACGCGCTTCGACCATACCTCTAGCTGCTCCGTGGCGGCCGCCCTGAACGTATCCCCAGCCGCGACCATGACGCTCAGGTTCTCCTTTTTAAGCCTGTTCGCGAGCTTCCCTATCGTGGTCGTTTTTCCGACCCCGTTCACCCCGGCGACCATTATAACGTAGGGCTTCGTAGTGATGCGTATCGGGCTCCCCTCCGCCGTTTTCAGTATCCTCAGTATCTCTTCCTTGAGCGCTCCGGTTATAGCTTCCGCGTCACGGAGCGATTTTTTCTGTATGCTCGCCCCTATCCTTTCCCTGAGCTTCATCGTAGTCCCTACGCCAATATCGGCCATAATAAGAGTTTCTTCGAAGTCGTCCCATACGCCCTCGTCTATCTCTTTTTTGGAGAGCACCTCGCCGAGCCTTCCGAACAGCCCCGTATGGGTCTTCGACAGGCCCTTCCTCAACCTCGCGAAAAGCCCTTCCTTGGTTTCTTCGGGCTCTTCAATCTCGGCCGCTGCCTCTTCCGCTAAGGCGGGCGCCTCGGCTTCGGGCTCCGCCTCGGGCTCGGCTGTTTCTATGACTTCGGATTCTTCGATTACTACGGCTTGTGCGGCTCCCTTTTCAGGCTCGCGCGCCCGCCCTATCTCTACGGGTTCGGCTGGGGCTTCGAAGGCTGCGGGGATAGACTCTCCCGCGGGCGGGGCTTTAAATACTTCGAGATCAGGCGCCGCTAAAACTTTTTCAGTTTCCTTATAGGATTCCTTCCCGGGTTCCGGTTTTACAGCTTCCTTTTTCGGTTTCTGCTCGAAGAGGAATGCGATTACGAATGACAGGAGTAGTAATATTAAAAAGATTACGCCTACGGCGGCGAGGTCCGAATACGGGCTCGGTATTGTATTCAAAAGTGACAAAATCTCTTCCATTATTTTAAAAGCCTCCTTGATAGCGCCTTATATTAAGCAACCGGGCATCGTGCGGAACATTTCGCGGTAATCAAAAGATTTTTCAGCCGATTCTCTATATATGCTTACCGTTAATATACTTTTCAGGGAATTCTTTTCAACCTGGGGTCCCGTCCGCATTTTGTCAGCGCCGGGACGCCGGATTTTCTTCCATCGTAACCCGTATGAAACAAATGATGTTTTACAGGCTCTTGAACTGCCCGAGCCTACAAGGATATAATAAAAACCGATGTCTAAAGGTTTTGTCCATCTTCACCTCCACTCCCAATACTCACTGCTCGACGGCGCAATAAAGTTCGAAGACCTCTTCCCGCTTGCGAAGGAATTCGGCATGGATGCGGTCGCGCTCACCGACCACGGGAACCTGTTCGGCGCATACGATTTCTATAAAAAAGCGAAGGAATCGGGCATTAAGCCCATCATAGGTTGCGAGCTCTACGTCACGCCCAAAATAAATCCCGATAACCCGTCCGAGGGCAAGACCCATCACCTGACGGTCTTGTCCATGAACTGGGCCGGCTATCAGAACCTCTCGAGGCTCGTCACAAAGGCTTATTTCGACGGGTTCTACAGAAGGCCGAGGGTGGACCACGAGCTCCTCGGCACGCATAACGAGGGGCTTATAGTTTTGAGCGGCTGCCTCAACAGCGAGCTTGCCAAGGCGATATTCAGCAAGGACATGAAGGCGGCCCTCAACGTCGCCGCCATGTACAGGGAAATGTTCGGCGACAGGTATTACCTGGAAGTCCAGGCCACGGGCCTGCCCGAGCAGAAGAGGGTTAACAAGAAGGTAAGAGAGATAGGCGAAAAACTCGGCATACCCATCGTGGCGACAAACGACTGCCATTTCCTGAGGCGCGAGGACTCGCGTCCACACGACGCGCTCCTGTGCATTCAGACCGGATCGTCGCTCCAGGACGAGAACAGGTTCAGGTTTCAGGGGGACCAGTATTATCTGAAATCCGAAGGCGAGATGTTGAAAGACCTCGAAGGGTTCGAGGACGCCATCAAGATGACCTCGGAGGTCTCGAAGAGGTGCAACCTGGAGTTTGAAATGAGCGGGTACAAGCTGCCCGTGTTCGAAGCCGAGGGGGGCAAAACGCTCGACGAATATCTTGCCGGGCTCGCGCGCGAGAAGCTCGAGGAAAGACTGAGCGAGAACGCGGTCCCGCCCGAGAAACAGCTGGTCTACAAGAGCAGGCTCGAGAACGAAATAGAGATTATACAGAAGATGGGTTTCTCGGGCTACTTCCTCGTCGTCGCCGATTTCATAAACTATGCAAAGTCAAGCGGTATTCCCGTCGGCCCAGGCAGGGGGAGCGCCGCCGGCAGCCTCGCCGCGTATGCGCTC
The DNA here is from genome assembly GCA_902826595.1 of uncultured bacterium. Taxonomy (GTDB): domain Bacteria; phylum Desulfobacterota_D; class UBA1144; order Nemesobacterales; family UBA2774; genus 2-12-FULL-53-21. Next base: position 2,018 of record CADEFK010000114.1, on the reverse strand, counting down.
GGCATAACCGAGATCGATCCCATCCCCTATAACCTCATATTCGAGCGGTTCCTTAACCCCGAGCGCGTCAGCATGCCTGATATAGACATAGACTTCTGCGCCGAGGGCAGGGACGAGGTAATCAGGTACGTAACGGAAAAATACGGGGCCGACAAAGTCGCCCAGATCGGCACGTTCGGTACTATGTCCGCGAAAGCCGTGGTAAAGGACGTGGGCCGGGTACTCGGCATCCCTTACGCCGACGTCGACAGGGTGACGAAATTGATACCGTCATTCAGGGGAAAGGTGTTCAGCATAGACAAGGCGATAGAAAGCGTCTCCGAGTTAAAGAAGCTCATAGAGGACTCCCCGCAGCTCAAAGAGATGATAGAGCTCGCCAGGCCGCTCGAGGACATGGTGAGGCACTCCTCCACGCACGCGGCCGGCATCGTTATAGCGAACGAGCCGCTCGCTGACCACATACCGCTCTGCAAAGGCTCGAAGAACGAAGTCGTGACCCAGTTCGACATGAATTCGATCGAGGAGCTCGGGTTCGTCAAATTCGATTTCCTGGGCCTCAAGACCCTCACGGTCATAAGCAAGGCACTCGGCCTTATTAAGGAGAACTATGGGAGCGGAGAAGAATTCAAGCTCGACATAAACAAGATTCCTCTCGACGACCCGAAGGTTTACGAGCTGCTTTCGAGCGGCAGGACGCGCGGCATATTCCAGATCGAGTCCTCGGGCATGAAAGAGCTCATGATCAATCTCCAGCCCACGGACTTTGAGGACATCATCGCTGTGCTCGCCCTTTACAGGCCGGGACCTCTCGACAGCGGCATGGTCGACGAATACATAGAGCGAAAGCACGGGAAGCGCAAGACCCAGTACCCGCTCCCGGAGCTTCAGGAAATCCTGCGCGACACGTACGGGCTCTTCGTTTACCAGGAGCAGATTATGAGCACGGCGAGCGTAGTCGCCGATTACAGCCTCGGCGAGGCCGACCTGCTCAGGCGCGCGATGGGCAAGAAAAAACCCGAAGAGATGAAGGCCCAGAGGGAGAGGTTCCTCGAAGGGGCTAAGCGGAAGGACATAAAGGATAAAAAGGCCAAAGAGATATTCGACGCGATGGAGAAGTTCGCCGAATACTCCTTCAACAAGAGCCACAGCGCGGCGTATGCGCTCATTACATACCAGACGGCGTATCTGAAAACCCATTACCCTGCCGAATTCATGGCGGCGCTCATGTCGGTCGAATCGAGCAATACGGACAAAGTCATATCCAGCATCACCGAGTGCAAGCAGATGGGCATTCCCGTGCTCGCGCCCGATGTGAACGAGAGCCTGGCCGGGTTCACCGCTTCTCACGGCACCATCAGGTTCGGTCTTGCGGCGATTAAGAACGTGGGCGAGGGCACTGTCGAAGCGATCATCAAGGCCCGGCGGGAGAAGGGGAAATTCGACTCGATATTCAGCTTCTGCGAGCAGGTCGAAGCGAGGAAGCTCAACAGGAGGACATTCGAAAGCCTGATCAAGAGCGGCGCCTTCGATTCCCTCTCGGTCGGCAGGGCCGCCCTTATGGAGTCCCTCGACACTCTCCTCAACTACACGTCGCTCAAGCAGAAGAGCTCTGTCGAGGGCCAGCATTCGCTCTTCGCTTTAAACGATTCAGTCTCATTGCCGCGTATGTCGGATGCGGACGAGTGGGGCGAGAAGGAGATCCTGAGGTCCGAGATGGAGGTCCTAGGTTTCTACGTCACGAGCCACCCGATGTCTAAATACGCGTCTGAAATCTCGAGGTCGATCGAGAATACGGATACGGAAGCCCTCTCCGAGCTAAAGGACAGGCGCGACGTCTCCGTAGCGGGCGTTGTGCGCTCGCTCACTGTGAAGCACACCAAGAACGGATCGGGAATATTCGGCAACATGGTGCTCGAGGACTTAAAAGGCTCGATCGAGGTCGTGATTTTTAATGACCTACTCAGGAAATCCCTCCCCCTCCTCGAAGACTAGGGAGAGCCAGTTAACGTGAATGGGAT
>CADEFK010000113.1:2146-7500 GCA_902826595.1 uncultured bacterium | reverse complement strand
CATCCGACTACATAATTTGCTAAAAATCTCATGTACTCGCTAAATCTTCCAATTCAACCTCACCCCGTGGAAGATTTCTAACGCTCGTACACGCGATTTTCTTAACGCAAATTCTGTAATGTCGGGAAGAGAAAGGCAAAAGACGAGATTGCCGCGCTGCGCTCGCAATGACAGAATCGGATGGTACACCCCCACCCATGCCCTCCCCCTCCATAGGAGGGGGGGCATTTAATGATGAATGAGATGAATGATAATTCGGTGAAGAAGAAGGAGTGGGAGAGGGGGGAGGGGGAGATGGCGAAGGCGTACGATGCGTTCAGGGAGTATAGAGACCTGGGCGCGTCGCGGAGCCTCTTGAAGGTCGCGGAAAAGCTGGGGAAGTCTCTAAGGCACCTCAAGAAATGGTCGACTAACCACGAATGGCCGAGCCGCGCTCTCGCCTACGACGAACACATAGAGAAGAAGCGGCAGGGCGTGTATGAGACGAAGCTCGGGGAGGTGAACGCAGCGCATCTCGATATGGCGAGGAGCGCGAGGGAATCGGTGATGGTCCCGCTGCGGGCGCTCCTCCGGAGGATAGAGAAGGTCAGGGAAGATGGCCCGGGGGCGGCCGCGGAGGTCGAGAATATACCGATCGAAAAGCTGCTCTCTATCGCGAGACCATACGTGAAGCTCGCGTTAGAGGTAATCAGGATGGAGCGGCTCCTCTACGGGCTGCCCACGCAGACGATAAAGACGGAAGGGACGATCGGGCACAACGTGAGCCACGACATAAAGATCGTGAACGAGTACATCGAGTCGCTCCCGGACGAGGAGCTGTTGAGAATTGTCAGAAACACGAAGAAGCGGGCTCGGAACGACGGAAACGGTAAGCAGGTTCCTCGCGGGAAGGGCGAGGGATAACCTGCTCACATACACGGAGCTTACGTTCCCGAGGTACAGGGCGAACTGGCACCACAGGCTCATCATCGATAGTCTCGAGAGCGTGGCCGCGGGGGATATAAACAGGCTCATGATTCTCGTGCCGCCCAGGTACGGGAAATCGGAGCTGTCTTCGGTGCGCTTTCCCGCGTGGTTCCTGGGGAAGAACCCCGAGAAAAAGGTGATACTCGCCTCTTACAACGACAGGTTCGCGCTCCACTTCGGAAAGCACGCGCGGAACGTCTGCCAATCGGACATGCACGGGTGCGCGTTCCCGGAGTCGCGCGTGAGGAGGGATTCGTCTTCGGGCTCCCTCTGGGAACTGGAGGAGGGGGGAAAATTCGTCGCCGTCGGGCGCGGGGGCTCCGTCACGGGGCACGGGGCGCACCTGCTCATACTCGACGACCTCATAAAAAACGTCCAAGAGGCCTATTCCGAGAACGTGAGAGACACCGTGTGGGACTGGTACAAGACGACACTCTACACGAGGATCGAGGACGGGGCGGCGATAGTTATCGTGAACACGAGGTGGCACACGGACGACCTCGTCGGGCGGCTGCTTAACGAAGAGGGCGGGAAGTGGACGGTGCTGAAGCTCCCGGCTATAGCGGACGCCAATTACACATACGGCGATTACACTTACCGCGAAGGTGAGACGCTCTGGCCGGGGAAATTCCCGATCGAGACCGTGCTCGAGACGAAGGGTGTGCTGGGGAGCCATTTCAGCTCGATATACCAGCAGGAGCCCGAGGAGAGGACGGGGAATATTTTCAGGCGCGCTGACTGGAAGAGGTTTACCGCGCTGCCGGCGGGGAAGAAGCGCGTCGTGCAGTCGTGGGACACGGGGTTCAAGACCGGGGAGGAGAACAGCTACTCGGCGTGCACGACTTGGGTCGAGACGGAGAGGGGGTATTACCTGGTCCACGCGTGGTGGGACAGGGTGACGTTTCCGGAGCTGAAACGGTCGGCGGTCGAGCTTTTCGAGAGGTACATGCCCGACGAGGTGCTGATAGAGGACAAGGCATCGGGGCAGAGCCTGGTGCAGGAATTGTCGGAATCGACCAAGATACCGATAAAGCCGGTGAAGCCGACTGCCGACAAGGTAGCGAGGGCGCACGCCGTGACCCCGGTGTTCGAATCCGGGAATGTGTACATACCGGAGGGGGAGCTGTGGGCGGACGAGGTGATAGAGCACGCGGCGAGGTTCCCGAGGACGAAGAACACGGACGTAATCGACAGCGTGACGCAGGCGATTGAGTACATGAGGCACGGGAGGAGCTTCAGGTATTCGTACCACGGCGGGGCGTACGCCCGCGGCGGGGGGAGGAAATCGATATTCGAAATGGAGAGGGAGAAGAGAAATGGCTGAAGACAGGCTGACACAGGCCGTGCTCCGGAAGAGGGGCGAGTACAGGAAGGCCGAGAAGGGATACAGGTTCTTCGAGGAATCGTACAAGGGCGGCGCGGACTATATAAATTCCGATAACTTGTACATACATACGTTTGAGGATGGGGAGGGGTTCAGAGAGAGGAAGGAGAGGGCCTACTTCTACAACTACTGCGCGCCGATAGTGAACGCGTATAACTCGTTCATATACAGGCAGAAGGTGACGAGGGACTACGGGGAGCTCGACGGGAACGGGCTCTTCAGGCAGTTCTTCGGGAACTGCGACAGGCAGGGGAACTCCTACGAGGAATTCATAAGGAACGCTTCCAAGTGGTCGTCCGTGACTGGGATACATTTCATTCTAGTGGACAAGCCGTCGGAAGAGGCGGGGTCGATGAAGGAGGAGATGGAGCGGGGGATTTATCCATACTTCGTCCGCGTCTCGCCGTTAAACGTGTGGGACTGGGGGCTCGACAGGTGGGGGAATCTGCTCTGGGTGAAGATACTGGAGACGCACGGGGACGAGGGGGAGTTCGGAAGCGAGGGCGTGCCTGCCGAGAGGTTCAGGGTGTGGTACAGGGACAGGTGGGAGCTTTACGAAGTGGAGAGGTCGGGCGGCGGCAGAAGGGCGTTTAAGACCGAAGAAGGGGAGCACCCGGTGGGGGACGTGCCGCTCGTGCCCGTGTGCCATTTCGCGGAGGAGCCCATGACGGGGTTCTCGCTGTTGAACGACATTGCGTACGTGAACAGGGCGCTTTTCAACTGGTGCTCGCTCCTCGACGAGATACTATACCGGCAGACGTTTTCGCAGCTCGTGATGCCGGAGGACCCGAAGAGCCCGATCAACGACAAGGCTTTAGGCACCGCGAGGGGACTCGGATTCCCGCCCGATTCGAAGCACGCGCCACATTTTATTAGCCCGGACGCGTCGCAGGCCCGCGCGCTCATGGACCAGATCGAGCGGGGCGTCGAGGAGATCTACAGGCTCGCAACTCTCAGAGGCGCCATCGGGGTGAAGGAGGAGTCGAGCGGGGTCGCGCGCTCGTACGATTTCATGATCACGAACAACACGCTCTCGAACAAGGCGCTCAACATGGAGGAGGTCGAGACGAAGGCTCTCCGGTTCTGGGCGAAGTGGCAGGGGATAGAGGAGCCCGGGCACGTGATCGAGTACCCGAGCGAGTTCGAGGTGAGCACGCTCGGGGAGGAGATGGAGAACGTGCTCAGGGCGAGGACGCTTCAGATATCGGACCGGTTCGAGCAGATAATGAAGGAGAGGATCGTCAAGCGGATGACGCCCAGGCTGGCGAGGGAGGATATGGAGAGGATATTGGCGGAGATAAGGGGGGAGTGAGCGGGGGCTTCGGTCGTTTGGGTATTTCTGATACAGCTCATGAAATGACAATGAAATGTGAGAAGCAATTGATAGTATCCTTCTTTTCCTTGATGAAAAGAAGCAAAAATCACACACGTAGTGTGTTCCATGAAAAGACTGTACATAATTTGCTAAAAATCTTGTGTTGAAGCTAAAATCTTTCAATTCCCCCCGCATCCCTGAAAGGTTTTTTCACGCGTGAACAATCGATTTTCTTGACGTAAATTCCGTAATGCCGGGAAGAGAAAGGTGTAAGAAATGACAACGTTCGACCCTTCGACAGGCTCAGGGTGAACGGGGCAAAACTAAATCCACCCTAACCTTCCCCCACTTTGGAAGGGGGGGAGGAAACTTAATTGGAGAGCGGGGTTGCTGTCGTATACCGCATTTGAAGGTTTTCAGATGGGATAAAGGAGAAAAGGGAGTATGAAAACGGAGTTGAAGAGGAGTTTGGATAAGTATTACGAGGAGCTGGATGCGCTCGCGAGGAAGTACAGGGCTGACATCCACAATACGAAGACGGACAAGGGCCTGAGCGCGTTCGGAAAGGAGAAGCAAGCCGAGATGCTCAAAGGGGAACTCATGGAAAGAGTCAGAGACCTGAGGCTCAGGTTCGACGAGGACGTGTCCGGGAGGCTCGCGAATATCGGCGATGCGCTGAGGCCGCCCGATGCCGAAAGGGCGCGGGTGAGGACCATAAGGCAGAAGCTCGCCGAAGGGGAGAGGTTCATGGGGCAGGAGAGTTTATTTTACGCGCTCATGGGATCTATCGACGAGCTGCGGGAGGACCTGCACAAAAGCACATTCGTGAGCTCCGTGTCACGGCTATCGAACGAGGACATGTCGCGCGTTTTCAACGACGCTGTCGAGAGGAGGGACACGAGGCGGCTCGAGTGGCTGAAGGAAGCGGCGATGCTTACGGGCAGGGATTCAGCGGCGCTCATAAGGAGCGTGGACGCACAGATAGAGCAGATCGAGGACGCGAAGCTTACATCGGAGCAGAGGATGCTGAAGTCAACAGCCGGGGAGCTCGCGAAGCAGAAGGAGCTTTTCGGGTACAGCGTCGAGCGTGCGGTCGGAAACGAGGGGGAGTTCGTGGATTTGAGAGGGGAGGAAAGCGGGATCGGAGAGGGATGACAAAGTATAACGACGGGATAATTAATATACTCCATCTGCTGCCGGGGGAGGTGAGGGAGAGGGTGAGCCGCGGAAGGGTCGAGGAAATATTCTCCGAGCTTACTCCGAAGGAGAGGACCGCGCTAAAGCTTCGATACGGATTTGAAGACGGAGTAGAGCGATCGTATGGGGAGATGGGTGAACTGATGGGCATGACTAGGATGGGAGCGATGAAACTTTTTAAGAGAACTTTAAAAAAGGTTATTGACAGAGCGACGGAACTTGTATAGTTTATATATCAACGGGCGAACAACGCCCTAAAGCGTAAAGCACAAAGGAACGGAGACTGAGAACATCTTCTCCGTTTTTTTTTGCCCTTTTTGTTCCTTCCTATTATTTCTAATAATTCCTAGTGGTTATAAAGCGGGGAAATTCATGATGTACACCCTCACCCAGTCCTATTCTGGATTAGGCAACACGGAGATGAGAATTTATGTACTTCTGTGCCTTTGATCTGGAGCGACCGAATGCTCACTTACTCGCATTCGTTTCCTC
>CADEFK010000113.1:0-2046 GCA_902826595.1 uncultured bacterium | reverse complement strand
ACATAAAAATTGGTGAAGTGAATGCTGATTTGTGAAACTGACCGTATGCGGTGTGCTGAATCCGACGCAGCGGGTTCCGACCCTAACTCCGGGGGTAAAAAGGAGGAAATAGATTCAGATGAAAATCAGGACGGGAATGAGAAGCTCTTTACCGAATCGCAGGTTAACAAGATAGTTCAACTGAGGCTCGAAAAAGACCGGGTCAGGGTGGATAAGGAAGTCGAGAACAGGCTCAGAGAGCTCGGGATAGAGAGCCCTGAAGACGCGGCAGCTTCCAAAGAGTGGCGGCGCGAGAGAGACGAGCTTCTGGAAAGAACGGCCCGGGAGAAAGAGCTTCTCCGGAACGAGATGGCGGAGCGCGAGAGCAGGTTCGGCGAGCAGGAGAGGCATCACGAGGCTGAGAAGAGGGAATGGCGGGCGAAGCACGATACGCTGCTCAAGCGCGCGGAACTTACACAGGCGGCGCTTAAGGCGGGAGCGGACCCGGCGAACGTGGATATGATCGTGACATTTACGGAAGGGAACGTGAGGGTTACGGACGGGGGCTTCCGGGTCGTCGGGACTGACGGACGCCCGGCGCTCGATCCCGAAACCGGTACAGAGACGACGGTCGAGAAATTTATGAGGGGGTTCCTCTCGGAAAGGCCGGGGCTCGTGAGACCAGCGCCTGCCAAGGGCGCGGGGACAGGGGCGCTCGGCGCGAGGCCGGGGAAATACACGCTCGACGAGATAAGAGAGATAGCGAGGAGCGACCCGAAGAAGTACGCGGAGCTGAAGGGCGAAGGGGTCGTTCAGGCGCTATACGAAAAGCACCTGGCGGAAAGGAAGTAAGCGCATTCCCGCGAGTTTTGCTCAAATGTAGTTACAGAGAAATGAAAAAGAAAAGCTGACATTTTTCTTCTTTTCCTTGATGAACAGAATACAAGAATAAAAATTCAAGCGGCTGCGGAATATACAGCCGTTACCAGGGGGTTTTTAGATGGCAAATGTAACAACGACAACAGCCGCGGCTATACTGCCTGAGATATGGGAGGCGGAGGTGGAATTCGCCGCCCATAACCACAGGGGGTTCAGCGGGCGTATAATGGAGTTTCAATTCTCGGGGCCGGGGGACGTGCTGCACATACCGAAGATAGGTGCGATAAGCGCGGCCGCGTTTTCGGGGACGGTATCATACACGGCGAACACGGAGACTTCTGTCGATATCACACCGGACGTATCATACGCCGCTGTGCAGATAGACAGAAAAGCCGACGTGAGGTCGGTGACGAGTCTCGGGAACGTGTACCAGGTGGAGCTCGGACAGTCGCTCGCTCAGTACGAGGACGAGCAGATAGCCGGGCTTTACGCGGGGCTTTCCAACAGCGTGGGCGGGTCCTCTGATTTTTCGGAGGCGAATTATCTGCTCGCGATAAGGAACCTGATACAGTTCGGAAAGAATAAGATCATGATGGGGATGACGCCCATATGGGGCGTGTTCCATCCGGTGCAGTGGGACCACGTGCTCGTGGTGTCAAACATAAATTCGGCGCTGGTGAGGGGGGAAATGAACGGGCCCGCGAAGACGGGATCGATCGACCTCGCATACGGCGTGAATATCAGTTTTAGCTCGAGCGTACAAGTCTCCACCACGGCAAGGAACATGATCTACACGAGCAGGGCTTTCGCTATTGCAAGGAAGCAGACCCCGACAATCGATGTCGAGTTCGACGCGGACACTCTATCTACTAAAATAGTAGCATCTCAGGATTTCGGTGTGGCCGAAATGAACGATCAATTGGGAGTCGAATACCAGACGAACGCTACATAAGTTGTGACAGGGGAATGGGATCGGAAGGGCATGTGTCTTGAGGGCGCATGCCCTTTTTTTATATGAATTCCCGATATAGGAATTCGGGAATGACAGATAAAAAGAAAAGGCTATTTTCATTCTTCTTTTCCTTGATGAACACACGTAGTGTGTTTTATGAAAAGACTTAGGGAGAAAGGCTGGTTTTCTTTATCCTTCTTTTCCTTGATGAAAAGAAGCAAAAATCATCCGACTAC
>CADEFK010000112.1 GCA_902826595.1 uncultured bacterium | reverse complement strand
CGTCGGTATATATACGGGGCGGGGACCCCAACTTCACGCTCGTCCTCATAGACGGGGTCAAGGTGAACGACCCCACGAACAGCCGCGGCGGGTCGTTCGATTTCTCGGCGCTCAGCACGGACAACATCGAGCGCATCGAGATCGTGCGCGACCCGATGTCCTCCCTCTACGGCTCAGACGCGCTGAGCGGCGTTATCAACATCATCACGAAGAAGGGCGAGGGGAAGCCGAAAGCGACCGCCGAGGCCATGGCGGGGAGATACGGGCAGTATCAGTTCCTGGGCGGTGTCTCGGGCGCGGGACCGTTCTACGATTACTCCGTCACAGGCTCCTGGCTAGACGACGGGGAGCAGGTGCAGGGGAGCACGTTCAAAAGCCCGAGTGTGACCGCGAGCCTCGGTTTCATTAACAGGGACGATATGGAGATATCAACCACTTTCAGGTATTCGCACATAGACAGCACGAGCTTTCCCGACGACAGCGGCGGCCCCGAATTCGCGGTGCTCCGCTCTACGGACCAGAGGAACATAGACCAGCTCCTGCTCGGACTCGGCTACACGCACAGCCCCGCCCCGTGGTGGGAGTACGGCATCAAATTGAGTTATTACAATACGAAAGAAAAGTTTTCTTCCCCGGGCGTGGCGCCCGGCGAGCGAGACCCCTTTGGCATACCTCCAAATGATTCGGACAGCGATTATAAAAACTACGATGCGAATATTACGAGCAAATTCGCCCCTTACGATGGCCTCGATATCGTCGCCGGGTTCGAGGCCGAGATTCAGGACGGATCGAGCCGCGGCATGATACTCGGTGACTTCCCCCTGCCCGCGGATTTCGACCTCAGCAGATACATATTGTCGCCTTATCTGGAAGTGCAGTTCGGCATGGTTGAGAACCTTTACATCGTCCTCGGCGCGAGGGAGGACTTCCCGGAAGGGTTCGATCCGGCTTTCAGCCCGAGGGCGGGCGTATCCTATAAAATCGCCGCGACCGATACCATACTCCGGGGGAGCTTTGGGGAAGGGTTCAAACTCCCGTCCTTCTTCTCGCTCGCGAGCCCTATCGTGGGCAACCCCGACCTCGTGCCCGAGGAAAGCAGGAGCCTCGACTTGGGAATAACCCAGAATCTGTGGGATGATAAAATCGGCGCCCAGCTCAACGTCTATTACAACGAGTTCAGGAACCTCATCGACTTCGAGGAAGGGCCCCCGCCTATACTCGTCAACCGCTCCAGGGTGACGGTCAAGGGGTTCGAGCTTATCGGCAGCATCCGCCCCTGGGACGAGCTTCAGCTGGGCGGGAGCGTGAGCTACGCCGACAGCGATATAAAGGGCACGGACGAGGAGCTTCGGAACCGCCCGAAGTGGTGGGGAGAACTATCTCTCCTCTACAGCCCTTCGATTACCGTCAAGTTCAGCCTGGACGCCGTATTTACGGGGAGCGTCCCCGATTCCTCTATACCGACAGGCGACGTGACGCTCGACCCCTACGACGTTTACAACGTCGCCCTCACATGGACGCCGTTCGGGAGGGTAAGCGTTTACGTCGCCGTCGATAACCTGTTCAACGAAGAGTACGAGCAGTTCGTGGGCTTCCCCGCGCCGGGAGTGAGCCCGAGGGCGGGTATCAGGCTCACGTTCTAACATGCGCGCACACACACGCACAAAGTGCGTTCTATGATTCCTTCCAACTCCTCCGCACTTACAATACTCACGTATGTCCGCGGCGACTCGCCGCCCGTATTACAGTCACCCCATATTGAAGTACCGGAACGGTACGGGTAAATTAAAAATTCCCCCTCACCGGAGCGGGGGGTAATAAATAAGTTTAATCTATCCGTGTAACTATCTGTAAACATTACCATGCGCCCGTAGCTCAGTTGGATAGAGCAACGGACTTCTAATCCGTAGGTCGGGGGTTCGAATCCCTCCGGGCGCGCCACACCTTCCCGAAGTACAGTGATATATGTGCCATACTCGAGCGGCTTCCGATTCCTCACTCGTTCGGAATTGTTCTCCGGGCGCGCTTCCTCTTCCGCTCGGAGAGTCTCACTACGCAGGACAGGCTCTTCTACCCGGGACAGTTCGTTGTTATATCATCCGCGTTCGCTGTTTTCGCAAGGTTCTCGCCCAAGGTCCTCGAAGAGGAGAACAGGGCCTTCCGCGAGGCGCACGCGCAGAAAACAGCGGCAGTCAGATCGTAGCGCCGCAAGTAAATAAGCATATCTCCTTTGTGAAGGGATAGCATCGAGAGGATCGGGGCTATCCCCTCTCCTCAACGTCAAAGAAAGACACCGGACTAAATATGTTAGAATCTGGGAGGGAAATTAAATGACGGGATCACTTTTTCGAAAATTTATGGTCTTAGCATTGGCTGCCGTATTGTCAACGGTTGAGCTCTACACCGGCTCAAGCGCAGCGGAAAGTTTTTCGGAAGGCCTGAAAAACCACGTGAGCGGCGGTGTAAATATAATCATGCGGAACGAGTTGTGGAGCACGTTTCAGCAAGAGAACACCGACACGGACCGCACGTATGATTTCTTTCTCATAAGAGCGAGGGCCTTCGTCAATCTAGACTGGGAGCACGTCTCCCTTCGTGTCATGGGGCAGGGAGTGAAAGCTTTCAATCTCCCTGAGGACGGCGCCTTCGGCCCCGGCCCGCTCTATTTCACCGCGAGCGACGATAAGACGGGGCCGGGGAATTTCCAGTTCGTCGAGGCTTACCTGCACCTCAAAAACTTGAACGGATTTTACTTGAAAGGAGGGAGGATAAATTATGAAGACGGAGGGGAGGTGCTTTACCAAGACTCCCCGCAGCTCAACTGGCTCATAAAGAAGAGACTCTCCGAAAGGCTCATCGGGAATTGGGACTGGACGCTCGTCGGGAGGAGGTTCGACGGGGGCACTGCGGGTTATACGAACGATATCTTCAATCTCAACCTTATGGGGGCTGTCGTAACATTCGGCGGTTACGATATCGACGACGGCCTCTGGAAGGACCTGGATACGGTGTTCGTGTCGGGAGGGTCTATCACATTGAAGGAAAACGCGCTCTTAAAGAACACCCAGTTTCAGCTCTTCGACTATTTTTATTTCGACGATAGAGCGCCCGCTGTCGCTCTCGCGGGGGACGATCTCAAAATCAATACTACCGGCATAAGCATGGTCGGCGCTTACCCCGCGGGCTCGGGATTTTTCGACACGATGCTGTGGTTCGCCTTTCAGCTGGGCGATTTCGGCGTCAAGAGCCAGAAGGCGCTCGCCTTCATTGGAGAGCTCGGATATCAGTTTGCCGCCGCACCATGGAAACCCTGGGTGAGGGTCGGTCTCGCCTACGCCTCGGGTGACGGAGACCCGGACGATTCGGATAACGGCACGTTCTTCAACATGGTCCCCACGAACCACAAGTGGTACGGTTACGCGGACACGACGGCCTTCAGCAACATAATCGACGCTTATACCCAGATCATGCTGAAGCCGTTTCCGATCGTCGGTTTCGACGTGGAGGGACACCTTTTCTGGCTCGCTTCTGACGATGAAGTGTGGATCGGGGGCTCGGGTCCCTTCAACGATTCCGCCTTCGGATACCAGTTCAGGAACCCGGTCGAGGGAGAGGACATCGAAAGTTTTCTCGGCGGTGAGATCGACGTTACGCTGAGCATAAAAGCGCTCGAATACCTGACCTTCGACCTCGGCTATTCCCATTTCTTCGGCGGGCGCGGCGTCGAGGTCATTTACAATGCTGAGGACCAGCTCGACTGGTTTTACGCGCAGGCGACGATTCCATTCACGATCGGAAAGTGACGCACGGCGGGTATCGCGGGGCATTTCGGGGCGCGCTTAAAGTCCCTCAGGGCGCCTCTTCTTGTTTATAAGCTAGAGTGACGCTCCATATCATGTTGTGTCCGGTACGACCCATAGCCTACCGTTATTTTGATTCACTAATCTTACTGATTAGGTCCATGATCGCTGCACGCTATTAATGTTGGTAAATTCATTGACGCGTTGATAAAAAGAGATTAAAATTGCCCTAATTTGTAATTGAAGGAGGATGATAGAATGTCCCATTTTCGAGCTTTCTCTATAATCTTAATGTTGACAGGCTTTGCGATGCTCGTGGGGTCAGGGGAAATCGCTTTCGGGCAGGGTCCGTGCAGTGTGGTGGTCATTAAAGATTCGCCGCCGGAAAGCATCGATGTCCTTTTTCCGTTTGAGATCGATAGGGACGGTAATGAGCCTTTTTTAATTGATATAAACGGCGGGGACTCCTATGGGGATTCTTTCGGTTCGGAAATCACAGTGACCGAGTTGCCTCTAGCTGATTGGGATCTCGTCGATATTGTGTGCGAGAGTACGGGCGCGACAGGGTTCGAAATTACGGAGAACGGTTTCAGGGCCGGATGCGACGGCGGCGGTTCGGTCACTTGCACTTTCCGTAATGTGAGCGCTTTTAGGAATATACCCGCTGTCTCGGAATGGGGAATGATCGCGGCAGCTGCGGGGCTGGGATTAATAGGATTGTTCTTTGCTCTAAGGCGTAAAGGCGCTGCGGTGTGAAATTCGCGAATACTCTCTTTATAGAATTGATATCTGCTTTTGGCGATTAATCACGCCTCGGCGTGAGTGTATTCCCGGGATACAATTGTTTTACTTGAGAGGATTTCCAATCTATTCTTTCAGGTAGTTACAACCGTTTTCCTGTGGTACACTCTTGACCGCTTACGGGGTTCTTATTATCCCGCGCTCGCAGAATAAAGACTATGCATATCCCATTTATCGAAATTGATCTCACGTCCCTCATCCTGTGGGCCGGTTATATAGGCATATTCATCATAATATTCGCCGAATGCGGGGTATTGCTGGGCATATTCCTCCCCGGGGACTCGCTGCTGTTCACGGCCGGATTCCTCGCCTCTCAGGGACATATGAACATCTGGCTCCTCATGGTGATATGCTTCGTGGGCGCCGTCCTCGGCGACAACTTCGGCTATGCGTTCGGCCGCAGGGTAGGGCCTGCGATATTCAAGAAAGAGGATTCCTTCTTCTTCCATAAGAAGCACCTCGAGAGGGCCGCGCACTTTTACGAGAAACACGGGGGGAAGACTATAATAATCGCCCGCTTCATGCCCATCGTAAGGACGTTCGCCCCAATACTTGCCGGGGTCGGAAGGATGAACTATAAAGTGTTCATTCTTTACAACCTTGTGGGCGGTGTCCTCTGGGCCGTCGGCCTGACCGCTCTCGGCTATTATCTCGGCTCGACGATCCCCGGCGTGGACAAGTATCTGTTCCCGATCGTGCTGATGATTATTATACTCTCCATGCTTCCGGGAATCATCGCCGCTCTGAAGTCGGTGTTAAGGAAAAAGCAGCAGCAGTGAGCCTATTCGCTCTGATGCTGGCTCCATATCCCCGATATTTTTCAGGGCTCTGCAGTCATACAAATAATTTTAGTGTTAAGCTTTCTTTCCCCTCCTGTTATATTTACCTGCCCGGGTGAGTGTGTATAATCCTTAAGCAAGAAAAATAAAACACGAGGTGTTGATATGATCGATAATATTGCGATACGAGAGATTATGACCTCGGACTTGTTGTCCGTACACGACAATGAGAAGCTGAGCGCAGTGGCGAGTATATTCAGGGAGAACCCGATACACCACGTACCCGTGCTCAAGGGCAAGAAGCCGGTAGGCATCATCTCTACCCAGGACATATTCAAGCTGATATTCGACTTCGACTCGACCGATACGAGGATGCTCGACACGCTCCTCGACCACACGTATAAAATAAAGGATGTAATGACGGACAAGCTCGTCATATTCGAGGAAGAATCGAGGCTGAAAGACGCAGCGAAGATACTTTCCGACAGCTCGCTGCATTCAATCCTCATCGTCGACAAGAAAGGCGACCTCACGGGCATTGTAACCACCACCGACCTTATAAGGTTCCTCTATAAGAATATCTCGTAATGGACGGGCCAAGTCCATTCGATGTTCACCCACTGTCCACTGTCAGATAATAAGACGCATACTCTCCGCACAGGATCCTTAATTCTCTCGCATTTGCAGGCAGTTATGATTGGCATCAAACTTGTAATATGTATTTTATTATGACCAAGCGAGCAGAAAGGGTGAAAAGAGAAATCGAGACTATATTCCGGCCCGATGCGGAGAAACCGGCAAATATAGCGAAAAGTAATTCGTCACTTTACGTTAAGGCTTGCAAGGCGTTTGGATCCTGGAGGAATGCCCTCGAGGCGTGCGGAATAGATTACGAGAGCGCGAGGAACAACAGGAAGTGGACGCGTGAGAGGATAATCCGGGAGATTAACAGGCTCAGGTCGGAAGGGGCGAGTCTCAGGCCGTCAGTACTCAGAAAGAACGGAAGGACCACGCTCGTTTCAGCGGCCGAGTACCATTTCGGCTCGTGGAGGAGGGCAGTCGAGCACTGCGGGCTCGATTATTCCTTCGGGAGACGCAGGAAGTGCATGCGGCTCTCCGCGTAAGCGGGGGCGGGCTGGTAACGGCAGTGATGATTTTCAGGCATTGGGTCCCCCAAAAATATGATACAGCAGTAATTAAAGCTATATCCCCCCAAAGCGGGCGGTTTGCCGGTTTGCCTACTCTTTTTTATTAAATATGGTACTATTTCTTTTCCTGTCCGCTCCGAAATAAATCAATGGTGGGTGTAGCTCAGCTTGGTTAGAGCGCTAGGTTGTGGCCCTAGAGGTCGCGGGTTCAAGTCCCGTCACTCACCCCAGAGATTTCTTAATGATTACAATTTAGAACGATACGCCTGAATGTTCGGCAAAATATATTGAACGGAACGGGCTTCATTAGTGGTACTATTATTGGAGATATTAAGGGGGGGAGCTAATATGAAGCATCCATTTTACCTGCTGTTCATATTTCTGATTACGGGGATATTTGCGATTATCGTTACGGTAAGCGAGGCGCAGGCCAGGCCGGTGCCAAAGGCGGCTCCTAAGGCCCGCGAGATGACCAAGGGTAAAAGCCGCAAGTTGAACTCCAACGAGCGCCCGGCAGAATCCCGCCCTCCCGCCACTCCCTAGCCGGGGGAAGAGGGACTACGGTCAAAGGCAGCAAGCCGGGGTATTTCTTTTGTGCGTACTCGTTATTTATATTTATTTAGAATTCAGGGAGCCGAGCGGCCAAACGACCTACTTTAATGACAAGTATCTGTTTCATTCCATCTGTTATACTGGTTTTCCTTTTCTTGACGTCAACCCGTCTGAGCACGGCAGAAGAGAACCCCTGCTCCGAACCCTGCTACCCCGGCATTATATCCCCTCCCGGCAAACCTGAGACCGAATGGGAGAAAGCCAATTGGGACAAAATATTAAAAGGACGAGAAATCACTCTCAACACATACGAACTCTTGGGGCCTGAGTTCGTCGTCGCCAAGCTGCACTGCGGAAGCTGTCATCTGAACGCCGGGGGCAACCCCGACGCTGCTTGGTTCGTGAATATGGAGGAGAAATATAAAACGAAGAAAAGGCTACAGGACAGAATAAACAGGTGCTTTGACAAAAGCATGAACGGGACCCCCGTATGCGACAGTGAGAACGGAGAGTGCAACGATAATTCCGTCATGGAAAGCCTGATAA
>CADEFK010000111.1 GCA_902826595.1 uncultured bacterium | reverse complement strand
GCCCGAGTCGAGAAACAGGCATGAGATTCGGTCCATCATTATCAATCTTAACTATATTAAATGAACTTACAAAGAGGCCGGGACTGGTCACAAGAAATGCCAGGCATGCTTTCGTTACTTTGTAATAATATTAATTATTTGATATTTACAGTCGGCTATTTCCCTATTCGCGGCAACTTAACCTTCTCAAGACTTTCTCTCCGCTTCGACTGATTCCCTCAGTATCACGGAAATATCCTTGATCTCTATCTTATCGTTGCCCGCGTGCTTGGAGGCGTCTTCGAACATCGTATCGCAGAAGTAACACGCGACGGCCAGTGTATCGGGATTTTTGGATTCGACCTCCTCAAACCTGTTCCAGTTCACCCTCGGCGCATCTTCCTCCATCCATATCTTTCCCCCGCCCGCTCCGCAGCAGAAGCTCTTTTCGCGTCTCCTGTCGAGCTCGATAAGCCTGAGGCCGGGTATAGACTGCAGCAATTCCCTGGGCTCGTCGAAAACCCTGTTATACCTGCCCAGATAGCAGGGGTCATGATAGGCGACCCCCTGATTTATCTCTTTCGTCGGTTTTAATCTCCCCTGCTTCACGAGATCGTTCAACAGCTGGGTATGGTTTATGACCTCGTAATTTCCGCCGAACTGAGGGTACTCGTTTTTTATCGTGTTAAAACAATGCGGGCAGTTGGCAATGACCTTCTTCACCTTGAGCCCGTTAAGTGTTTCTATGTTCTGAGTGGCGAGCATCTGATAGAGGGCCTCCTCGCCGAGCCTCCTCGCAGGGTCCCCGGAGCAGCTTTCCATGGGCCCGAGCACCGCAAAGCTGACACCCGCCTGTGTCAGGAGGCTGACTATCGATTGGGCGATCTTCTGGCCCCTGGGGTCATACCCCCCGTAACACCCCATCCAGTAAATGTAATCGAAAGCGGACGCGTCCTCGACCCCGTTCTCGCCTATCACGTTCACGCCTTCGTAACCCGATATCCATTTCGCGCGGTCGCCTTCGCTGAATCCCCACGGGTTCCCCTGTTTCTGGAGCTTTTGTAAGGTTTTGACCGCCGTGCCCGTGAGTCTCCCCTCGAGGGTGAGGAAACGTCTCATTTCCATGATCTTCCCCATCTGGTCTATAAACAGAGGGCACTGCTCTACGCAGGCGTTACAGCTCGTGCAGGCCCAGAGCTCCGCTTCGGTTATCCATTCGGGTCCCGGAATGGTCGCGGCCTCCCCGCCGTTTGAGGAATTGCCGTTCAATAAAGCCTTACCTTCGCTCGAGGCGTAATGCCTTAGCTTCACCACTATCTCCCTCGGCGAGAGCGGCTTTTCCGTATGCCACGCGGGACAATTGTCTGTACACCTTCCGCATTCGGTGCACGTATAGGCGTCCAGTATGTCCTTCCATGTGAAATCCTGTATCTTCCCCGCTCCGAAGTGGTCGACGTCCTCGGGGACATTTTCAAAATCTATGGGCTTTAGCGCCCCCCTTGGCTTGAGGTCCTGAAAAAAGACGTTCGGAATAGCCGTGAACACATGGCTGTGTTTCGAATACGGGAGGTAATTGAGGAATCCGAGGACGATTAGGACATGGAACCACCAGAAAAATTCGTGGGAGTACCGGAGCCCGGATTCGCTCATTCCCGAAAAGAAAACCCCGGCTATGGCGCTCGAGACCGGGAGCCATTTAGGTTCGGCTTCCCCCATCGCTACGTTCGTGGCCGTGGTGCCGAGCGCAGTGACCATGAGCCCGAATATGAGCCCCAGTATGACCACGGCGTCGAGACCGTTCACTTCCCTCCTCTTCGCGATCGTAGTCCTGTTTATAATCCCCATTATTATCGCTATCACGACCAGGGTCTGCACTATGTCGAGTATGAGTTCATAGACGTTATGCGCCCCGCCCGGGATCAGCCTGAATCCGGGGAATACGCCGCTTACGAGTATCTCTATCGTGCCGATCGTGATTATTATGAATCCCCAGAAGATCATGAAGTGCTCGATGCCGGCGAATTTATAATTCGTGACGAGCCTTTTCTGACCGAATACGTATATAAGCACGCGCCTCACCCTCTCGCCGATGTTATCGAACCTGTTGTCGTATTTCCCGAGACGGAGCAACTTGAAGAGGTTGTAAACGTTATAAGAGAAAAACCCGAAAGCGGCTATTATTAAAATTGCCATTATAATAGGCTTCATAAATTGTCTCCTTAATAAGCGGGCGCCCTAACTCCCAGACCTTCTCTAAGTATCTTAAAAAAAAGCATTGTGATAGTCAAGGAAAAAACGGCTTTTAGTCCGGCCGTCGTAAATTATTTCAATAATAAAATGAGGGAAATAGAGATGCGGGATGCCGGCGGCGGCCCAACAAATTATATATTATCAATATGCTATATATAGGCAAACGCTTCATTGCGGCGGTCCAGCATGCGCGAAATGCGGAGAAAGCCGGCGTGCGCTTTGAGACGTGACTAAGCTGTGCGGGAGCGAAGCATGTCAGTTGAGGGTAACGAGGACGGATTTGACGCCGGGCTCCGCGGTTATTAAATCGTTGCCGTACCTCTCCGCTTCGTCTTCCGTAGTAAATCCTCCGACCTTCACCCTGTACCATGTCCCCTTGCCGGGCAGGTCGACTGTCTCGATGTACGCGGGGTAGGTCTTCAACTTGAGGCTCTCCTCCATTTCCTTGGCTATCCGGATGTCTGGGAACGAAGCCAGTTGGACCGCGTACTGCCCTTCGCCCGTGTTCGTAACAGGTTTAATCCGGGATAGAGAAGTATTGCTCTTTTCGGGCATCTTTACTGGCTCTTTACCCACATTTTCGGCTTTAACAGTCATCACCGGCATCTTCCGGGAATCCGGAGCCCCGGTCTGCCCGCTGACCGTGCCCTCCGTGCCCAGGGTCTCGACGTATACGAACGATTTCTTGGTCGAGTTCTTAGATGTGCCCGCTGTCTTAACTCCGTCCTTTCTGGCGGCGATCATAGAATCGAAATTCCTTTCCGTCGGATGATTCTTCAGATAATCGTAATGGGCGTAGACCCTGTTCACGTATTCGATCGTCTCCTCGTAAGGAGGAATTTTATAGTCATACTTCTTGACGGCGTTCTCGCCGGCGTTATAACCGGCTATCGCCAGGGTTGTATTATCATTGAACATGGTCATGAGCATGCTGAAATATTTCACCCCGCCTTCGATGTTTTCGATCGGGTCGAACGGGTCGGAGACCCCGATACGCTTCGCAGTGGCAGGCATCAGCTGCATCACGCCCATCGCCCCCTGCGGCGAGACCGCTTCGGGGTTGAAATTGGACTCTACCTTTATCATGGCTTTGATGAGCAGGGGATCTACACCGTACCACTCGGCGGTGCCGTTTATATGCTCGTCGAATTTATCGGAATACTTGTATTTATTGAGGTATCCCCGCTGGCTCTTCGGGGTGCCGCGGAATGTGCCCCAGGGACTTCCTATCTTTTTATATCCGCTGCTTTTCGGGTCTATATTCGTGTAGTAGACGACACCGTTTGTATCTTTCCTGTAATAATAAGAATTTGCGGAGGATTCTTCGGGGGATAACAGGATAAGCAGGGGCATTGTTAAAAAGGCCCATATCAGGCGGTAACCGATATTGAGTACCCTGCGGTCTGCTCTTCTCACGCGAGACTCCGGACGGCACATTCTCAAAAAGGCGCAGCGGGACTGCCTGATTCTCTACATGGAAGAGCGGAATTTAAGTACGACCCATCCTCCATCTCTTCGGCAACCCGCCGCCATAGGCTTATTTCGCCCTTAGGCCGTCGGCTTTGCGCCCTATTCTTTCGAATAGTTTGCCCTTTCGATCAAAACATCCTTTCTCCAAGCTCCGAACAAAGTCTATTACTTTAAATTATTTTTGTCAATGACTTTTGATGGTTATGTGTATTAATTAATGCACTACAGCATTTAAGTTAATATTCAACTAGAATATGTGGAACCTGTTTACAATATTATCGATTTTGTATAAAATGAAACGGCCGTCCCATGCTGAATTTATTAAAACAGATACTTATTTTACCATTCGAGGATTTTCTTTCGGGCCTAGACAGGGCTATCGCAAATTCGGCCCCGGTCAATCTTGCCCTCATGATCGTTATATTCGCCGCCACATGGTGGATATACGTACCTGTTCACGAGCTATGTCACGCATTCGGCTGCATTCTGGGCGGGGGGACGGTTACGGAGCTCGAGATAAGCCCTAAATACGGAGGCGCGTTACTGGAAAAGATATTCCCGTTCGTTTCCTCTGGCTCCGAATATGCGGGGCAGCTTACCGGATTCGACACGGGGGGTAACGACCTCATTTATTTACTGACCGATTTTTTCCCATTTCTCCTGACGGTATTCGTAGGCGTCCCTCTCCTGAGGTCAGCCTCCCGCGCGACCCCCCTCGGAGCGGGGATCAGGCTCGGGGTCTCGCTGCCTATAGCCTTCGCGCCTTTCATATCGTTCAGCGGCGATTATTACGAGATGGGGTCGATAATAGTCTCCCGAATTGCGGCGCTATTTTCGCCCTCGCTCGATATTAATCGTTTCAGGAGCGACGACGTGTTCAAGCTTTCGGACGAGCTCTTCTTTTCGGGAAGTCAGTACGGCGCGGGGGATATTGCGGGAGTCCTTCTCTCTTTTATCCTGGGAATCGTGCTTATCTATGTCACTTATTATTTGGGGGTCCTTTTCAGCAGGGCAATATCCGGCGTCCCGAAGAAATGATTTCCCTCCCCGGGGGAATATTTATTTTTTCACTTTCTTCTGTTGTGCCTGTTTCACTGCCGGCACGCGGTTCCTGAAGAAGAACAGATACGCGCCAATCAAAAAGGGCTCGAACCTGACGACCATATTGTTGATGAAACCCCAGAGGAATTCCCAGAATATCTGAGAAGCGGTTCCCCCTTTCGCGTAACCCTGCGTTTCCAGCGCGCCCGAGAGCTTTTCCCCTTCGAGCGAGAATACGAACAGGAAATGGACGACGAGCAGGATTACGAGCGCCTCCAGATATATCCGCTTCCTTTTTAAATACGGATAAAAAGCGGCCATGATCGCGAACGTGAGGGGGGCGTTAAAGGTGTAATTCGAAATCGGAACGTCTATCGTCGTTTTTAGTATAGTCACGCCGAACTTCTGGGGGATGAACCCGACCGAGACTATATCACCCTGCCTCAGTATCGATACTATATCGACGTCTTTGAATAGAGTGATCGCATACGAGGCAATCGTCGTAACCGCCAATCCGTAATAGCCTTTAATGCCCAGCCAGACGAGGAGAGAAATAGTATAAGAGACTACGAATATGAGTGAAGCCTTAAGGAGGACGGACCTAAATAACGGCTTCTTTTTTTCCTTGTCCATGGCTCATGTAGGTCAGGTAAAGCACGAAAGTCGCAAGCGCTACCGCTATCATCACACCCTGCGCTACATACAGGTGTATTAAATCGAACAGGTCCCTGTGATAGACGCCTGCATAGGCGAGCGCCACGATCCTTATGAGATTCAATACCTGGATGACGAGAAAACCCGCCACGATGCCGAGCAGTCTGTTTTTCCAGGTAGCCGGAAACGTCAGGACCGCGACCGAGTATATCATAACCGCTTCGAGCCCGTTGCATCCGAACTCGACGTCGAGCGAGATCGAAGGGAGGTGAATAACGGAGCCCTGAACGGTGGAAGCCACTCCTAACAGGCCGAGTATCTTCGCCGTCATAAACACAATGGCGTTTGAATATCCGCCGTTAATATCCACCACGTCCTGTACGGGCTTAAGTCCGAGAAGCAGAAAGAACGCCCCCATGAGTAGCACGTACGTGATGACGAACCTGAGGATGCTTATCGAGTCCGACTGCCCTTTCCCTGGGGTATCCGTATTTTTATCCTTCATCCTGATCCCTTATTGTAATTTTTATTCGGCAGCGAAATTGAATATTTATCGCAGGTTCTAAATATACATAGTGTGTGTGCCATTTTCAAAGGAAGAATATTAAAGGGCGGAATGATCGTTAGAGTCACGTAAGCCCGGTCACGTCCCGCAGCAGCCGGCCTTCCCTTCCCTCAAGACCTCATAACCCTCCCTCATTAAAAATACGAAAATTATCACACCTGCCGCGGGGTCGGCCCACCATATCCCGAACAGGTAGTTTAGACCGAGTCCCACGAGAAGCGCTATGGACAGGTAGCAGCAGACGAGCGTCTGCTTCGAATCCGCGACGAGGCTCCTGCTCCCGATCGACTTCCCTGTTCTATGCTTCAGAAGGAACAAAACCGGCATGACGACGAGCGAGACGACTGCTATTATGATCCCGAGGATGCTCGGCTCGGGCGCTTCCTGCAGGACGAGCTTCTTCAAGGACTCGTATAGAACGTATACTCCCAGCACAAAAAAAGTGTAAGCCACGAGTTTTGCGGCCTTTGCCTCCATCCTCTCTTCTTCCTCGTGGGAAAGGTTCCCGAGCCCGCGGAAGCGCCAGATCATTATTCCCCCCGAAAGCGATTCCACGAAGCTGTCGAGACCGAATCCGACGAGCGCAATGCTCCCTGAAACCGTCCCCGCGGCTATGGATACGACTCCCTCGAGAATATTGTATATGACGGTAAAAACGGACAGGTAGAACGCTTTTCTATGGGGTGTACTATTACGGCGAACGGTATCCGGGTTTAAAGTATCCATGTCTCGCTCGATCTATTAAAACTACCCGATTTCTGAATGAAACCGTACGCTCCCGGTTCGATGCCTGAGCGAGGGTTACGTTTTCGCGGCTGATATAAGATCATTCTCCATGAAGCTGAAGTAACCGTCCTTCCCGACGATAATATGGTCGAGCACTCTTATGTCGAGTGTGATGGCGGCGTCCGCAATGTCTCTCGTTAGAGCCTTGTCCTCCCTCGACGGCGCCGGGTTTCCGCTCGGGTGGTTATGGACGAGTATGACCCCTGAGGCGTTCCGGGAAAGGGCGGATTCGATTATACGCCTCGGGTATACGGCGACGTTATCGACCGTGCCCTCGTGGAGTATGGAATAGTCGATCACCTCGTTCTTTACATTCATATATATCACCATGAAGGCCTCATTCGTCATCCCGGAGAGTCTGACCCGTACGAATTTCAGGACCGTTTCGGGGGAGGAAAGAACGTCCCCCCTTTTCATGTTCTCGGCTAGGTACGTGTTGTAGATTTCTTTTACCAGACGAATCAGCGCGGCCGACATGGAGCCGACCCCGCTCAATCCCTCGAGCTTTTTCTGATCCGCGTCGAGGACCCCGGAGAGTCCGCCGAACTCGCTTATAAGTTTCTTGGCTACGGGCTTTACGTCCCTTCGGGGGATCGAGAATGTGAGTAGAAGCTCGAGGAGCTCGTAGTCGTGCATACCGTCGGCCCCTGACTTGCGGAACCTTTCCCTGAGTCTCTTCCTGTGATTTACGTAATGAGGCGTGTCCGTCATGGCTTCCGAGAGATAAATTGTAACCACAAAACGAGTTTTTTTAAAAAGGAGCTAACGTTATCATTCAGAGTGGGTGCCGGCAATTAAATGCCGTAACCGTGGATATTCCGGATTAAATAAAAAAAAGGCGGGCTGTCCTTATGGGTGCAGTCCGCCTTCTGGTTTTATATT
>CADEFK010000110.1 GCA_902826595.1 uncultured bacterium | reverse complement strand
TGCAGCTTCGCGCCCCGGCTATTGTATATTAGATACGGCCGGGCTGTTTTCACTTCCGGTGCCGCCTGCGCAGCCGGGTATCTAAGCCGAAACCACTAAAAACAGGAAAAATCCGGGCCGTCCGGTCCCCGAGGTTGCACTCGTGAATATCCCCATACTCGCTCCCATTCTCTTGTCCGAAAGGCGGGGAAGACCGGACGCCCTCGACCCTGGAACCGCAGTCAACGAAAGTTGTTGACACGAATCCGATATGTAATTAATTTTACCGTTGAGTTATAGCTCAATGCCGGTTCTGATCCAACGTATCGGCATCAAGTCCTCCGAGAGACCACCCTCTCGGGGGATTTTTTTATGATCCGTTATGAGATTAACCGCGTGTGTCCGCCTCGACAATTGGACGACGGTATAAATAATAGACAGGACGAAGGTATGAAGAGGGGAGGGAGGGTATGGAAAAAGGCGTATGCCGGACGGTGATCCCGGGTACGTGCGGCGACTCTCTCTACCAGGCTTTCTTCCGGGAGCCTATGCGCTCGATCAAATCGAGGTAGCGGCTCAGGTGGGATTCGGGGTTCCATTTCTTGAGGTATGCTTCATGACCTTTCCTGCCGAGCTCGTCCCTGTACGAGGGGTCCGCGAGGATACGGTCCATTGCCCCGAGAAGCTCCGCCGGGGAGTTATAAACGAGGCCCCCGCCGCTGTCTTCGACCAGCTCGGGAGGCGCTCCTATGTTATTTACGATGACCGGGGTTTTTTCACGGAACGCTTCAAAAATCACGAGTGTCGAGATTTCATAGTTTATAGAGGGCACTATAAGAGCTACGGCCCTTTTATAGAGCCTCGTGAGACGGGCGCGGGAAAGGTGACCCTGCATGTGTATGTTCCCCGCGCCCTCCGCTTCCCTGCGGAGCCCGGATTCATAACTCCCTTTTCCGGCGATAACGAGGTCCGCTTTGGCATACCCCCTGAATACTGGGACGAGGTTTTGTACTCCCTTTAGTTTTTCGATACGCCCGGCGTAGAGGAAGAACGGTTTGTCCGGGATTTTGAGGTCGTCCGTCTCGTCGGGGCCGTCGGTACCGTACCAGTCCGGAGCGAAGTGCGGGATATGGGTGATCGGGACGTCGATACCGGAGTCCCTGTGGATTTTCATGGCGAACCTGCTCGGGCTGATAATCGCGTCCAGGTGTTTTAAAGAGTCTTTCAAAAGGCCCGTGTGCCGCCAGAGCTGCGGAGGCCTCTTGTAAACGATCTGGCACAGGGTGCAGGACGGCTCCGTGCACGGGGCGCTCTCGTATTTCATGAGGACGTGGGTCGGGCATACGAGCCAGTATTCGTGAAGCGTGTAGAGCTTGATCCCCTCTCCGTAGCCGAGTATGCCGGGCCCGCCCGCGAGAGATATATTATGGAAATGTATCACGTCGAAGCCGCCTGCCAGTATCTCTCTTATCCGTGCTGATTTAAACAGCGGCAGGCCCGACTGCTGTGTGGCCAGCGGCGACAGGGGTCCGTATATGCTCCTCAAGCCGTGGACCTCGACGCCCGGGTGGTCGCTGCAAGGCAGGACCGGGCGGCCCCTGGATAAAAGGTTGTACGAGTCGATGCAGTGGATGACCGTGACGTGATGGCCCCTCTCGGCAAGCTCGTTTGAAAGCTGCTGCACGTAAACGGCGTCGCCTCCGAACCCGTAGGGTGGGTAGAAGGTGGTTATCATGCAGAACCTGAGCTTCCTCTGCGCGGTGTTCATCTGCCGCCCAGCCTGCGCCGTATGCTGCGTGGGACGTTCCTGAGCCGGACGTAATAGGGGAAGAGATCCGACAGCATCAGCCCCGCGAGCCTCTCGTTCTTCAGGTAAAAAGCGTCAACGCGCCCGAGGGCGTAGCGTTTGCTTTCGGAGGTCAGGAGGCCGAGTTCGTCCGAGCACGCGCAATCGAAAAAGCGCGAGGCGATGCCCATGCTCCTCTCGTCGTATCTCCCGCAGGGATAGGCGAACGAGCGTACGGGCTCGCCGAGAACCCCTTCTATAATTTCTTTCGATTTTACGATTTCGTATTCGATTTTCTCCGTACCGAGCCGCGTAAGGTCGGGATGAGTGAGGGTATGGGCCCCGAAGCGGAATCCCGCGTCCCTCATCTCCGTTACCTCCGCCCAGCTCAGCATTTCGCTGCCGTTTAACCGTGGAATTCGGCCGCCGGAGCGGGGTTCCGAGGGCTCGCCGACCGTTAGGAACACAGTGGCCGACATGCCGTATCTCTTCATGACCGGGAATGCCTGACTGAATACGCTCCTGTATCCGTCGTCGAACGTGAGCACGAAAGTCTTCTCCGGCGGGGACCCCCCGCGGTACAAATTGTCAACCGCGTCCGTAAGACCGACCGTTCTGTAGCCGTTCCGGTACAGCTTCTCCATAAAACTTGCGAATAGACCTGGGGGAAAGGATATTACGGAAGGATTCTCGTCTATTTTATGAAATGTCAAAACAGGAACGTAGGGGCTCATAAATACCGTTTATCCTCACATTGTCGATTCAGAAAGGGAAATTGGCCTGCCGGCCTGAATTAATATATTATCTATACGCCATAACGACTTATTCTACATAATTTTTACCGAATATGCCGGGCGCGGACGTCGATAGAACCCTCGAACCGGGTTTTTATCCCGACCGATGCCCATTCGGCGGATGTGTGGGTAATTTCGTTATTATCGAATACATTTTACCGAAGGGTATATGCCGTGGTCAAAGCGCCTGCCGTTGTCATCAAACTGGATTCCATAACCGGACTGCAGACGGCGAGGATACTGTCCGGATACGGCATACCCGTTATTGGCATCGCCGCCGACCCGTCTCATTTCTGCAGCAGAACGAACTGCTGTGAAGAAATACTGGCGGGCTCCACGTCGGAAGACGCGCTTCTCGGTACACTGTCCGACATCGCCCGCAGACACGGCGTATGCGTGCTCTTCCCCTGCAGCGACGAGAGCGTCCGCGTAATCTCGCGCAACAGGGAAAGCTTGAGGGAGCGTTTCAGATTCGTACTTCCGGACGAGGAAGTCATAGACCTGTTCATGAACAAAGCTAATTTCTACAAATTCGCTCGGGACAAAGGGTTCACGGTTCCTCCCACCTGCTTCTCTGCGCGGAGGGAGGACCTCGGTGAAATCGCCGGGAAATTGAGACCGCCTTACATCGTCAAGCCGACAGTGAAAACGAAGAAGTGGACGGAACGTTTTCAAAAAAAGGTGCTGAAGCTCGGCAGCATCGAGGAGTTGAGAGGTGTCTATGACGACTGCCTCGACGCGGCCGGGTCCTCGAAAAGCGGCTTCGCGTCGAGGGGTGAGTTTTAAAGCGGCCTGGCCCGCTCCGCAGTCAGTCGAACCAGCTTACCACCGTATATCTCGACCCGCTTGTCACGGGCGTGACCTCGTGAAAGAGGTCGGAACGAAAAGCGAGCAGCATTCCGGCTGTGCCCGGCACCCTGAACCCCCTCGATTCGAACCGTGGGTCCTTGAGTATCCCGTATATGATGAGCGACCCCCCGGAGTAGGTATCTTCCCCGGGCTCCTCGGATTCGTCGTTCAGGAACACGACCGCCGAAACCTTGCGCCCCCTGACCGCCTCCGGGAGTTTCGGGTTTGTGCCTATGTCGGTATGGACCTGGAAGAAATCCCCTTTCCTGTAGAACAGGAACTGAGGCTCCTGCGGATGTGTGAGCTCTACGCCGAAATAGGCTTCGAGCTCGGCTTTCGCCTCTGTCAGCTTTTCGCCAAGGAGCGAGCGCGTCTCCCCCGACACTTCTTTCGTCACGGTGCGCCTGACATTTTCTTCGACCAGCCGCTCGTCCGTTCTCATGACACTCGCCGGGCTCCCCTCGGACGAGGACATCTCCGACCGGACTACGCGGCAAAGCTCCTTGGAGAGAAAGTCCTTCTTGAGAAATAGACCGAATGATGAATTAACTACCGTGCTCATTAAATGACGCCCTGGATAAAGCGTACTGAATATTAACCGGCCGGGGGCGGTAAGATCAATCCCGAAGCGTCCGCACCGACTTCCGTTGCGGCGGACGCTGGAGCCGTCGGATTAACTGCATCCGCCCTGATTGATTACCAGAACTTGCCGTAGAGCTTCTCGGCGTTGTTCCAGAATATGTCTTCTTTCAGCTTTTCCGATACGTCGGCGCCTTCTATTTTCCAGTACTCGGACGCGAAATCGCTCCACGGTATGTCGGAACCGAAGAGGAAGCGGTCGCCCCCCACGCCCCTCCGCTCTATCTCCTCGAGGAGCCATGTCGAGCCGAACCCTACGGCCCAGGACGAGTCCGTATAGACCTGATATCCCTCTTCCACGAGCTCAAAGAACCTGGGGACGAACTTGATGTGGCCGCTGACGCCGCCGCCCATGTGGACGACGTGTATCTTCACTTTCTTTCCGAACTTTTTTATCAAGGCGAGCGCATTGTCGATGTCCGACCCCCCGCCCGGGCTCGTGTGTATGTGAAAGGGCATGTCGTTCGCAGCGGCCGCGTCGAGGATCATCGTCCATAGCTCCTCCGACTCCTTGTCCCACTGCTCGGGGTTAAACGTGCCGCCCAGGAGGCATGTCGTCTTTAACGCCACGAGCCCCTTCTCGCCTATGAGCTTGAGCGCCTCGGTCGTGCGCTCCTTGTCCTTGGGAAGCGCAGAGACCCATATGGCCCCCATGAGACGGTCGGTCTTCTGCGCGCTGTCCGCGACGAGCGGGTTCAATGTGAACGGCTGGGCCGAATCCGGGTAGCCGTAATTCGACATGACGAGCGCGCGGTCGACGCCGTGCTTGTCCATGCCTTTTATATAGTCCTCGGTCTTGTCGTAATCCGTCGTGGGTTTCACCGCCTGAGGCAATCCGTAGTAAGCGAATCCGGGCACCGGACCTATGTGACTGTGGTTATCGAAAATTTTCTTTCTTTTTACTATGCTCATTTGACCGCCTCCTGTCTATCC
The DNA here is from genome assembly GCA_902826595.1 of uncultured bacterium. Classification (GTDB taxonomy): domain Bacteria; phylum Desulfobacterota_D; class UBA1144; order Nemesobacterales; family UBA2774; genus 2-12-FULL-53-21. Next base: position 2,761 of record CADEFK010000110.1, on the reverse strand, counting down.
TGGTTTATTTAACCCCTGAATTTCACAATGTTCTATTATGTCAGTGAGTCTCCATGGTCTCGCCGACCCTTTTCCGGAGCTTCTTCTCTATCGATACCGACGATTCCCCTTTTTCGAGACGGCCGGCCACTTCCCTGAACTGCTCCCCGTAGCCGCCCTTGGACTTCCGGCTCGACTCGCGCATCACGCGGGCCAGCGAAGCCGTGTCCTCCGCTCCGGCTCCCGCCTTCGGGACGCCTGTCACTTTAGCGTCATCGGTTTTGGATACCGGGGAGATGTTCGACATGACGCGCCCCAGTTTTCTGCTCCCGCATTCCGGGCACGACGGCTTTTTCCCGCCGGCTTCCGATACGGTCAGAAAAAAAATACTTACATCTTTTAAGCACTTGGGACAATGGTATTCATAGATGGGCATGTTGTTTTCCTAAAGTTTACGCTTCGTACATTATAGGAAATTTATTCCCGCTAGTCAAGGCGTCCGCGAGCCGTTTGACGCTCTTTAAACACGGGGTTCCGAACGGCGGGCGCAAGGCTCGTTTCCGCGACCGCGACATTCTTGACTTGATTTACTAAAGTTGATATAGTGTCCAATATAGTAGACGGGCCGGGACGGCATGTGTTGCCGTGCCCCGGAACGGCATATTCATACAGTTCGGTGAAGCGCACATTCGAAAGTCCGGGGAATACGTATTTAAAATCGCCGAGAGCGCGGAAGAGCTCGATGATTATTTCAGGCTCCGTCACGCGGTTTTCGTCGAAGAGCAGAAAATATTCAGCGGAACGGACGTGGACGAGCGCGACCGCGGCGCGGTGCACATTATCGCTCTCAAGGGGCCCGGCGGGATAATGGCGGGCGGGGTGAGGTGTTACACGACGGGAGACGACACCTGGTACGGCGGACGCCTCACGGCCGCAGACGGATACAGGAACGGGCGGGTGGGCTCGGGTCTCGTGAGGTTCGCGGTGGAGACGGTCAAATCGAGGGGATGCAAGAAATTCCTCGCGTACGTGCAGCCTCAGAACGTGAACTTCTTCAAGAGGCTCGACTGGAAGCCCGTGGGCGGCCCGGTCGAATACGAAGGCGTGACGCACCAGCTTATGGAAGCGGACCTGGACTCCGCATAAATAGAGTAAAGGAAGAGCGATTGCAGAATCTGATCCGGACACTCAAATCCTCGACCAGGCTCGTTCAGAAGCAGTACCTGGCCGGACTCTGGCGGTACTTCCCGCTCGCCCCCCGCATTGACGGGAACGACATCCTTCTGGGCGACGACGCGGCGGCCATAAAGTCGGGGGACGGATACCTGCTGCTCGCGGCCGAGGGTGTATACCAGCCGCTGTTAAATTCGAATCCATACCTCGCGGGCAGGACCTCCGTGCTCACGAACGTGAACGACATATACGCCATGGGCGGCAGGCCGGTCGCGCTCGTGGACGTGCTTTTTTCGAGGAACGAAGAGAGCGCCGGAGAGGTGCTGCGCGGCATAAGGGACAATGCCGGGCGTTACGGCGTGCCCGTGGTCGGGGGGCACACGACGCTCGACGCCGAATCCGGCTCGCTGTCCGTTTTCATATTGGGAAAGGCCGAGCGCCTGCTCTCGGGCTTCGGGGCCATGGACGGGGACGACATCGTTCTCGCAACGGACCTCGAAGGCAGGTTCTACCCGGCGTTTAATTTTTGGGACTCATCGAGCGGGCTTCCGGAAGATGAACTCAGGCGCCAGCTCGAAATACTTCCGCTGCTCGCGGAGGAGGGCCTCGCCGACGCCGCCAGGGACGTAAGCATGGCCGGTATCATAGGCTCTGCGCTCATGATGCTCGAGGGCTCGAAGGCCGGGGCCGAAATCTTCATCGACCGCATCCCCGCGCCCGGGGACGTGCCGCTTCAGAAGTGGCTGCTGACGTTCCCCAGCTACGGGTTCGTAATATCTTCCCGGCCGCAGAAGACGCAATACATAAAGGAGAAGTTCGGGGAAGAGGGCCTCGCGTGCGAGACGATAGGCAGGGTCATAAACGACAGCAGGGTTTATTTCACGGACGGAGGCGAAAAGGCTTTATTCTGGAATTTCGACGAAGAGCCCCTCATCGGGGTGAACCCGTCCGGCACGGAAAAGGTGAGCAATGGCGGCTGAGAAATATCAGATCGATCACATAGTGTCGAGGCTCGGCGAGAAGATAAAGAACATGCGTACCGAGAGGGGGCTTTCGCTCAAGGAGCTCGCGAACAAATCGGGCATCTCGGCCGCCGCGATCCACAAGATCGAGTCAAACGGCATAACGCCCACGATCACGACGATGATGAAGATCTCGGACGCGCTCGGGAAAAGGGTAAGCCACTTCATAGAAGAGAAAGTCGACAACAGCGACGTCGTTTTCGTCCCTGCGAAGCAGAGGGAGCCGATCCTGACTTTTAAAAAAGGACTCAAGCTCCAGGGCATTTCGGCCAGGCAGTACGGGGATTTCATCATGACGGCCGCGTACTCGGTCCTCGAGGTCGGGGCGTCGAGCGGGAAGAAGCCGATGAAGCACAGGGGGGAGGAGCTCGTCTTCTGCATAAGCGGGAGAGTCGAGTTCCAGGTTTACGACAAGACGTACACGATAGGCCCCGGGGACAGCATCCACTTCAGGACCCTCCTCGAGCATAAATGGAGAAACGTTGGGCAGAGCAAGGCTAAATTGCTGTGGATACTGGCGGTACCGCCGTCATGATCGGCGGAAGGAGCAGGCGGACGAATGTCCATTAAAGGCGATGAAAAGCCCG
>CADEFK010000109.1:7243-7765 GCA_902826595.1 uncultured bacterium | reverse complement strand
CAATCCGACACATCCGCCACGTATATACCCCCGGGCATCTGTCGGAATGTCGGAAAGGACTCCGGTGAAGAATATCACCCCCATCCTTCACCTTCCCCCGCCTCGGGGGAAGGAAAAGAAAGAAAGGAAACAACGGAAACAACGGGATACCCGATCGTTCCTCAACCTTTCTAATTCGTAATGCGCCGGAAATATTCCAGCAACCCTGACCTGATACGATGTAATTAAAATCCAGATTCAGGAGGTACAGCATGAGAAGCACCAACGAGTTATCGGTATCAGTAGTCAGAAGCGCGGGGACGGCGGAGCGGAGTATCCTCTGCGCTCTATTTGTCGCCGCAGTAATTGCGCTGGGCACGACGGTATTCGGACCCGTATGCACCGCCGCAGAGGACGGGGACGCCCTCCCGTTCAAAAAGACGCAGATGCGTATCGAGCTGAATTCGACCGGAGGGGACGCCGGGCTTCAATTCGACCTCGACGCAGACCCGTGGAGAATGCTCGAGATCGAGAACCCGAAGG
>CADEFK010000109.1:0-7233 GCA_902826595.1 uncultured bacterium | reverse complement strand
CCAGAAACACGCATGGATGTGTAATCTTCGCGGTCAAGAGCCTCGGGAACTTAAAAACCCTCAGCGATACCGAGCTTTTCACGGAAAGGAACGAGCCGCCTTTCTACGAGCTGCCGCTCCCAGAGTTTCTGAAGATGTTCCCAGCGGGCAATTACGAATTCGACGCTATTACGATCGACGGTGAGGAGCTCGAGGGCGTAGCCGCTTTCACTCACACAATACCGTGCGCGCCCGTAATCCTCTCCCCGTCAGACGGGGATACACTCGATCCGGACGAGGAAGTCGTCATCGTATGGGAGCCCGTCACGAACAAGATCGACACGGGTTCGAACATGGGCGATTGCAGTAATTCGACCGATATCGAGATCATCAGCTATCAGGTCGTGGTAGATCATGAGGGAGTGGTCCCTCAAAAGAGACTCGACGTGAAGGTTCCAGCCGATGTCACGCAGCTGACAATACCCGCGGAGTTTATAGTGCCCGACGGCGAGTACAAGGTCGAGGTGCTGGCGATAGAAGCGGGCGGGAATCAGACCATCACCGAGAGCATATTCATGACGTCGTCGAATTGACACCATCAGGCACAAACCTCCGGTGTATTTCAGGGGCTTCCTCCGGCGTAGCCCGCGAGGCTATGAGGAATGCGGGGGGAGCCCCTGCCCTTCGTCCAATTACATGACTCATCCCTCATTACCTGCACCCGCCCCGTTCCTGACAAGTATTGGAGAACGGGGCGGGTTTTTTTATTGTACGCGGTCTTTGCGGCGGTCCTACTTGAAGGAAAAAGATTTCAGATTCCCGACTAAAGCATTCGGGAATGACAAAATGTTGACGTACCCCCTCACCCTGCCCCTCTCCCTCACGATTGGGGAGAGGGAATATAGGAACCGTTCTCCGATTGTTTCCGGTTTTAAACCTTGCCAACTTGTAATGTTTCGGAAATAAGCCCGCAACCTTCGCCCTATATCATAGTAGCAAATACACTATCAGAAAGGAGGTTATGACATGATTAAAAGAACAGGATTATCGGTTCTGATTTTGACTCTATCGTTCCTGGCTATCGGCGGATGCAGCAGCGGAGGCGGGGGCGGGGGAGTGTGCCCTGAGCTGACCGTAGGCATAGAGGTCTGCGACCCGGATGCGGGCCCGTTCTCGCTGGTAATAGACAACGGGTTCTTCCCTGTAGTCGTCGGGAGCGAGACTGTGCTCGAGGGGGTGGACGACGAGGGCGTGCTGATCAGGGTTGAAATAACCGTGCCCGGGGATACGGAGATGGTAGCGGGCGTGAATACCCGCGTCCTCGTGGAGACGGAATTCGAGGACGGCGAGATCGTCGAGATATCCAGAAACTTTTTCGCGCAGGCCCCCGACGGTACGGTCTGCTACTTCGGGGAGGACGTGGACAACATCGAGGACGGCGAAGTCGTCAACAACGACGGCTCGTGGCGGGCGGGAGAGAACGGGAACAGGCCCGGCGTCATAATGCCTGCCGATCCTGAAGCCGGTATGGTGTTCCAGCAGGAAGCGGCGCCGGGGATAGCCGAGGACCAGGCGGAGGTCATAGCGCTCGGCGAGGAGATAGACGTCCCCGCCGGGATGTTCGACGACACGCTCACGACGGAGGACTGCAACCCTCTGGACGGATCGATGGATTTAAAGGTCTATGTCGACGGCATAGGTCTCGCGATAGACGAAGCCGCGGAGCTTATCTCGTTTTAAGTTTAAGGGATGCCGGAGCCGCTTATTTCGCTCAGGACGATAAAGGGTTGCCCTGATTTTAAACCTGTAGACTCTCACCCGAGGGTCTTGTCCTTGAGCACGAGGGGCGGCTTCCATGCCCCTTCTATGACGCCGGGGGCGCGTCGGCCCCAGGTGTTGTCCCGCTTGTCGGGCGCGTCCGTGAAGAACCTCACGAGGAGCCTGTGGAGCATGTTCATCTTCGGCATGATGCCGTGGAATCCTCCTACGCTTGTGAGGATCTGGTCTCCTATCTCCCAATAACCGAAATCGCCGGGCGTGACGCAGACGAGGTTCTCGGGAGCGAGGAATTTAGGCACCGCGCCCTCGAACGGCACAGTGCCGTCGCCCGTGAGCCTGCACTGCGGGTCGGTGATGTTTGCGGGGAACCACTTGTTGTCCCTGTCGGAGGAGCTGAAATCGAACTCGGGGAACCTGCCGTTCTTCACGATCTTCAAGCGCACCCTCGTTACAGAGTCCACCCTGACGACCGCAAGCCACCTGTCGGAATTCATTCCCGCATCCGATAATTTAAACGCGTCGATATCAGCGCGGTGGCTCTTCCCGGATTTGAGCATGCTCGTAAATATCTGCTCCGCAAGCTTGTCCTGGTCCGGCGTCGGAAGACCCTTCAGACGTATCCATTCCTTTATAGACTGCACGATGCTCGGCTGCCATACGGCAGGATCGAAGAGCGACTTGGGTACGCCGTCCGGCACTTCGAGCCCGCCGCTGAAGCTCGGAACGAGGTAATATAGAGCGGGCGTGACGCGCGCGGATTCCCTTTCACGAGAGCTCGGAGGGGACGTGCCGAGGTTCGCCGTGCCGGTGGTCACCTTTATGACCGCTTCGAAAGAGCCCTGATACGGGGTGGCAAGGGTCGCGACCTTGTGCACGGGGGCCTGACGCCCCTTGCTCTTGAGATAACCCGCTATTATAAGCCCGCCCATCGAGTGACCGACGAGGTTAACTTTAGGGTCGGCGTGATAGCCCGCTTTGAAGTAATGCTTGAGGAGCTTCGTGCGGTCTATAACTTCCCCAATGAACGAGTCGAGCCCGGCCTGTATGTCTTCGAGCTTCATCCGCCAGTCATAACCGAAGGGAAAGACGGGCACCTGCTTGTCCTCCTCAGAGCGGAGGTTGTAGCGGAGCTCCTCGATCAATTCCCTGTAGGCGATCTCGTAGAGCTGGTCGGGTTTGAGACGGGCGGGCTCCTGCGCCTCGTAGCGTAGGTCGTTCGGGTGGAGCGCGAGACGCTCGTATTTCTTCGTCATCACCGTCCATACATATTCCGGGGGCAGGTCGTATTCGTCCTTCAGATAAGTCGCGGTAATGCCGGGGACTACTATGACGGGGTACGGTAAAGGCATATATAATCCTCCTTGCCGCGGTTATATCGAATCGCGGGTAATCCAGGAAAGAGAGAAGGTAACGCCTAGTCGCTCACTATCCTGAATATCTGCCAGCGCGCTGTGCCGGAGACAACGTACTTCTCGAACTCCTTTCCCCATTTCTTGTGCGCCTTGAGTTTTGCCAGCTTCGCCCACGCCTCGTCGAGCTCCCGGAGCTCCTTTATCTTTACCTCGGTCTCTATCGTCGATCCGTTGGCCCCGATAGAACCCGTGATGAGCCTTACCTTGTCGGGCTTCCAGCCGACCTGCGAGCCCGCTTCCTCGAGCCGCTTCTTCATGGAGTTTAAAGCGGCCTGCTCGTATCCGAACCTGGCCTCGATCTGCCGCTTCGCTACGAACATAGGAAGCCCTCCCTGAAATTTTATATTCACAACCGTCCCGCCTATTGACGCGCAGCAATTATTGAAACGAAACGTCCGCCCTGGTGTCTATGCGCAGCACGGCTTCCTGCTGATGGAGCTTCTTGTACGTATCTATAATGAATTCAATGTTCTTGTCGTTCTCCGCCCGGGCATCGGCCCCGTAGAGAAGAATGATGATCCTCGAGTCCTCCTTTATCACCTCCCCCGTCTGCATCATCCACTGCCCGTCCGTATCGATAATCGTGAGGCCCTGCCTGTACCTTGGAGTGACGTAGGAATCGACGAAGTATCGCCACTCGGCCTCCGTGACCGCGCCGCCCTGCTTCGCGAGTCCGAATACGAGTGTCGTCTGCACGTACGGATCCCCGTGGAGCCCGGCAGATGAGGTTGCGTTTTCCGTCCTGTGCTGACACGAAAGGGTGAGAGCCGCGCACACTATAAGCATAACGAGGGCTTGATTTCTTGTTCCCATCATCGAATTAATTTCTCCTTGACTTGAATTCAGTCCCCCTGCCCTTCGCTGATAACGTTTTTGAGCATCCCGGTCATTGTGCCCTTGACGGCGAAGTCCCAGTCCCCTTTATACTCGACGTCGCTTATGAGCCAGCCCGATTTCCCTTTCTCAAGCAGAGGGGAGTCCTTCCAGGTGAACGTCTTGCCGTCGCCGGGGTTCGTGTTCTTGAACTCGACCGAGCACGAGGCTTTAGAGCCCTTCTCCTCGCACGAAAGGACCTTGAATGAATCCGCGCCCTCGAAGAGGGACGTGAATATATCGCCCTCTACGAGCGGAGGCACTTCCCCTTTTGTATCCGCTTTGTATTTTATTTCGGCTTCGTCGGCCGATTTCAGAAGGGCCGCGAGCTCAGGCGTAATGTAGGGCTTATATTCGGCGAGGTCCTTCGCCGGGGGTATGCCCCGCGTCTTTAACTTTATGTACGCGGTATAGAACCCGGTCACGGTGCTCTCGGGAGTGTCTCCCGCATAAGAGACGGAAGCCGCAACAAAAACCAGTAGAAGTAGTGGAATCCATTTTCTCATGAGCAATGATTCTCCTTTTCGCAGCATTATCTCCCGGCTTTCGTGTCCGGGGACCCTGCGGCCCAATTGATTATAAACAGTATTGTAATTAATCCGCAATACATTCTTATAATTGCGGTCTACGTCCTTCGACAAGCTCTGGACAGGCAGAATCAGCACGAACAGGATTAAAACTAAATCTCTCCTAACCCTCCCCCACTTTGAAAGGGGGGAGGGAAATTAAGGGTGTCGCGGCTGGAAGCCGCTCCTACGTTGGGGTTGAATACCCACCCTCATCGCATAACATCTCCGAAACATCCCCTATGATATATTTGTTCCATAAATTTTCATTTATAAACTATTCATGCCGCCTCGTTCGAGGGTATAAAAGTGGGCGGAGCCGTTATCAAAATATTCCGGAGGTGATTTATGCTCTCTAATATCGTGAACAGGTTTTACGACCCGGCGTTCGCACAAAGGGTATTCGACTGGCTCGTTACGTCGGGCGCGAGGATACTGATAATAGCCGTCGGGGCCTATGTGCTCATAAGGGTTGTGGACGGCATGACCAGAAGGTTCGAGAGGGCGTTCGCGGGTAGGAGCGACGGGTACGCGAGCGCGGTCGAGACCGAAAAGCGCGTCAGGACACTGACAGCGCTCCTCCGGAGCATCGTGTTCGTGCTCATCATCGGGATAGCGGTGGTCATGGCGCTCAAGGAGATCGGGATGGACATCGCTCCGATAATAGCGGGGGCCGGCATACTGGGCCTGGCCGTGAGCTTCGGCGCGCAGAACCTGGTCCGGGACATCATAAGCGGGTTCTTCATCATATTCGAGGACCAGGTGAGGGCCGGGGACTCGGCCGTGATCAACGGGAAGAGCGGGACGGTGGAGGAGATGAAGTTCCGTACGATCGCGATAAGGGACCTCGACGGCACGCTCCACATATTCCCGAACGGCTCCATAACGCAGCTCTCGAACCAGAGCAGGGACTGGTCGAAGTACATAGTGGACGTGAGGGTCGCCTACGGGGAGAATCTCGATCACGCGATCGAGACGCTCCGGGGCATAGGAGAGGGGCTCTCGGGGGACGAGAGGTTCGAATCGCTCATACTCGGACCGCTCGAGGTCCTGGGCGTGGACAGCTTCGGGCCCTCGGAGGTCGTCATAAGGTGCCTGCTGAAAACGCTGCCCCAGAAGCAGTGGGGCGCGGGGAGAGAGCTGAGGAAGAGGATAGTAAGCACATTCATCGACAACGGGATAGAGATACCGTACCAGAACGTCAGCGTCTTCCCCGGCGGGAGGGGCGGGTCTTTCGGGGTGAGGCTCGAGGAGGCGGAAACCGGGCCTTCCGGGAGGGGGTGAGGGAGGCGGCCGGACACCCGGTCGCACACTAAAGTATAACGCCGCGTTTGCGTTTACATAGATTAGAAATATTGTATATTATGAGGTATGAAGAGAAAAATGGATCCGAAGAAGGGGAACGGACACGCTAAATTCGAGAGCCTGAAGCTCACGGATTGCCTCGACTGCGTATGCTACGAAGTAAGGAAGACCGCCCGTCACGTCATAAATTACTACGACGCCGCGCTCAGGGACGCCGACCTCAAGAGCAACCAGTTTTTAATCCTGGTGGCGGTCGCGTATCTGAAATCGCCTAATTTCACCAAGCTCGCGGATTTCGTCGGGATAGACCAGAGCACCCTCGCGCGCAACCTCGTTACGGTCGAGAAACAGAGGCTCGTGAGCGTGAAGACCGGAAAGAACCGGAGGGAAAAGCTCATTACCCTTACGAAGAAAGGCGAGCACAAGATCGAGAAGTCCTTCCCGCTCTGGAAAAAGGCGCAGGGCCGTCTAGTGGGCGGTATCGGGGCCGAGCGCTGGAGCGAGATCCAGAACGAGCTCCACGGCGTCGTAGAAGTAACCAAGAGCCTCAGCTGAGCGGGCCCGAACCGCAACCCATGCGCGCTTGAGTACTCCTGTCCCCGCCCGACTGAACAATATTGATTAACGTTGTTCAATTCCAGGTTAAGGTGGATCTGATAATTGTCAATGAGCTTTCCCGTACCTCGGGTCTTCCAGTCATTCCCGGAAAAGTTTCTGCCGCTCCGCCGTGTCCGCCGGCTATATGCCCCCGCGAGCGCGGCAGGCAGCGATAAAAATTCCGTCTATCGGAATTATTCCAACCGTACTATAATTAGTGATTATTAATCATATATCTTAACGGAGGGTAATGGAATGAGCGCAACGCCCGTACAAAGCGGTTACGACACTTCGCCCATGAGCGTAAAGGACTGGGTCGTCACTATGATTCTCCTCGCCATACCGGTAGTAGGTCTGGTAATGCTAATAGTCTGGATAGTCGGCAGCACCGGGAATATAAACAGGAGGAACTACTGTCTGGCATCGCTTATCATCGCGGCGATCTTTATCGGGCTCGCGATAATTTTCGCCGTGTTCTTCGGAGGAATGGCGGCCTTGATGTCGACCCAGCAGGGCGCGTAGAAAATACGTGCACGGCCCCCGAAAGATCATTACGGGGAATTATGGAAATACTAGAGAGTACCTAACGAGACGGCCACCTAAGCGGCAGTATTCGGAATTTTCGTGATGCTGCCGCTCAGAGGTCGAGGAAGAGACCCTTCGCCGCGTCCGAGGTGAGCTTCGATACGGACGTTACCTTGTCGCTGAAGAGTGAGAGGGTA
>CADEFK010000108.1:2312-7773 GCA_902826595.1 uncultured bacterium | reverse complement strand
AGGGACTTTCCGCAGCCCCGTTCTTTATAGCCATCGGGCCGGGCGACAGCGACGACGACTCCGTTCCTGATGCGGTCGAGGGTAACCAGGATACCGACGGGGACGGCGTAAAGGACTCGCTCGATACCGATTCGGACGGGGACGGCATAGCGGACAGCGTAGAGGCGGGGCCTGATTCTCAAAACCCGGTCGATACCGACTCTGACGGCACACCCGATTACAAGGATACTGATTCGGACAATGACGGCGTTCCCGACGGTTTCGTGTTCGGAGGGGGCGGATGCTCCATTTCGCCAGCGTGGGCCTCGGCTTCTTTTCCTCTATACCTGCTGATTCCAATACTTATAGTGATGAGAAGGCTGTCGAAAAAAAGCTAGCTTCTACATAAGGCTATATAAACCCTTCAAGAGAACTATTGAAACCGGACCGCGGTTACCGGGATTATGAGTGTTACAAAGCAGGTCCTCAGTAACAGGATGATAAAGATGGACCTATTGAATTAAGCCAAGTTAGCAAAAAAAGTACACCAAAAGGTATCCAAAAGTTCACCGAAAGTTCACCGGATTTCGAAAAATTCAGCTGCTCGGTCCTGATTACCTCATGAAGGCAGGAGCGGGGCAGGGTCGCGGCTGGAAGCCGCTCCTGCGGGCTGGATATAAGATGAGATTGCAGCAGTCCGACGTGTGCTTTGAGCTTTTCGGGAAAAAATTGTAATATGTCGCTTTATACATGCATCAGTTTACGTTTAGGGCTGGACAAAGGAGAATGAAATGATGGAGATAATCTCGTGGATCATATTCGGTCTAGTGGCGGGGGCAGTCGCAAAGATGCTGATGCCCGGAAGGGGGCCGGGGGGCTTTGTCGGCACTATAGTGATTGGCGTCGTCGGGGCGTTCGTCGGCGGGCTCATTGCCGGTATGCCAATGTTCGGAGGGACTCAAGTACAGCCGGGATTCAACCTCAAGAGCTTTCTGTTCGCGGTGGGCGGCTCGATCATATTGCTGGTCGTGTACCGCTTCGTAAAGGGGAAGAGTTGATCGGGTTTGACGTTGTACTCGCTGTTCATGCTTCGACAGCCTCCGGAAGAGCGATATTTTTAGAAAACGAAAACCTCGCTAGATCTCCTTTTTCTATGGAAGGGAAGAAAAGACTATGCCAAGGTTAGAAAAGATCGTCCGGTTTCTGGACGAATATCTCAAAACAGACGATGTTAAGGACTCCTCATGGAACGGCCTCCAGTTTGAAGGAAGAGGCACGGTGAAGAAGGCCGCCTTCGCCGTAGACGCCGGGGTCGAGTCCTTCAAGATGTCAGTCGAAGAAAAGGCGGACCTGGTCATAGTTCATCACGGCCATTTTTGGGATTTCCGCAACCCGTCTATCACGGGGTGGGCGAAGCAAAGGATGAAGATACTATTCGAGAACGATATATCACTTTACGTAAGCCACAACCCCCTCGATCGACATAAAGAGGTCGGGCATAACGCGGAGCTTTTGAAGCTGCTGGGGGCGAAGATCACGGGCGAATTTTTCCTTTATCACGGGAAGAATATAGGCTGGATAGGGGAGTGCAAAAAGGCGCTTCCGCTCAAGGAGATCGAGGAGAAGCTCAACCGGGAGTTAAACACCGTGTGCAGGGTGCTCCCGTTCGGCGGGAAAAAGATAAGGACGATAGCCGTATGCAGCGGCGGCGGGAGCTACGGCGGGTTTTATAACGCGCTTGACGCGGGGGTCGATCTATACATTACCGGGGACGCGGTCGAGGTATACCATACGGCCAAGGACGCCGGAGTTAACGTAATATTCGCGGGACACCACGCGACAGAAACGATGGGGTTAAGAGCCCTAGCCAGGATTCTGCAAAAGAAGTTCCATATAGAGACCGTTTTCATCGACCTGCCGACCGGTTTATAAGATATTCCCTGACTCGATTTCGTCCCAAGCCCGTGACAGTACTTGAAATTGACAAAACATGCTCCAAGTCTTAGACTAATTTGAGTTTGAGGAGGCGTACGAGATGGGCAGCGACAACATGGTGAAGATATTCGATACGACTTTAAGGGACGGAGAGCAGGCCCCGGGCTGCGGCATGACCGCGGAAGAGAAGCTCAGGGTCGCGCACCAGCTCGAAAAGCTCGGCGTCGATGTCATCGAAGCCGGCTTCCCCATTTCTTCCGAGGGCGATTTCGAGTCGGTGAAGGTCATAGCGGAGAGGATACGCGGCTGCGAGATCGCGGGTCTCTGCAGGGCCAACTTCAACGACATAGACAGGGGCTGGGAAGCGGTCAGGAACGCCGAGTACCCAAGGATACACACCTTCATCGCAACCTCCGATATCCATCTGAAACATAAACTCAGGAAATCAAGGGACGAGGTGCTCGAGATAATCAGCACCGCGGTCAAGCACGCGAGGCACTATACGGAGAACGTGGAATTCTCGTGCGAGGACGCGACCAGGACCGATCTGGATTACCTCTGCCGCGCGGTGGACGTCGCGGTGAGGTCCGGCGCGAAGATCATTAACATCCCGGACACGGTCGGATACACCGTACCGGAGGAGTTCGCGTTCATCATAAGGACGCTTAAGGAAAAGGTGCCCGGCCTGGACAATATAGTGCTGAGCGTCCACTGCCATAACGACCTGGGGCTTGCGGTGGCGAACTCCATCGCCGCGATCAGGGAAGGCGCGAGGCAGGTCGAGTGCACGATAAACGGCCTCGGAGAGAGGGCGGGCAACGCCTCGCTCGAAGAGATAGTTATGGGATTAAAGGTAAGGAATGACCGCAATCCCTACAAGACGAGACTAAACACCGAGCAGCTATACCCGACGAGCAGGCTCGTATCCCAGGTGACGGGCGTGAGCGTACAGCCGAATAAGGCTATCGTGGGGGCAAACGCGTTCGCCCACGAAGCGGGCATACATCAGGACGGCGTGCTAAAGGAAAGGATCACTTATGAGATCATGGACCCCGAAGAGGTAGGAATTCCCTCCAATAAACTTATCCTCGGAAAGCACTCGGGAAGGCACGCATTTAAAGACCGCCTGGAGGACTACGGGTATTTCCTGGACGATAAGGCCTTCGAGAACGCGTTTAAGAAGTTCAAGGACCTGGCGGACAAGAAAAAATACGTATTCGACGAGGACATCGAAGCTATTATAAGCGAAGAGTTCGTCCGCTCGTCTGATTTTTACAAGCTCATATCCGCAAATTACTCAGGCGGGTCCGACATGCAGCCCGTAGCGACTGTAAAGCTGCTCATCGACGGAAAGGAAGTTACCATCTCCGAAAGCGGGGATGGGCCCGTGGATGCGGCATATCAGGCTGTGTCGAGGGCAACGGGACTTAATCCTACGCTTGAAAGCTACGTAGTCACTGCGATTACCGAAGGTATAGACGCGCAGGGAGAGGTTACCGTAAGGGTCGAGGACGAAGGTGCTATTACACAGGGTCAGGGATCGAATACCGACATAGTGGTTGCGAGCGTGAAGGCATACGTAAACGCCCTTAACAAGCTCCGCTGGCGGAAAGAGCATCCGAAAAGAGTTACTTCCCAGGGGATATAAGGCCTCATATTCCTTGATAATCCGCTTTGCCGCAACTAATTCTAAGGACTTGCTATATACTTACAGGGAGTTATGGCATTTCCCACGAAAACAATCGAGAATTTCGTAAAAGCGGGCTATCCGATCATTTACCTCGTCTCGTCTGAGGAGGAGAGGGTCGAGAATGCCATTAAATCGATGGGGAAGAATATCTACGGCGATTCCGGTAAATTCTCGGTATGGTCGTGCACCGAGGGTTTCAGAGACGGCTCGGAGAACCTTGTTAAAGCCCTCGATAAAGCGGTGGAGGAGCAATCAAAGGGCTTCTATTTGTTTAAAGATGTGAATTATTTTCTCGACGATCCCAGGATTCTGAGAAAACTGAAAGACGCATATCAAAGATTGAGGAAATCACCAAAGACGATCTTCATTCTCTCTCATTCCGTTTCGATCCCGCTTGAGGTTGAGAAGGAAATGGCCGTAATAGATATCGACCTCCCCGACCGCTCCGAGACCGGCAAGATTTTCGACTTCATAGTAAAGACATACACCCCGGAGAGCGTGCAGAATACAATGAAGCCATATTTCAAGGAGGCCGCAGTCAACGCGCTTCAGGGGCTGGGCGCGCTCGAAATGGAGCTTGCGCTCAGGAGGACCCTCGTCGGCAGGGAGGAGCTCGGGGGAGACGCGGTCGACGCGCTATTGGAGGAGAAGGCGCAGCTCGTGAGGAAATCCGGGACGCTCGATTTTGTAAGGAGCAGGATCGATATAGACAAGGTCGGGGGACTCGAAAACATAAAGGAGTGGCTCAAGGTGAGGCGGCTTGCCTTTTCGAGCGAGGCCAAGGAGTTCGGGCTAGATACGCCGAAGGGCATACTGCTGATGGGTATAAGCGGGTGCGGCAAGAGCCTCTGCGCGAAGGCTATAGCCACGGCCTGGAACCTGCCCCTGCTCAGGCTCGATCTGAATCAGGTATACAGCGAGGCGTTCGGAAGCCCGGAGGCGGCGTTCAGGAAGGCAATAAAGACTGTGGAAGCGAGCGCCCCCTGCGTGTTGTGGATAGACGAGATCGAGGCCGGCATCACGAGGAGCGGGGAGAAGTCGGGGGACAGCCCGACGTCGAGGATATTCGGGTACTTCCTCACGTGGATGCAGGAAAAGGCGTATCCGGTCTTCGTGACGGCGACCGCGAACCAGATTGATTTGCTGCCGCCCGAGATTCTCCGGAAGGGCAGGTTCGACGAGATATTCTTTATTACGCTCCCGAACCAAAAAGAGAGACGAGAGATATTCAGGATACACTTACAGAACAGGGGAAAGAGCCCGGACAGCTTCGATCTGGACTCGCTCGCCAAGAACACGGAGGGCCTCAGCGGGGCAGAGATAGAGCAGGCCGTCATTTCGGCGCTGTTCGAGTCCTATTCCAAGGGGAAGGAGCTCGACGACAGGGAGCTTATAATCGCGGCTTCATCTATCGTGCCGCTCTCGACGACGATGCGGGAGGACATTTCCAAGCTCGAGCGCTGGGCTTCTAACAGGGCGGTGAAGGCGTCCCGGTAATTTTTCGGATGTTTCTTTCCAGTTGTAAAAAATTCATATAAAATCCATATCAATCACAGACGTGGGGATGTAGCTCAGCTTGGGAGAGCGCCGCGTTCGCAACGCGGAGGTCGCGGGTTCGATTCCCGTCATCTCCACCAGACTTAAAGCCCTCTGTGCCGTTGAATCCTTTCCAAAATCCTATGAATAAGGCATGTTAAGCTGCCTTCGTGCCCCGCGATATTTCTCATAGCTTGCACCTGACACGGTCACCTCAGTTTCACAAAAATCGATATAGTTTCGCGTTGCGTCGTGTTATAATCTTTATGACCGGAGTTCATTGTGTGATATCTTCTGGTAGGGGGTGATAAAATGAGGGGT
>CADEFK010000108.1:0-2212 GCA_902826595.1 uncultured bacterium | reverse complement strand
ATGACCGGAGTTCATTGTGTGATATCTTCTGGTAGGGGGTGATAAAATGAGGGGTAAATACTTAGCGGGCGCAGCGGTTGTTTTTCTTCTCCTGGCCGTCATGATTTCCCATGCGGCGTCGAACTTAAACTTATCCAAAAGCAACATAAACAGGCTTATATACCCGACTGATACGGTGAGCCAGGCTCAGGCGGCGGCTATACTCGCCGACCTCGACGCCGCGGCACAGAGCGGCGGGCGGGTGAATATGGCAGGGGCCGTGAATGAGGCATTGAAGAAGCAGGGCCTCGATACGAAGATCAAAAAGACGATCATAAGGCCCGCGAGCGCCGCCGGACAGCTGACGACTATCATCATACTCTCGAACCCTGCGGACGAGGCCCAGGCCATAGCCGTATCCGATGAGGGTGTGCCTGCGGATAAGCCGAAAGGGAAGAAGACGAACTGAAAACGGGGCATACGTCCCGGGGTTTGTATTTCACCGGGGTCGGTCTCGGCGGGGCTGAGGGGGAGAGTGGCGGGCTTTTGAGCGTGGTTGTGTGAATGTCGGGGAAAGGATTAATAAGGTACACCCCCACCCTGACCCTCCCCCCTTTGTAGGGGGAGGGAAATAGATGAGGGATGAGATTGCCGCGCCGCGCTAACTTCGTTCGTAGATATATACGGATGGTTCTTTGCAATGCGTAGATACTCTTTTCTATTCAGCCGATGGCGACCGATTCCTCACACGCTCGAAATCGTTGTTCGGGATGACCACATGTTGGATTCCCGATAAAGACATTCGGGAATGACAAATACTAAATCCACCCTAGCCTATTTGAGCTTCATCAACATTCAGCCTGAAGTTAATCTACTTCGGTGCCTTCTTTGTCATGGCATCCGAATGCTCTCTCGCTCGCATTCATTCTTTACAAAGGAGGGAATTAAATGAAAAAGGCGAGATTGCCGCGGCTCATTCTGAGCCTCGCAATGACACAAAATAGTTAGGCTTTTTGATTTAATCGAATGCGTCGAGGAGTTTGTCTTCACGCGGTTTGGACTTTCTTTTCCCTCTTTGCCATTTCCGATTTCAGGTAGGCATAAGGGTCGTGGTATATAGCGCCTTCGGGCAGGTACTCCCAGAGGGGACCGAGGTCTTTTCTTATCATGTCTATGTAGAACTGCGGTATCTCTTTCGTCTCACCCTCGAAAAACGCCCTGAACTTCACGTCTTCATCGAGGAACTTCCTTATCTTGCGGTAATACCGGAGCCTCCCGAAGCCCTCAGTGGAAACAGCGCGCATGAGGTTCATCCACCTCGGGATACGGGTCCTCGTATTCGTGAAGCGGTTATATATCGAGCGCCACGAGTAGGAGTATTCCGCGAGCCCGATGAGGAGGTCGTAGAATTCGGGCCATGAATAGTTCTTCGGCTTCACGTTCGAGGCGTGGCTGTTGTTCAGGAAATGGAACGGGAACGCGAGAACCCTATCCTCGCTCTGGTATTCGAGGTTCAAGGGCGCGGCCCTGCCGAACGCCGTGATAAGCGGATATGACGGGAAAGCGGCGGGCGCCAGATCGACGAACCTTTTCGTCAGCTCGAAGGACTCGGCTCCGTTATCGCTGTCAAGCCCGACTACGAAGTTTGTCTGCACATACGGAATATAGCTCAATATCTGATTGATGTGTTCCGAGACGGCTTTTACCTTGTCTATGCCCTGCCTGGCCCCGGTCTTGGATTTGTTGCCCATGTCGAACCAGGATTCTATGCCCGGGAGCACTGCCTGGAAGCTGTTCTGTCTCAAGCGTTTCAAGTGCGGCTCGGAAAGGAGCGAAAGGCTGCTCTCGGCGATGAAATCGATGCTCCCCACAGGGACCGCCTCTTCGATCGCGTTCATGTAATCGTCGAAGCGTACCCCGAAGTTGGGGTCGTACCAGCTGACGAGCGGACGTTTTATCCTGGTCCGTACGAATCTGAGGTCGTCCTTGATAAGCTCGAAGTCGAGCGGCTGATAAGGCTCGCTCGCGTCGATGCAGAAGCTGCAGGTGTAAGGGCAGCCGAGGCTGCCTATCATCGGGACTACCTTGAAGAGGGGAGTGGTCTTCTCGAGCGCCTTCGAGATAAATTTCCATCGCTCCCTGACGCCCGGAAGGTATTTGGGCGAGCTCTTGGCGGATAAGCTCACGCCGAGAGGCCTGTAGGGCCTGCAGTCTTCGAGCACGTCCCGGCATA
>CADEFK010000107.1 GCA_902826595.1 uncultured bacterium | reverse complement strand
CCTGCTATTCCTTCTCACGTGCAGCACCATGAAAACAATAGACCCCCCGGCCGGCGGCAGGGAGCCCGACCTGGTCGTAATAGGCCATCAGTGGTGGTGGGAGATACGGTATCCGTCTTCAGGGGCGACGACGGCAAACGAGATACACATACCGGTCGGTGAGAAGATGCTGGTCCGTCTCGAATCCATAGACGTCATACACGACTTCTGGGTGCCCGAGCTGGGGAGAAAAATAGACCTCGTTCCAGGACACCCCAACTACATCTGGCTCGTGGCCGGAAAGCCGGGAGTATATCTCGGCGCCTGCGCCGAATTCTGCGGGGACCAGCACGCCAATATGCGCATCAGAGTAGTCGCCGAGCCCGTGGAGGAATACAGGAAATGGCTCGAAGGGCAGCTCGTCATACCCGGCACCCCGACAGATGGAATAGCCGCGGATGGAGCCAGGCTCTTCCAGACGAAGGCCTGCATGAACTGTCATGCGATACGCGGTACGGCGGCCGCAGCCAGGGTCGGGCCCGATCTGACCCATCTCGCCGACCGTGCAACGATAGGCGCCGGTGTGCTCACGAATACGCCCGAGAACCTCTCCAAATGGCTCACCAACCCGCAGAGATATAAACAGGGATCCCTCATGCCCAATATGAAGCTCACGGATACGGAAGTGAAATCCATAGTCGCATACCTGGAGGCGCTGGATGAGCAGTAGAATCCCTATCGTTCCGGAGAACACCATACCGCTGCCCTCGCTCAAGGCGAATAACGGCCTCCTGAGCTGGGTCGCTTCAGTGGACCACAAGCAGATAGGGATTATGTACCTCATCATAACCCTCGTCTATTTCCTTCTGGGCGGCCTCGAAGCGCTCCTCATACGCGTACAGCTCGCCCACCCGGGAAACGATTTCCTCACGCCCGAGACGTATAACCAGCTCTTCACCATGCACGGCACGACCATGATATTCTTCGTCGTCATGCCGTTTCTCATCGGAGTCGGCGTTTACCTGCTGCCGCTCATGATAGGAGCCCGCGACATGGCGTTCCCCCGTCTGAACGCGCTCAGCTTCTGGCTCTTTTTCTTCGGCGGCATACTCCTCTACTACAGCTTCTTCACGCAGAGCGGCGCACCCGACGTGGGCTGGTTCGCGTACGCCCCGCTGAGCGAGAAGCCGTTCTCCCTCAATAAGGGGCCCACATACTGGGCGCTCGGGCTCCTCGCGTCGGGAATAGGCTCGGTCGCCTCCGGACTCAACAACGTAGTCACGATACTGACGATGAGGACCCCGGGCATGACCATGCGGAGGATACCGCTCTTCGTATGGATGATGCTCGTCACGTCCCTCCTCCTCGTATTCGTGATACCGATAATCACGGCCGCTTTCGCCATGATGCTCCTCGACAGCTTGCTCGGGGCGACGTTCTTCACCCCCGCGCACGGGGGCTCGGCCATACTGTGGCAGCATTTCTTCTGGGGGTTCGGACACCCCGAGGTTTACATACTCATACTCCCCGCTTTCGGAATAATCTCCGAGGTGATACCGGTCTTCTCGAGGAAGCCTATCTACGGCTACGAGTTCGTCGCCGCGTCCACAGTGGCCATCGGGCTTCTGAGCCTGGGGGTATGGGCGCACCATATGTTCGCCGTGGGTCTCGGGAACGTCGCCAACGCTTATTTTTCGCTCGCGAGCATGCTTATCGCCATACCTACCGGCATCAAGGTGCTCAACTGGGTGGCTACCATGTGGGGCGGCAGGATAAATTTCGCGACCCCGATGCTCTTCGCCACGGCGTTCATCATAGAGTTCGTAATCGGCGGCCTCACGGGTGTCGCCATCGCGTCCGTGCCCATAGACTGGGTCGTCACGGACAGCTACTTCATCGTCGCCCATTTCCATTATGCCATCTTCGGGGGTTCCGTCTTCGCCATATTCGCGGGCGTGTATTACTGGTTCCCCAAGTTCACGGGACGCATGCTGTCGGAGACCCTCGGCAAATGGCACTTCTGGCTCACTGTGATCGGATTCAACATGACGTTCTTCATACAGCATTTCCTGGGAGTGATGGGCATGCCCAGACGCACTTATACATACTACGACATGCCGTACTGGGGCTCGATGAACCTCATATCCACGATAGGGGCGATGATCCTCGGGCTGTCCGTCATAGTCTTTGTATGGAACATACTGGCGAGCCTGAGACACGGCAAGCCCGCCGGGGATAACCCCTGGAACGCGTGGACGCTCGAATGGGCGACCACATCGCCGGCGGCGGTCGAGAATTTCGAGCTCGTCCCGCCCGTAAGGGGCAGGCGTCCGCTGTGGGACCTTGCCTACCCTGATATGCCGGACGAGCCCGGCGCGAAGATCGTTTAGGAGAAGTTTGAATGGCGAATAACAGAATGATCGTCGGTTTTTTCATAGCTTCGGAATCCATATTCTTTCTGATGCTCATACTCGCTTACGTGAATTTCCACGGCTCCGTTACCGACGGCCCCACGGCGGCAAACAGCCTGAACCCGGTCGTAACGGGCATATTCAGCCTTTTCCTTTTCGCCAGCAGCTTCACTATCTGGCTCGCGGGGAAGAGCCTCCGAAACAAGAACCACCTCATGCTCAAGGTCTGGATACTGGCGACGATCGTTCTGGGCGCGGTCTTCATATTCGGGCAGGGCCTGGAATGGAGCGGTCTCATCGAAAAAAACATAACGATCAGCCGGAACGTATTCGGCACGACATTCTTTACCCTCACCGGCTTCCACGGTTTTCACGTATGCGTGGGCCTGATTATGCTTTCGCTGCTCCTGGGGCTCGCGCTCGCGGGGGACTTCAAGGGGCCCAAATCGGACGCGGTAGAGTGCATATCGCTCTACTGGCATTTCGTCGACGGCGTGTGGGTCGTGGTATTTTCCGTGATATATCTATGGGCGTTCTTATGAGAATTATTTTATCGAATATTCGGGAGAGGGCGGTATGAGCGTACTGAATTTTTTAGGCGCGGCATGGTCGTTTGAGCCCTGGGCGTTAATATTCGCGGCGGCGCTCCTCGCGTCTTACGCGGCCCTGCCGGGGTTCAGGTTAAACGGCAGGAGCCTGCTCTTCTCGTCGGGCGTACTGCTCATGGTCCTGACCCTGGTGTCCCCGCTCGACCACCTCGGGCGGAATTACCTCTTCAGCGCCCACATGATCCAGCACATACTGCTGCTCCTCGTAATACCCCTTATGCTTATCTCCGGAATTCCGGAATCGGCCGCGGATAAGGCGCTCCGCCTGCCTCTGGCGGGCGCGGTAATGAGATTCCTCGGGAACCCGGTACCGGCGTGGCTCCTGGGCGTGGGCTCGATGTGGGTCTGGCACATGCCGTCCCTCCACGATATCGTCATGAAGAACGAAAGCCTTTATATTGCCCAGCAAATATGCTTCGTGCTGTCAGGCTTCATATTCTGGTGGCCGGTTTTCGCCCCGGCCAGGCGCGCGAGGCTCTCGCCGCTCGCGGCCACGCTCTATCTGGCCTCCGCCTGCCTGGGCTGCTCCATACTCGGCATGCTCATCACGTTCGCGGGAGCGGGTCTTTACCCGGCGTACGCGAACCCGACCGACTCCGCCGGGATACTGTCTTATATAAGGAACGACCTCTGCATAACCCCGGGAGTGGACCAGCAGATAGGCGGCCTCACGATGTGGGTGCCGGGATGCCTCATATACCTGGCTGCAAGCATGGCGACCCTCGCAAGGTGGTACGCGTCGCCGGAACCCGGCCCGGCCGGTATTCCCGCGGTGGAAGGCCCGCTTGCAAAAGCGGACTCTTACGCAAGGGACTGACAACCGATGACAGAACAGAGATATAAAAATGCGGAGGTGGGGGAATGAGCACTGGAAAGGAATTTCAGGCGCCGGAATCGGCCTCGCCGGCCATTGAGTACGGGGGCCCGGGCGGGGCAGCCGATTTTCAGGCCATGGAGGCGGAAGCGTTAAGAAACGGCGCCCCGGGATGGCACAGGCCCCTCCCGGAAAAACTGCCTTCGTCCGGCTATTGGCCCGCGATCATGGCGCTCGGCATCACATTCATGCTCTGGGGGATTGCCGTGGGATTCAACGAAGTCGTGAGCACGATCATAATAATTTTCTTCATAGGACTAGTGTTGTTCATAGGAGCGCTTGCAGGATGGATAGGAGACTTGAGACATGAGCGAAAAGACTCAAACGAGTGACTGTACGAGAAGACAGTTCTTCATGCACGTGAGTATAGCTTTAGGGAGCATAGCCGCGGTGCTCGTGGGTATCCCCATAGTGGGCTCGATACTCGCCCCTATTATAAAGAAGCCTGAGCCTGAATGGAGGGCGGTCGGCGCGCTCGAGAGCTTCAGTGTCGGAGGGGGCTATGTGAAGGTCGACTACGTGAACACTTCTCCGCTGCCGTGGGCAGGAGTGACGGCGCAGTCGGCTGCATGGCTAAGGAGGGAGAGCGAGGATAAATTCATCGCTTTTTCCGTTAACTGCGCGCACCTGGGCTGCCCCGTAAGATGGATAGAGGGAGCGAAGCTCTTCATGTGCCCCTGCCACGGCGGGGTATATTACGAAGACGGCTCCGTCGCCGCCGGGCCGCCGCCGCGCGGCCTTTATCAGTACCCTGTAAGGGTAAACAACGGACAGGTCGAAATACTGGCGAGCCCTATACCGATAACGACTGTATGAAAACCATGACTTTCAAATCGATAATAAAGATGAATGCGGGGTATAGCAGATGAATTTCCTCAAGCGCGCATGGCTCTGGTTTGACGACCGGACCGGTTTATCCGGCGCGATAGGGCCGATAGCCAAACACGCAGTCCCCCCGAACACCGCGACTTGGTTCTACGTTTTCGGGAGCGCCACGCTGTTCACGTTCATGCTCCAGGTGGCTACGGGCGTCACGCTCGCATTCATTTACGTACCGTCATCCGGCGAGGCATACCAGAGCCTCCAGTACATCACCACCCAGACGACCTTCGGAAGGATAGTAAGGGGCATGCACAACTGGGGCGCATCCGCGATGATACTTCTCGTGGGGATACACATGATACAGGTCTATCTCACGGCGGCCTACAAGTTCCCGAGGGAGATGAACTGGATTTCGGGTGTAGTGCTCCTCGCATTAACCGTGGTAATGGGCTTCACTGGGCAGGTCGTGAGGTGGGACCAGACCGCCGTGTGGTCGACGATAGTTGCCGCAGAGCAGGCGGGGCGCGTACCTCTTGTGGGGGGATGGCTCGCCGACTTCATACTCGGCGGAGACACGGTCGGAGGCACGACTCTCAGCCGTATGTATGCCTACCACGTATTCCTTATACCGGCGCTCCTGTTCGTCTTCATAGGATTTCACCTCTATCTCGTGATCAAGAACGGAATCTCCGAGTTCCCGAGGGCGGGCGACCCGGTCGACCCCGCCACATACAGGGAGAAGTACGAGGCGATGGTAAAGAAGAAGGGCATCCCATTCTGGCCCGACGCCGCCTGGAAAGACATGGTCTTCGGCTTCATAGTCATATGCACGATACTGGTGATAGCGATCGTAATAGGGCCCCCCGAGCTCGGGCCTCCTCCCAACCCCTCCGACATCCACGCGCTCCCGGTGCCAGACTGGTACTTCGTATTTTATTTCGCGTTCCTGGCGCTCATGCCGCCAGAGATCGAAACGTACTTAATGGTCTTTGGACCTCTCCTGGTGGGGCTCCTGCTTTTCTGCCTGCCCTTCATCTCGAACAGGGGAGAGAGGAGCCCGATCCGGCGCCCGTGGGCAGTCGCAATAGTGGCGCTCACGATCGCGACCATATCGGGGCTCTGGGCCATAGGAATAACGTCTCCCTGGTCTCCGAACTTCGACGCGAAGCCCCTTACGGCGGAGATAATCGGGGCCGACAGCGGACCCCTCTGGCGCGGAGGCATGAACTTCAACGATAAAGGCTGCCTCTACTGTCACACCGTATCGGGACACGGGGGACAGAGGGGACCCGATCTGACATACGTCGGCGACAGGCTTAACGCGAACGAGCTCACCTGGAGGATTATGAACGGGGGGCTGAACATGCCGGGCTTCGGAGGGACTCTCAACAACCAGGAGCTGAGCGACCTCGTCGAATTCCTATCTTCGAGAAAAAAGAAATGATCAGCGTTTGTCGGCAGCTTCCGACTGACGCACCCTCATCAGAAACTTGAGCTGCACTATGTCCTTCGGAAGGAATATGTCGAGGAACCAGTCTATCGCGACCCTTATCTTCCTGTCCCATCCCGGCAGCTTACCTAGATAGATACAGCGCCAGAGCGCCCAGGCGAAGAACCCGGAGAACTTGAGACCTTTTATTTCGGCGACCGCAGACCTGTGTCCGAGCGGCGCCAGCATGCCCTGCGTCTTGTATATAAAGGGCCTCCTGTCCCCCTCTTTCCCGTTAATTGAGGCCGCAACGTTATAAGCGGTGCGCTTGCCCTCCCGGGTCGCGTGCTGAGCCGTCGGCGGATACGGTTTACCGGTGTGAGGGTCGGGAATTACGGCGCAGTCGCCGAGCGCCCAGACGCCCGGGAATCCGGGAACTTCCATATAGTCGTTTACCTCTATCCTCCCTTTCTTGTCGGCACATGGGAGCGCGGCGATAACGGGCTGAGGCGAGGTGCCCGCGGCCCATATAGGGGTGTGCGTTTCGATGACCCCCCCGTCAGCGGTCTCCACGGAACCCTGCGTGACCCTGGATATCCTCGTATTGAGCCGGAATTCCATCCCCCTTTTCTTGAGGAGAGCCGTGCCGTATTCCGCAAGCCCTTCGCTCATCTCGTGCATGATACGGTCCCCGGGATCTATGACGACGACTTTCACCTCGTCCGACCTGACGTTCTTGTAGAACCTCCTGCTCGCGCCCACGTAATCGTTGAGCTCCGCCGCGACCTCGATGCCGGTATAGCCGCCGCCCACGACCGTGAACGTGAGGAGCCTCCTCCTTACGTCGTGGTCCCCCTCGAGGTCCGCCATCTCGAACATGTCTATCACATGACTCCTAAGCTCCATCGCGTCGGCGAGGTTCTTGAGAGGAAAGGCATATGCCTCCGCCCCCTCGACCCCGTGGAACCCCGTAATAGACCCCATAGCCAGAACGAGGTAATCGTATCCGAGTGTGAAATTTTCACTGTTGTCCGGGCGGTGACACGAGACGGTTTTATTGCCTAGGTCTATGGAATCGGCGATGAGCTCCTTGAACCCGGCTTTCCTGAGACATTCCCTTAACGGTATGACGATGTTCTTGGCTTCGATACTGCTCGATACCACCTCTGCGAGCATCGATGTGAAAATGAGATAGTTGTTCTCGTTGACGAGGGTTATTTCGACGTCATCTCTCTGCCTGAATATCTTTTCGAGGTTCTGGGCTACCTCGAGTCCGGCGAATCCCCCGCCCAGTATAAGCACACGTGTAGTAACGGCATCAGGCATCGGGCCCGGCCCTCCTCTTTTATTATGCTATCGCGAGTAATATTATCACTGCGGGCGGGGAAGTGAAAGTAGATGTGATCCCTCGACGAAGCGGGCCCCCGCTGCAACAAACGTGCACAGGCCGCTCTGGCAGCGGCCCCGCGTATCCGCTGCCGCGGGATTCACGCGCGCGCCCGGATCAGATATGCGGGGAATTCCCTCTCAGTTGGATTTTCTTTTTTCCTTTTGGCTTTCAACCCTGAGCGCGGCATAAACAGTGGTATCGGCCCTCTTTACAAGTATTAGCATAGTGCTCCCGGGCTTCGCCTTTGAAACTGCCTGGGCGTACTGATTCAGGTCGGCAATGCTGTTCTTGTCCATTTCGAGAA
>CADEFK010000106.1 GCA_902826595.1 uncultured bacterium | reverse complement strand
TGCCGTTATCGTAAAATTCGCTCGACGCCACGTCGAGCGCGAGCGCTATCCCCGTGCCGGGCTTATAACCCGCTTTTACTATCGCCTCCGATATGCACTCGACCGCCGCCTCGTTTGATTTGAGGCTGGGGGCGAACCCCCCTTCGTCGCCGACCGAGGTCGAATAGCCCTTCTTCTTTAGTATGGCTTTTAAGCTGTGGAACACCTCGACGCCCGCCCTGATGGCTTCGCTGAAGCCCTTGAATCCGAGCGGTACTATCATGAATTCCTGAAAATCCAGGTTGTTGTCCGCGTGCGCGCCCCCGTTCACTATGTTCATGAGAGGTACGGGAAGCGTATTGGCGGTGATCCCGCCCAGGTACCTGTAAAGCGGTATGCCGAGGGAATCGGACGCCGCCCTTGCGGCTGCGAGCGAAACGCCGAGTATGGCGTTGGCCCCGAGCTTCGCCTTGTTGGGGGTGCCGTCGAGACCGATCATAATCCCGTCTATGAGGCTTTGGGAAAATACGTCGAGCCCTATTAATTTCGGGGCGATGACCCTGTTCACGTTCCTGACCGCTTTCAGGACGCCTTTGCCCAGGTACCTCTTGCCGTCGTTGTCCCTGAGCTCGACCGCTTCGTGCTCCCCTGTGGATGCCCCCGAGGGCACGGCTGCCCTCCCGAAAGAGCCGTCGTCGCAATGGACATCGACCTCGATCGTGGGATTCCCCCTCGAGTCCAGTATTTCTCTCGCTTTAATAGAAGCTATCGTAGACACTGTATAATCCTCCCGCGGGTGCAAATAACGGCTAAGGGAAATTACCACATGAGCCGGCGCCTATCAAATCCGCGTATTTTATCGGTTATTATTAATGTATCGCAAATTTCCGCTCTGAATGAAGCCTGTCCGCCGGCAGCTAACGCGACGCGGGCCGGAGGCGGATTATTCATTTTTGTTGGAAATGTATGATATGTTCGGTAAAATCTTGTACTTTAAAAATAATTCTCCAAGGAAAAAACCTCTATGACGCTTGCTCGCAAATTTAAGTCTTTCTATATCTTCACGCTGATTTCGCTGACCGCGTTAATTGTTTCATGCGCCGTGGGCGATGACAAGACGCCCGGGACGATATCCGACCTGACCTCGGATGAAATCACGAGAAACCTCGCCTGGACCGCCCCGGGAGACAACGGCCAGAGCGGGACGGTGACTATTTATTTCCCGAGGTTCTACAGCGACGAGCAGGTGGCCGAAATACTGGGCGTCCCCAACCTCGACGGGGTGCCTTTTTCCGAAATCCAGGACGCGGTCATAGACAACTTCAAGAACGCGACCCAGGTGCCTGACTTCCAGGTGCCCCAGTCGGCCGGAAACCCGGAGACGTTCCTCTCTCCGAGGCTCGACATCACGGGAGACACGAGATATTTCTATTCCATACGCAGTAACGACGAGACCGGCAGTTCATCGCAGCCCTCGAACGTAGCCGAGCTTTCGACCCCGCTTCAGAACGTGAGGTATGTGAGCGGCGAGGCGGGGAGCTGTCTCGGGCAGTCCGTTGCCGCGGGGAATTACAACGGCGAAGAGATAACGCAGAATGTATGTATAATCGACGACAACAGCAATGACTGCTTCGGCGGCGGCCAGGATATAGGGCTTAACGATATCGCCGTTGGAGACCCGTGTCTCGGCCTCGTATACATATTTTTCGGCCAGGCCGATCTGACTGAAAACGGAAACACTACTATCGACGTCGCCGACGCCGACGTTACGATCATAGGCAGCGCGTCGGACGCCTTCGGGGCCTCCCTCGCCACGACCAACGATTTCACCGGCGACAGCCAGGCGCAGGAGCTCATCATAGGAGCGCCCGAGTTCAACGGCGGCACCGGAAAGGTATACGTCGTCCCCGGCAGCAGGCAGATTCCGTCGGTGATTGACCTCGTCAGCGGCAGTGAAGACCATTTCGAGATCGTCGGGGAGAACCCCGGGGACAACTTCGGATTCTCGGTCTCACAGGGAAGCGGGGTGACGAACGGAAGAGGCGTATTCATAGTAGGGGCCCCCTTCTACAGCTCCGGGACCGGACGGGTCTACGTTTTTAAGGGGGGCGATCTGAAAAATAACGAAGAAGTGCCTGCGACCAACGCGCAAGCCATATTCACAGGACAGCAGGCGGGGGGGCTCTTCGGTTTCGACATAGCGCTTCTCGGGGAGATCGACGGCGGCTCGGACGAATTCGGTGTCGGAGCACCCGGTCTCGGCAGAGCGTACGTAATCTTCGGCAAGAATGACCTCAAGGGCAGGGACCTCGCCACCGATACCACTGACGTCCTCATACTCGAAGGGAGCGCCGCCGACGGTTTCGGGACCAGCATATCTGGGAACGGGGATATAGACGAGGACGGGCTCGAGACGGACGACGTGATCGTCGGCGCGCCCGGGACGAACAGCGATACGGGCTCCGTGTTTCTCTATTCCGGCGAAGAGCTCGAGACTGCTTTTAGGGACGGCACCGTCCCCCCTGTCGAAACTGTATTTAATGGACTCAACCCCGGAGACCTCTTCGGAACAGAGATAAGCGTGTTCCCGTTCCTCACCCCTGAATTGTTATCGCAGCAGAGGAACACCGCCATCGTGCTCGAATATAAAGTCAGCAACGCTGATTTCGGAGTAGGCGCCCCCGGCGTTCCGAACGGGGCGGTTTACGTATTTTTCGGACAGGACGATTTCCCCGCCTCGGTTTCCGCCAGCGAAGCGGACATCACTCTCACCGGGCAGGACGGCGATACCGCCTTCGGAAGCGTTGTCGAAGTGCTCGAAGATGTAAACGGCGACCAGCAAGACGATTTCGGGGTCGGCGGCGCGGGCTTTATAAACGTCTATTATTAATACCGCTCTCCCCGGCGGGAGCGGGGTTCTTATTCGTATCTGAGCGCCTCGATCGGGTCGAGCTTCGATGCCTTCCGCGCCGGATAGATACCGAAAAATATTCCGATCAGCGCGGCGAAGCAGAACGAAACCAGTATGGATTCAGGCGATATCACGCTCTTCCATCCCGTGAACGAAGACCCTATCTTGGATCCCAGCACGCCCGCCGCTATACCGATCACCCCGCCCGTGAGCGAGAGCAGTACGGCCTCTATCAGGAACTGCATCATAATGTCCTTTCCCTTGGCCCCTACCGCCATCCTTATCCCTATCTCCCTCGTCCTCTCTCCCACCGAGACCAGCATTATGTTCATTATCCCGATGCCGCCGACGACGAGCGAGATCGAGGCTATGCTCCCGAGAAGCACCGTCATGATATTGGAGATGGCGAATATCCTGTCTATGACGCCCATTTGTGATTTTATATAGAAGTTGTCGTCTTCGTTCTTGCCGAGCTTGTTCTTTTCCCTGAGCACGAGTCTTATCCGCGACTCGGCGGCGGGTATGTCATCAGGCGACGAGACGGCTGCGGATATAGACTCAAGCGCGTCTGTGCCCAGTATCCTCTTCTGGAACGTCGTGTAAGGGATGAGCGCCACGTCATCCTGGTCCCTCCCCCCGCTTGTCTGCCCGAGAGAGCTCATCACGCCGATCACCCTGAACGAATCCTTTCCGATCCTGACCGTAAGCCCGACCGGGTCCCTGTATCCGAAGAGGTTCGATACCACCGACCGGCCGAGTACGCATACGTTCTCGTTCTTCTCCACGTCTTTATTGTTAAAGAAGACCCCCGCGTCGGGGTACCAGTCGTTTATGAATACGAAATCGGGGCTCGTCCCGACGACCACGGTGAACCAGTTCCTGTTTCCCCAGACCACCTGCTCAGGCGCGTCGATCATAGGCGAGACGTATTGCACTATGTCGAGTTCCCTGATAGCGTCCGCGTCGTCCGCAGTGAGGCTGATCGCGTTTTCCTGAACCCCGACACCCCTCTTCCCGGGGCTGATGAAAAGCGACTTTCCCCCCAGGCTCGTGAGCTGCTCCTCGATCATCCTGTTCGCCCCCTGGGTCAGGGAGACGAGCGATATCACAGCCGCGACGCCTATGATGATGCCGAGGGTCGTAAGTATGGACCTCACCTTGTTTGACCTAATGGCCCTCGAAGAGACCCTGAGCGCTGCCAGGAAATTCATGTCGGTACCGTTCGCGCGGCTCCCGCGCCCCTGCCGTTCTTACTCTTTTCTTCGATGATCGAGCCGTCCTTGAATATTACTATGCGCTCGGCGTTCTCGGCGATATCGTGCTCGTGCGTGATGATGATTATGGTCTTGCCCTGCTCGTTGAGAGATCTGAATATCTCCATTATCTCTCCGCTCATGGCCGTGTCCAGGTTTCCCGTGGGCTCGTCTGCGAGTATTATGCTCGGGTCGTTGACTATGGCGCGCGCTATGGCCACCCGCTGCTGCTGGCCCCCCGAAAGCTGTGAGGGGAAATGTTTCTCCCTTCCCCGGAGCCCGACACGGGATAGCGCCTCGAAAGCGCGCTCGGCCCTCGTCCGGGACGGCGTGTTGTTATATATCATCGGCAGCTCCACGTTCTCGGCGGCGGTCGTCCTCGCGAGGAGGTTGAAGCTCTGGAAAACGAACCCGATTTTCCTGTTTCTGATATCGGCGAGCTCGTCCTTCTCCATTTCGGAGACCTTGCTGCCGTCGAGGTAGTAATTCCCGGATGTCGGCTTGTCGAGGCACCCGATGATGTTCATGAACGTGCTCTTGCCCGAGCCCGAGGACCCCATTATGGATACGAACTCCCCTTCCTTGATATCGATCGATACGCCCCTGAGCGCGTGCACCTCTGTATCCCCGAGCTTATAGACCTTGTGCAGATCCTTCGTGACGATGACGTTCCCGCCCATCCGTCAGAATCTCCTCGGCTGGGGAAGGTATGAGGAGCTTCCGCTCGATTTGGAGCCGGCTACGGCTTCCACGATGACCTTCTGTCCTTCCTTCAAGTCCCCGGCCAGTACCTCCGTGTACGTGTCGTCGCTCACCCCGGTCTTCACCGGGAGCGCGCCGATCTGGCCGTTCTTGAGGGTTATCCATACGTATGAATTATCGGAAAGCTCGTCCGGCTTGTCCTTCATGTCGGCGGAGGAGGGCGGGATGAACCTGAGCGCCGCCGTCGGCACCCTGAGCACGTCCTTCTTGTCGGCTACGACTATCTTTACCTCGGCCGTCATACCGGGCTTTAATTTCCGTTCTTCGTTCCCGGTCTCGACGACCACATTATACGTGACGACGTTGTTTGTTATTATCGGTTCGTTTCGCACCTGGGATACGGTCCCCTCGAAAGATTCGCCCGGATATGCGTCCACCCTGAAATAGGCCTTCTGGCCGGGGACGAGCTTCCCTATGTCGGCCTCGCTCACCTTCGTGTCGATCTTCATCTCCCTGAGGTCGTTCGATATCACGAAGAGGGCCTTTCCGCCGGGCGAGATGGATTCTCCGGCGTTTATGTTTCTCGAAAGCACTATTCCATCTATCGGCGACCTCACCACGGTATTTTTCAGATTTGTCCCGGCTATCTCGAAAGCCACCTTCGACTGGTCGAAAGCCGCGAGCGCCCCGGAATATTTCGCCTGCGAATCGTCGAACTCCTCTTTGGGAATAAGCCTTTTTTCGTAGAGCTCCTTGTTCGCCTTGTAAAGCGAGCTTGCGATGCTGTAGTCGGCCTCCGCCTTCTTCATGCTGGCCTCGGCGCTCTTGAGCTCGATTTTAAGCGGGGCGGGGTCTATTTCCGCAAGCGGGTCCCCTTTCTTCACTTCGGAGTTGAAGTCGGCGTTAATAGCGCTCACCGTGCCCTGTACCTGTGATCCGACTCCGATCGTCGTTAGCGGGTTCAGCGTCCCTGTAGCCGTTATGAGGGATATCACGTCGCCCCTGTCGGCCTCGGCGGTCCTGTAAGTGATGCGGGAATCGTTCCCGCCGAGGAACCTCGGCACCAGGAAGATACCGAGTAACACTATTACGATCAGTCCCGCGGCAGTCTTCTTATTTATCCATTTCATCAGTTCCGCCTATGGCGCGCTCGAGCCTCGCGGCCGTGATATTATAATTGTAGATAGCCTGCATGTATGCCGCCTTGCTCGAAGAGTAGATGGCCTCCGCCTCCGCGAGCTCGAGCTCGGACGCCCTCTCGAGCCTGTATCTTTCCTGCGCCAGGAGGAAGCTCCTCTCGGCCGATTCCCTCGTCTTCTCCGTTATCTGTATGTTCTCTTCCGCGAGATCCAGGTCGAGCTTGAGCTGCTTGACCTCGGCCACGATCTCGACCTTCGCCGTCTCCATCTCCGCCTGGGAGCGCATCAGCTTCGCCTTCGCGTCCTGTACGTTAGCGAAGCGCGAGAACCCGTCGAATATTGGGAACTGGAGACCGACGCCCGCGATAAAGCCCGGAGTCTCGGCCCCTTCCCCCTTGAACCTGTAGGCCGTCCTTCCGAAGAGCAGGGGATAAAACTCCTTTTTCGTCGCCGCGACGTTCGCCTTCATCGAGGCCTCCTGCGCTTTCAGGCTCTTTAATTCTGGCCTCGTGTCGAGAGCCCGGTCTATCGAATCCTCGAGGCTTATATCCTTTTTGTTATATGCGAGCGAATCGACGAGCTCGAAATTGAATTCGCCCTCGAGGCCCATTGCCGTCATGAGGCTGTCCTCCGCGATCTCGAGGTCGTTCCTCGCCGCCGAGAGCTCCATCTTCGAATTCCCGAGATTCACCTCTTCCTTCGTGACCTCTATCTGAGAGATCCTGCCCGCCTTGTAAAACCCCTCCGCGCGCTCGAAACGCTTTTCCGCCTCCACGGCCTTTTTTTCGTATGCTTCTGTAATATGCGTTTGAGAGAGGACGGTGTAGTAGCTGACGATGGTGTTGAGCTCTATATCCTCCCTCGTCGTCTCCCCCTGGTACTTCGAGGACTCGAGCTGCGCCTTGCTCGACTTCACCTTATTCGACGTCCGCCCGAAGTCCCATATCATCTGGTCGAGGAAGAAGCCCGATTCCCGCCCCACGAACGGGACGATGATCCTGGTATAGATTTCGGGATAATAGGGGGCCTGCATGTTTCTGACGAGCGCCTTCGATATCTCGACGTTGGCTTCGGAAACCGTAATGCCCGGGTTCTTGTCGAGGGCTATTCCCACGGCTTCCTCCAGAGTCAGGACCCTTTTCTCCTGAGACCAGGCAGTGCCGAGGCTTGAAACAAGCATGAAAAAAACGACAAATCCTGTAGCCGGGGTCCTCATATCCTTATTAAAGCAATAATATGACGCTAAAACATATCCGTTGCAACATTGCCGCGTGTTGCAACATCCCCGCAGCCCCCGTAAAATACCGGAATGCCCTTCGGCGTATATATACATATACCCTATTGCGTAAAAAAATGCCCCTACTGTGATTTCAATTCCTGGGGCATAAACGGGGGCTTTCCGGAATCCGAATACACGGAATCGGTGCTCCGGGAGCTCGAGCTTTACAGGGGGGAAATAGAGGGCCGCGGGTTAACCTCCATCTTCTTCGGAGGAGGGACCCCGTCTCTTTTCGACCCCGGGAACATCGGTAGGATAATATCGAAAATTTACGAGGTTACCGTCCCGGAGCGCGACGTCGAGGTAACGCTCGAGGTAAACCCGAAGACGGCCGACCTCGGGAAGCTCATGGGGCTCCGCAGCGCCGGAGTGAACAGGATTAGCGTCGGGGTCCAGTCCTTTTCCCAAAGGAAGCTCGACTACCTGGGCAGGATCAACAGCCCCGGGGACGGCAGACGGATACTCGATGAAGTCAGGTCTGCGGGTTTTGAGAACTATAACTTCGACCTGATGTACGGCACGGGCGGCGAGACGCCCGATGAATGGCGCCGGGACCTCGAAGAGGCGGTCCGCTTCGGGT
>CADEFK010000105.1 GCA_902826595.1 uncultured bacterium | reverse complement strand
TTGGCTAGTAATTGTCAGATTACGGGGTTCTAGGCTTGAGATTTGTGTTTTTTGAAATTCCTGAATGTTATAGTTTGTTTCCTGAACCAATAGTTCCAACTTGGCGAGATCACCGGCTAATTCTTTCAATGTATCCTCTTGGCTCAATGGTTCATCAGCAGCTTTTACAGTTACCGCCGATAGCACTATCATGTACAGAATCATGCAGATCGGTATTCTCATTATTTCTCCTCCTCTTTATAACGCAGGACTGATTACTTTATATTTTTCATATTGTACTATTTTCGGATTTGGAAGTACATGAATAATCAAATTTTGAGGAATCTGGTTCAACTACCTCTATTTTCTATATATTGGCGACCATACAAGTCTTGCCATCAGAATGCATAAAAATATTGCATATATAAGACAAAAGCTTTACGTTACCTGCGTCATTATTTTTGTATAGAAAGGGAGACTATCATATGAATTGGGGTAAAAAGAAAATCGCAGCTTTATCGGGTTTTATCATGGGTGCTTTCATGATGGCTGCTGGCAGCGTTGCAAAGGCGCAGGAAACAGATGTCGGCGTAAAAGAAACCTTTGCAGAAAAATGTGGTGTCGTTGAAACGCGCGTACAGCTGTTTGAGTGTACTGTTTTCACAGGTAATAAAGAATCGGATTATCAGGCCGAAATTTGGGATACGGCAGTTAAAGATAAGGAGGTTTATAAAGCTGTTGCAAAAGAATATCTGGAAGTCCTGCGTCTAAAAGAATGTAAGGAATCAAATAGGGCGGGTATATATATATTGGAAGACATGTTCTTTTCCGATAA
Organism: uncultured bacterium; assembly: GCA_902826595.1. Lineage (GTDB taxonomy): Bacteria > Desulfobacterota_D > UBA1144 > Nemesobacterales > UBA2774 > 2-12-FULL-53-21. The sequence goes on along the minus strand of CADEFK010000105.1, from coordinate 7,031 downwards.
ATCCGCTTATCAGGAACCTTTGACCGGAAAACTCCTGGATGCAGCGCAAATACATTTTTCGAGCGGAAAAACCTGCCTTGAGAAAGCAGCGGAAATTTACGGAAAACACGAGTCTCTAAAAGAGATTGTGGACAAGTACCTTGACCTGTCGGACAAGATGGGTCAGGTATCGGCTCGTCTGCCAATACCCGAACCCCGGTCTTAGAATATTTATAACATTAGGCTATCTGAGCCTTCGTATGGCAGTGTCGTAATAGTTTTTGTCTTTTTCGATGGCCAGATACTTCCTGCCTGTATTCCTGGCTGCCAAGGCCGTCGTGCCTGAACCGGCAAACGGGTCCAACACGAGCTCGTCCTGCCGGGAGAACGCCCTTATCAGGGGTTTGATGATTTCGACGGATTTCTGGTTCGGGTGCAGTTCATTCCCCGAATAAGTCCACGGATGGATGTCATCGAGTATCATGACCGGGATCGGCGGATTGCCCTTGGCCAGAAGGAACGCCTGTTCGTGCCTGTAATTCAGATATCTTGAGTTCGAGGCATAGTGCTTGTGCCAGACAAGATGGCCGACGGGCTTGAAGCCGACGTCCTTCCATGCAGTCATGAATTTGTCCACTTCATTCCATCCGGAGAACGATACGCAGAACGCGTGATTTTTCAGGACGCGAATGATTTCCGAGAATGCGGGTTTGAGCCAGTCGCCGTTATCATCACCGATGATGCTGCGGCCGCTGCGGTCCTTGTAATTGACGAGATAGGGCGGATCGGTCACGACCAGATCGACCGTTTCATCCGGCACCGGTTTTAGTGCCTCGATACAGTCATCGTTCAGGATGCAGTCGGCAAAGGGATGATTGTCGTGATGTGTCACTATATATCTCCCTTTTCCGGCAGCTTTGCATCGAGCAGCCTGACGATTTTCAGCGGCAGGTATTTTCTGGGATCGTCGTAGCCGACCTTGAATGGGCTGTCGTCGCCCGGCATGAGCTCGGCACCGTCCTTCCTGATCGAGATGATGATCGTGTTGTGGCAGCCCCAATCGACGGTTTCAACCGCATATCCGGCCTCGGTCAGGACGGCTTCGACGCGCCATGTTTCGACCTGGCCGTCGCCATCGCCGAAACCGAATTTGTCAAAGGCTTCCTCCCATTTCCAATAGTATTTGCCTCCGCAACAATGACATTTCGAAACAGGCATTTTAATCTCCTTTCTGTTTGGTTTTCCTCAACATGCGGAGATCAAAAGCCGGGCGGACAAGCCGCACGCTCATGGCCAACGCGGGAGCGAAGCGAATGGAGCGGGCGGGCCATTGAACGGGCGGCGCGCGCGGCTAAAAACGCAAGATTTGAGGAAAACCGGAAAGGGGATGTGCCGGTTCGGAAGCGACAGGCGGGTTGGCATTAATGCGGGGAGAAAGCGGGAGGCATGCGGTCAGAGGAAAAACCCGATGATACGCCTCATGTTGATAGCGGACAGCCGGGACGGACTGGCCGGTTTGACACAGGGGCTATGAAGGGAATCCGCAAGCCTGCGGACCCGGAAACAGCCCCGTCAAAAAGGTGTTTCGGCAGAAACACGGCATGAGAAGTGTGGACACCAAGGAGCGACAGCACCGCAGCGTGGCCACTTTGAAGCGGGAACCACGCTTTCAAAATGCGTATCACGGGGTTTTTCTGCACCGGCGGTACCGTCTTTTGGAATGACAAAAAAGAAAGGGGGTTACGGAGACTATAATGACCGTCAATTGTTGCTAGTTAACATAAGCTATCTTATCGGACGCACCACTTGCTATTTCAATTTCATGTCAAGGGATTTGTAATTCGCATAAAGTTATTTATAATCCCAGCTATATTCAAGTTGCTTGAATTGTAAATGACCATGCCTGTTGCTAAATTTTACAAAAGCTCATTCCGGTCTGTCTACACGGCTTTTATTGTTTTACTCATGCTTCTGCAGATGTTACTGCCAGGCGTCGCTTTATGCTTTGGCACGGACGGTCATATAACATTAGAAAGTTATGATTCAGGGTTATGCTGCGAGTCCGTCTTAAAGCCAATTTCTAATGATGACTGGTATCCTGATATCACTGATCATTCAAAAATCAACCGTTGTGGTCCATGTGTAGATGTCCGTGTTTCCGATAACAACTCAGAACATAAATTATTATCTTCTATCGATTTGGCTCCTCTGATTGATGCCTATGCTTTTGCGGCATACGTCATTCCATCTTTTTGGTTTCAGGAAAACTTTAAACAAGGATTAATCAGGCAGGAACTTCCCGTTGGCAATAGCTTTTTGGAAACACTCCAAACAAATATTCTCATCTGTTAAATCTCCCTAAAACCTTTGCGCAATTATCTGACTCCTGAATGGAGTACGGGGATTTTTGCGTAATTCAATCAGTACAACTCCACCTATTATATTCGACCTCTTCAAGGAGATTTTATATGTACGTGAAAATTTTGGGAGTAGTTATATTGGGGATTGTTCTAAGTAGCAGCAGTTATGCAGAGGAGCCGTTCAGAGCACAACCAAGGCCCTTGGGAAAGGATATAAAGACATACAACCCGATAAATGGCGATGATGAATTTGTTATTTCTGAAGGATATAATGAGCCGACCGGTTCAATCACATTGCGTCAGGCCCTGTCACTGGCCCTCATTAGAAATCCGCAGCTGAAAGCATTTTCCTGGGAGGTGCGTGCGCGGGAGGCTCAGGCACTCCAGGCAGGGTTGCTGCCGAACCCCGAACTTGAATCGCTTCTTGAGGATTTTGGCGGCACGGGGTCGGTTGAAGGATTTAAGGGTACTGAAACCACGATTCTATTAAGCCAGCTCATACCTTTGGCTGGTAAAATTTCAAAGAGAAAGAAACTTGCCGCTCTCAACACAAACCTTGCAGGTTGGGATTATGAAACTGTGAGGCTCGATGTATTCACAAACACAGCCAAAGCGTTTACGGATGTGCTTGCAGCACAAAAACAATTAAAGCTTTCCGAAGAATTAGCCGCTCTTGCAAAGCGTGTTTACAACACGGTAGCAGAGCAGGCTTCTGCGGGAGAGATATCCCCCATACAGGAAAGGCGGGCAAAGGTCGCATTGTCCCAGACCGAGATCAGTCTTGCGCGAGCCCGGCGGGAGCTGGAGGCGGCAAGAAAACAGCTCGTCTTGCAATGGGGAAGCACGCAGCCGTTGTTCGAGTACGCCGATGGCAATCTCGATCAGGTTCTCCCCATACCCTCATATGACCATCTTGCAGAATTTATTTCACAAAACCCCGATATTGCGCGCTGGGCTGCCGAAATGGAGCAAAGAGAAGCGGCACTGAAGCTTGAAAAGGCAAAAGCCATACCAGACCCAATCGTCAGCGGGGGGTACAGACACATAAGCGAAAAGGACGATAACGCCTTTGTCGTGGGGTTATCGATACCCCTCCCCTTCTTCGACCGAAACCAGGGAAATATTCTTGAGGCGCGCCGCAGGATTTCACAAGGAGAGGAAGAAAAAAGGAGCGCCGAGGTCGGAGCCTACGCGTCTCTGACCGCAGCGTATAAAGACCTGACAAGCGCTTATGAAGAAGTGTTGCTGCTGAAGAATGAAATTCTGCGCGACGCGCAAAGCGCATACGAATCAATCTTCGAGGGGTACAGGGAGGGAAAGTTCTCGCTCCTTGACGTGCTTGATGCGCAGAGGACGGTATTCGATGCTGACTTCCAGTATATACAGGCGCTGAGATCATACCATCTCTCACTCGCCAATCTCGAGAGGCTCACCGGCACGCCGATAGAGGAGATGCAACAATCTGATTCCAAAGCCGACGGCGATAAAACACGATATCAAAGCAGCTTTAAAAAAGCAGGAGAAATAAAATGAGACGGAAAATAATCTTATACACCGTTATTATCGCAGTATTTTCGATTATCCAGGTCATGATCGGATGTGGGCCGGACCAGTCCGAAAAGACAGAGGATGGTGATGCCATTCATGAGAATCACAGTGATGAACAGGGAGAGGAACATTCGGATGCAGAAGAGCATGTAAAGCTCTCTCCCGAGGCTCTTAAAACTTTGAATCTAAAAACCGCTCCTGTTGAGCTGCGCGATCTTGGGGGCGAAATAAAAACCACTGCCGTCATAGAGCCTGATCAAACCAGAATTGCTCATGTAAGCCCCCGCATTCCCGGCAGGGCCATAGATATCAAAGCCCTGCTCGGAGATCGTGTGCAAAAAGGTCGGATTCTCGCCGAGCTTGATAGTATTGAACTGGGTCAGGCCAAGGCTGATTACCTCAAGGCCAAGGCCAATTTGCAGGTTGCGCGCGCAAACTATCAGAGGGAAGATCGTCTGTATAAAAAACAGATATCGTCGGAAAAGGAATATCTTGATGCAAAGGGGGAATTCCTTCGCTCGGAAGCGGATCAGAATACGGCTCGCGAAACGCTTAGACTACTAGGTCTTACGGATAAGGAGATTAATAACCTTTCATGGTCATCAGGAGAACACCCGCCGTCTCATTTTCCCTTACTGGCACCATTTGACGGCACAGTCGTAGAGAAACATATTGTCCTGGGTGAGCTGATAAACCCCGAAGATAAACCGTATGTCATAGCCGATCTTACCCACCTCTGGATTCAGCTCGATATATACGAAAAAGACCTCGAATGGATAAATATCGGAAAAGATGTAACCGTAAAGGTCGATTCTTTACCGGATGCACAATTCAAAGGAACGGTCACTTATATAAGTGATATCCTCGACGAATCCACGAGAACCGCAAAGGCGAGAGTCGAAGTTGATAACCTGGATCGCAAACTAAAACCCGGCATGTTCGCCACGGCCAGAATCTCAACGCCCTCCATGGAGACGAAAGAAGTAATCTCGATACCAGGTGCGGCCATACAACAGATACGCGGAAAAACATCCGTATTCGTTGCGGAGAATGAAAACATTTTCGAATTAAGAGAACTGGAACTGGGTAAGGAATCCGGGGAGTATGTCGAAGTTGTAAGCGGACTCAAGACCGGTGATATCGTGGTTACGGGAGGGGGGTTCTATCTTAAATCCGTTCTATTAAAAGAAGAGATCGGAGAAGGTGATGCAGACTGACAATAAGGAGAAAATAAATTGTTAAACAGAATCCTGGAATTTTCCTTAGGCAACAGATTTCTGATCATAGTATTTACTCTTGTGATAATAGCTATCGGCGTGCGCGCGATGTTTCAACTCCCGATCGATGCGGTGCCGGACGTTACGCCCAATCAGGTACAGATACTGACAAACGCGCCCGGTCTGGGCCCTGTGGAAGTTGAACGGTTCATAACTTTTCCGGTTGAAACTGCAATGTCGGGACTGCCGGGTATCGAGAGCATACGCTCCGTATCGCGGTTCGGCCTTTCCGCCGTAACCGTCTATTTTGAGGAAGGCATGGATATTTACTTTGTCCGAAGACTGGTTATGGAGCGAATGCCCCAGGCGCGGGAGATGATTCCCGAAGGGTTCGGTACGCCGGAAATGGGCCCCATTTCAACCGGTCTGGGTGAGGTTTATCAATTCGAGGTAAAGGGCGAAGGCTATTCGTTAATGGAACTTCGTTCGATTCTTGAATGGGACATCGCGTTCAAACTGAAATCCGTTCCCGGCGTCGTCGAGGTCAACACATACGGGGGTGAGCTCAAAACTTACGAAGTTGCGCTTAATGCAGAAAAGCTCGTCTCATATAACCTTCCCATCGACCAGGTTTTCGAAGCCCTCGAAAAAAACAATTCCAATGCAGGTGGGGCTTACATAGAGCGCAACCAGGAGCAGTATCTGATACGCGGCGAGGGGCTTATCAAGGAGCTATCCGATATCGGAAATGTAGTTGTCAGCAGCAGGAACGAGGGGACACCCATATATATAAGGGATATTGCGGAGGTGAAATTCGCGCCCATGGTCAGGCAGGGAGCCGTTACACGCGACAGCAAGGGAGAAGCCGTCACGGGAGTCGTGATGATGCTGATCGGAGAGAACTCGAGAACCGTGGTAAACCGCGTGAAGGAAAAAATCGAGGACATAAAAAAATCCCTCCCTCCCGGCGTGACCATTGATACATATTACGACCGGACGGAGCTGGTGCGAAAGACCATTAAGACTGTCACAAAAAACCTCACAGAAGGCGCTCTCCTTGTAATCGTCATTCTCTTTCTCATCCTGGGGAATTTCAGGGCCGGTTTAATCGTGGCTTCCGCTATACCTCTTTCAATGCTGTTTGCGTTTACCGGGATGAACTATTTCGGCATTTCCGGAAACCTGATGAGTCTTGGCGCGATAGATTTCGGACTAATAGTTGACGGCTCCGTGGTGATGATCGAGAACATCGTGCGGCACCTGTCCGAGAGAAGAACCAAAGATGCAAATCAGGAAACCGGCACAGGAACAAAAAGCAGAGAAAATATTATTGGAGTCATACTCGAATCCGGAAAGGAAGTGGTGCGACCAATAGTGTTCGCAGTAGGAATCATCATCATCGTATATCTCCCGATACTCACGCTCAAAGGGGTGGAGGGAAAGATGTTCACACCCATGGCGCTGACTGTCATCTTCGCCTTGATCGGCTCGCTCATTCTCGCTCTTACCCTCATGCCGGTTCTGGCATCCTATTTTCTCCGCAGAACCACGGATGAAAAGGAAACTTTTATAATCAGGAAGACGAAGAAATATTACCTTCCCCTCGTTGGTAGAACCATTCAGAGACCAAAGAGGACAGCGGCGATTGCCGTCGTAATTTTTCTTATGAGTCTGTTTGTAGTTCCCTTTATGGGCGCCGAGTTCATCCCAAGGCTCGACGAAGGGGCAATCGCGCTTCAGGCGTGGAGGCTGCCGAGCGTATCGCTCGAAGAGTCCATACGGAACACGACGATGGTGGAAAAAATTCTCAAGAAATTTCCCGAAGTGGTAACCGTCGTGTCACGTACAGGCAGGGCGGAGATAGCAACTGATCCCATGGGAGTCGAGATATCGGACATTTACGTGATACTTGAACCCGAAGATAAAT
>CADEFK010000104.1 GCA_902826595.1 uncultured bacterium | reverse complement strand
ATTATTATCCAGCCCAGAATATAAACGATCGCGGCGGTGCCGACAGTGAAAAGGGCGACCAGCGCGAACACGAGCCTTATAATGGTGGGGTCGACGGAAAACATCTCGCCCAGCCCCCCGCAGATACCGGCTATCATCCTGTCCGTCCTCGATCTCCTTAATTTTTTTATATCTTCAGCCATGGCTCACCCCCAGTTTCAATTATATAGCAGTATACCTCATTTAACTGCTTGATAATCGAATTGAATCAATCTTAGTAATGTCAGTAAATTGTTCGATTCCAAGCCTGTTATTAATGAATCGCGTGCTAAACCATGAACAAACCCGTATTCCAATTTTGACTAATTGTTTCTCATAGCATCTGAGCTATAATAAAAAAACAGTTTGAGGCATCGAAGGATCACGCTGCAAAATATCAGCCCGGAAGAACCGTAAGAAAACGACAGGAGACTTTAAGATGAGCGATTCATTAAAGCCCGGAATGAAATTCGAATTCGATTTCGAGATACCGGAGTCTAAAACCGTCCCCTACATATACCCAGAATCCGAGGAATTCCAGATGATGCCCAAGGTTTTCTCCACCGGATTCATGATAGGCCTCATCGAATGGGCGTGCGTAAGGTTTGTCAACGGCCACATCGACTGGCCGAGGGAGCAGTCGGTCGGCATAGACGTTAGGCTCAACCACACCGCAGCGACGCCGCCCGGTCTCACCGTGAACGTGAAGGGGGAGCTAACGGAAGTCGACGGCAGGAAGCTCACGTTCTCCATTGTCGCTCACGACGGCGTCGACGTGATTTCCGAAGGCACTCACCAGAGGTTCATAGTGGACGCGGAGAGGTTTATAGCCAGGGTCGAAAAGAAAGCGAAGCCGCAGTAATGGAAAGACAAGAGAACCCCGCACAATGAGTACGAGTGAGAATATATCCGGGGTCAGGGCACTGACATTCGACGTCTTCGGCACGGTCGTCGACTGGAGGGCCTCGATCATCAGGGAATGCAGCCTGCTGGGCAGATCGAAGGGCATAGACAGAGACTGGGAGAGGTTCGCCGACTCGTGGCGGGGGGGGTACGCACCGGCCATGAACATGGTGCGGACGGGGGAGCTTCCCTGGACGAGCATAGATTCGCTTCACAGGATGGGGCTCGAAAGGCTGCTCATTGAGCACGGCATCGAGGGGCTTTCCGAGAGCGAGAAAGACCATCTCAACAGGGCATGGCACAGGCTCGAGCCCTGGCCCGATTCCATAGAGGGTATCGAACGAATCCGGAAACGGTTCATCGCGGCCACTCTTTCAAACGGCAACATCTCGCTCCTGGTCGATATGGCGAAGCACGCGGGCATAACATGGGACTGCGTTCTCTCCTCGGAGCTGTCGGGGCATTACAAGCCCGACAGGGAGGTCTATCTGACTGCCGCGGGGCTGCTTGGACTAGAGCCGGGGAGTATAATGATGGTAGCGGCGCACACGGACGACCTCCTTGCGGCGCAGGCGCTCGGCTTTAAGACGGCCTTCGTCTCAAGACCGCTCGAATTCGGCCCATCGGGCAGGGCGGAAGAAGCGGAAGGTACGCCCTTCGACATCTCCGCGCGCGATTTCCTCGACCTTGCGGTCAAGCTCGGCGTTTGAAGGGGGTTTCGGCTACGCGAAGCTCTGAATCTTATATAGACCCGCGTATATGCCGTTCTCAAACATCAGCTCGCTATGGCTTCCGTACTCGACGAGCCTCCCGTTGTCGAATACGGCGATGTAGTCAAAACCGCTTATCGAGGGCACCCTGCTCGATATGGCGATAAGCGTCCTTCCTTTCATTTCTTTCCTCAGGTTCCTGAGCACCATGCTCTCGGTCTTCAGGTCTAGCGAGGAGAATACGTCGTCCAGTATGAGCACGCCCGGCTTAAGCAGTACCGCCCTGGCGAGCCCGATCCTCTGCCTCTGCCCTCCGGAAAGACTGAGCCCCCTCTCCCCGACGCGCGCGTCGAACCCCCCGGGGAAGTCCATTATCTCGTCGTATATCTCGGCAACCCTGGCCGCGCTCTCCACATCGGATTCAGTCAACCCGGGATTCATGAACGAGATGTTGTCCCTCACGGTGCCGCTGAAAACGGTCGTCTCCTGGGGGACGTAGACTATGCCCTCACTGAGGGAATCTCTTTTTATCTTTCTGACATCGACGCCGTCGACGAAAATCGTGTTCTCGGGCGGCTCTTCCACCCTCGTGAGAAGCTGAAAGATCGTGCTTTTACCCGAGCCCGTGGCGCCCGTGAATCCGACGGCCGCACCCGCGGGTATCCTGAGCGACACGTTTTTGAGAACCCTCGCGCCGTGATAGGAGAAACTGAGGTCTTTCAACTCGATCGTGCCCTCGATTTTCAGATCGACAGCTCCCGGCTCGGCCGGGGAGGGCGGCGTGACGAGCAATATCTCGTTTATCCTGTTGAGGGAGGCGTTCCCCCTCTTGATTATATCGACCGCCCACCCCATGGCCATCATGGGCCATGCAAGCATCGTCAGGTAGAGCAGCACCGCGGCGAAATCTCCGAGGGTGATATTCAGTGTGATGGTATCTATGCCCCCGAGCCATAGAAAAATCACCGTCGCGAGGGCGGCGAGGTATGTAATTACCGGCTGATATACGCCCCAGATCCTAATCAGGCGGAGGTTCCTGTCGAGATAAGCCGCGCTCGAGGATTCGAAGTCCTTGACTTCCTCACCCTCCCTCACGTAAGCCTTCACGACCTTTATCCCTGATATTGAAGCCCTGGCGCTCTCCGTAAGCCCCGAGAACGCGTCCTGCACCTTCTGAAACCTCTGCTCTATCATCCTGCCGAACTTCAGGATCAGAAAGCCCAGTATGGGGAAAGGAATAAACGCATACAGTGTGAGCTCAGGGGATATGTACAGCATCGCGCCGAAAATAAAAACGAGGAGGAAGATTCCGTCGTAAGCGATGAGAATCCCGAGTCCGCAGGCGAACTTCAGCGTCTCTATGTCGTTTACCGTATGCGCCATCAGGTCCCCAACTTTCCTCTGCGAGAAGAAGTCGAAGTGCAGGCTCTGGAGGTGCGAGAAGAACTCATTTCGAAGCGACTGCTCTATCCTCCGGGCGGCACCCATGATGAAATATCTCCAGAAGAACCTGAATACGGACATGGCGAAGGCGATGAAGAGCAGGATCAGGCCGTACTTCGATATATCGCCCACTCCCGCGCCTTCCAAGGTCAGCGCGTCGACGACTTTTTGTATGATCAGGGGGATGGAAAGCTGGCATATATCCACGAGGGAAAGCGCCAGGAGGCCCGCGAGGAAAGAATACTTATATTTGAGGAGCAGAGAAAAAAGGGTCTTCTTTTTCATTCACCGGGGTCATGCGCGCGGACCGGAATTACATTATACGCCGGCCGACGGAACACTTAGTATACCCGAAGGGAAAAGCGGTATTCGACCGGGTATCCGTGATGCGGCGGTGATTCCGCAGCGACTGCTCGGCACGGCAGATGGAACCGCAAAGATCAGGACCGGGCTTAACGGATACCGTACCGGTCGAACCCGTACGGAGCACGACGGTCTCCTGGCGTTTCCCGAATCCCGGAGGACGCCCGGGTATCTTAATTCGCCGATTTGATACCCGTCCCGGACTGACCCGACTTCAAGAGCTTGCCGTCCGGAGAATACTGCGCCCAGAACCAGTTTACATCCTTCGGATCGTTTCCGCCGAGGTTTATCATCGCGGAGATGGACTGAATCTGGTCCTGGTCGTCGTACTTTTCCTTGACTACGATAGAACCCGGAGGAAGGGTCGTGGATTTTTGCTGCATTGCCTCGTAGGCGAGATCGTTTGCATAGGTTTTCGCGGTGGTTTTCGGATTCTCTGAACCCTGTTGATAATTGCCTTGACCCGACATCTCTTTCCACTGCTGATATTGTTCGGTATTTATGAGGGTCCATAGCTCGGTAGCTATTTCGGCGGGGGCTTTCTTGTTGAGCTCCGCCCCCTGGGTCTGGTGCATTTCCTCGCTCTTCTCGACCACATCCTCGGCGGCCTCCTCGGCTTTCTGTCCTAGACCCTCCGCCTGTTCCGTCGTCGCAGTCTCGTTTCCGGTATCGGATTTGTCCCCGGATTTTTCGCACCCGACGCAGATCAAGCCACAAGCAAACAGCGCTGCTAAAAGAAAATTCGAAGCCCTCATGAAACCCTCCGTTCTTTTTTGAGTGATAATTCTATCATCTTGAGTCTGAAAAATCCAAAATTGATCGTCCGTCAGGAAGAAGGGGATAAACCCCGTCCCCACGGACCGGGATTAGCCCGACGGGGCCGAAAGGAGACCGAGAGATCACCGAAAGATCACCGAAAGTACACCGGATTTGCCATTTTACAGCCGGGAAACGGACACTGGAAGCCCATAAAAAAACCACTTGACAAAGAATTCGAGATGTAATAACATCACATGACTGACTAGTCAGTTCAGCACAGGGTGATGGGTTAAACATGGCCAAAACACGTAAATCGATCAAAGAGCAGACTCACGCGCACAGGGGTCAGATTCCCAAAGGCGCCCGCAAGGAAGAAATCATAAGAGCCGCAGCCGAGCTCTTTTCCCAGAAGAGCTATCATGACGTGACTATGGACGATATCGCCGAGAAAGTGGGTGTCGCGAAGGGGACGATATACCTCTATTTCGACTCCAAGGAAAACCTCTATCTCGAAATAATGGAAGAGACTTACGAAGAAATCGAATCTATTCTGGAGAAGGAAACGGCCAAGAGCGATCCGGCGCCGGTGAAGCTCAAGAAGGTACTCGGGCTCATCTTCAAATTCTATCTTCAGAACCTGGACGTACTCCGAATCCTGAGCAGGGACGAGACTCACCTCATCAGGGAGCACTATGAGTTTACCGAGCACTGGCGGCTCAGAAGAATCAAGCTCTATGAGAAGATCCTCGAGAAGGGGGTAAACGAGGGGTCCTTCAGACCCTCTAATACCGAGCTTACCGCCCTCATTATATTCGGGCTCGTCAGGTCGGTAATGTTTTATTACAAAACAGAAAAAAACGCAGAAAGCATTGCGGAAGAGGTCTTTTCGATGATTTCCGAGGGAATCCTGGCCCCCGGTTACGAAAAGGCCGAAGCCGCGAGGATGTAGAGCAGGTATTCACAAATCATTCATCAACAAGGAGGTATTACAAATGGCAGTCTCATATCCATTCAGCTCTAAGATCAGCCATTTCGTTCCACCGAAGCAATGGGCCAGCATGAGGGTCGCCCGGGAGCTGGAGAAAAAGACCGGGCAGAAGATAATTCATTTCGAGAAAGGGGACTACCAGGGTCCGGACTTCTATACGCCTGATCACGTTTTGGAAGCCACCGTGCAGGCGCTTAAGGACGGTTACGTCAGATACGACCCGGGGCCCGGCCTTCCTGAGCTAAGGGAAGCCATAGCCGCCGAGATGACGCGGGAGGGGAGAAAGACAAAACCGGAAGAAGTTATCGTGACAGCCGGCGCGAAGCACGCCCTCACCATGTCTCTCCTTACGTTCCTGGAAGATGGGGATGAGGTGATCTTCCCGAACCCCGGTTATCCGCCCGACGAAGTGTGGGCCAAGTACGTAAGGGCGAAGATCAACCATACCCCCCTTACCAAGCCCGACTGGCAGTTCGACATGGAAAAGCTCGAAGCCATGATCACGCCCAAGACGAAGCTCCTAATCATTAACACTCCGCAGAGACCGAACGGACACCTCGTGGAGAACCCGGAAGAGATCGCCGAGCTTTGCTTCAAATTCCCGAATTTGATGGTCATATCGGACGAGATCTTTTCGCACGTTACTTACGACAAGCCGCACAAGACGATATCCGCCGTGCCGGGAATGGCCGAGAGGACGATCGTTATCGATACGTTCTCCAAGACGTACGCCATGACAGGATGGAGGATAGGCTGGGCAGTCGCCCCCGTGCCGGTTATCGACAAGCTCTCGATATTTCTCCAGGACTCGATCACGAACGTAGCCGCGTTCATACAGAAGGCCGCATACGCCGCGATGGCGGGCCCGCAGGACTGGACTATCGAGAAGAGGGAACTCCTCAAGAAAAAGAGGGACAGGATGGTCGCCGGGCTGAACTCCATACCAGGCATACAGTGCGACACCCCCGACGGGGCGTTCTACGCGTTCCCGGATATTACGGGAACCGGCCTCACCTCGCAGGAATTCACGGACAGGCTCGTCGAGACAGCCGGCGTGGCGGTAGTCGCGGGCACGGCGTTCGGGAGCCAGGGCGAAGGTTACGTCAGGGTCACCTACGCGTGCGCGGACGAGGACATAGACGAAGGCATTAGAAGGATACAAACGGCCAACCTCAAGAAATAAGAGTGTCAGAAAAATACAGGAGACAAGCTTCCATCTTCCGCCCTGTTACACATACGGGCACGGGGGATAGAAGTTTGTCTCCGTCTTTATTTCGATTCAACGATACCATAAATTATTATTGCAAATCACCATTAAATCGATAAAACTAAAGTAATATGAAACCGAATCCGGTAAAAACCGCCGGTAGACGGCGATTGAAGCCGATATTGATCGTGCTCGCACTGGTCATATCGGGCGCAATCGCGGCCGCATGTTACAAAGCGCCCGTCACCGGGAGGTCCCAATTCATAATCCTCTCACAGTCCGAAGAAAACCAGATGGGAATAGCGGCCTTTCAGGAGGTCCTGAAAGAAGAGCAGGTCTCCAAAAACGCGCAGTATAACGAAGCCGTAACCAGGGTAGGCACGCGTATAGCGGGTGTGGCAGACACCCCCCAGTACAACTGGGACTTCAAGGTGCTTAAGGACGACGAGCAGATAAACGCGTTCGCTCTTCCGGGCGGGAAGGTCGGGGTATATACCGGCATTCTGCCTGTAGCTCAGAATGACGCGGGCCTCGCGACGGTGATGGCGCACGAGGTAGCGCACGTAGCCGCGCGCCACGGCGGGGAGCGGGTCTCGACCGACGTGCTCGCACAGATAGGGGCGGTGGGCGTGAGCACGGCTCTCGGAGGGAGCGACCCATGGGTATCGGAGGCGATAATGCAGGCGTACGGCATAGGGGTGACCGTCGGAGGGATACTGCCGTTCAGCAGGACGCAGGAGGCCGAAGCCGATCACATCGGGCTCATATACATGGCCAAGGCGGGATATGATCCGAGGGAGGCGATAGCGTTCTGGGAGAGGATGGACGCCGCCGTGAAGGGTAAACAGCAGCCCCCCGAATTCCTCTCGACGCACCCGGGATACGGGACAAGGATAACCAATCTCAAGAAGCTTCTGCCACAGGCGCTGCCCTACTACGAGCAGTCCCAAAAAGCCCCCAATAACGCTATCGCGAAGTAGCCCCACCCCGGATACGCCCGGTGTATATTATTAGACTGCGGCATATCATGATCCCTATAAAACGATGACGAAGAGCGACCGCATAAGAAGATTCTACGAAGAGCTGCATAAAAAATTCGGCCCTCAGGGCTGGTGGCCGGCGGAGACCGCGCTCGAATGCATACTCGGAGCCATACTGACCCAGAACACATCGTGGAAGAACGTGGAAAAGGCAATCGACAACCTGAAACGTGAGAACCTGATCTCGGTGGAAGACCTGAGCCTGATTCAAACGAATGAACTGGCCGAACTTATACGCCCTTCCGGTTACTACAATCAGAAGGCGATCAAAATAAAGAACTTCATATCGTTCCTTGTGGAAGAATTTGCAGGCAGCCTCGACAGTATGTTCGCGACGGATAAGTCCATCCTAAGAAAGAAGCTCCTCTCCATAAAGGGCATCGGCCCCGAGACCGCCGACAGCATAATGCTCTACGCGGGGGGGATGCCCGTGTTCGTCGTGGACGCGTACACGTGGAGGGTGCT
>CADEFK010000103.1 GCA_902826595.1 uncultured bacterium | reverse complement strand
ATCGCCAAGCCAGGAGTTAATTGGCATCAGTAACTTTGTTGGGAAAGTGACCAGTTTAATTTGGTTTTAGTTGAGCATTCCAAGAATCTAAACGTGTGAGTATTCAACCAGAGGCGACCGGATCCTCGCTTGCTCGAATCCGTTGCTTGCTTGCAACTGTTCCCCCGCCTCGGGGGAAGGAAGTAAAAGAAAGGTAAAACAGACTTACACATCGCTCAGTTGTAAGGTATAACTGGATATAAGGAGAACAGTTCGATCAAAAAGTTACTCACTCTAAATGCGGTTCTGTTAATTTTACTTCTGGTATTCGCGGCGTGCGACGGAGGGCAGGACGGGGGCGATATCTCACCCGGGCCCACGGACCCGCCTACTGCAAGCCCGTCTCCGACGAACCCTCCCGGCGGTTTCGAGACCACCATGCTCGAGCTCATAAACGACGCCAGGGCGGAGGCGAGGAACTGCGGGAACGAGTTCTTCCCGGCTGCTCCCCCGCTCGACTGGGACGACAGGGTCGAGGCCGCGGCGCTCGGCCACTCGGTGGACATGGCCGAGAACCAGTTCTTCGACCACGAGGGCTCGGACGGCTCCGACACGGGAGACAGGCTCATGAACGAAGGGTATGACCCGGGCGCCTGGGGCGAGACCATACTCGCGGGCATCGAGGACGAAGCTGCCGTCGTGGAGGCTTTTTTCGATTCCCCCGGCCACTGTGAGATATTGATGGACCCGTCTTATGAGGACGTCGGCGCAGGCGCCGCGGAAGGCCCCTTTCAGGGCAGCTCTACCCTCTACTGGACGATCGACTTCGCGGCCGAGAGTAATTGACCCGCCGCCACAGGCGCACGCTTGCGGCTTCCTTGCTAAAGCCCGGACGCTTGGCTATTCTGAATGCTGACAATATGACAAAGGACGTGAAGGAACTCGGTCTCATTACGAGCGGCTCGCTCGTCGAAGGGCTTCAGATGAAGCTCGGCCCCGAGAGGAGCGTAGAAGAGGTGAAGGCCGGAAAGTTCGTCGTCGTCCACGGAATCTATAACCAGTTCTTTTCCCTTATCACCGACGTAAGGTTGGACGCTTCGTCGCCCAACATACTGATCAATCCGCCGTCTCTTGAAGAAGAGCTCCTGAGGAGCGTGCTCTCGGGGACGAGCGCATACGCGACTATAGAGCTAAGACCTATGCTCATGCTCGCGCACGAGGACCGGGAGCTAAGGCCGGTGAAGACCATACCCCCGCATTTCGCCTCCGTGTCGGAAGCGACGAGCGGGGACGTGAACACCGTATTCGGCAGCGAGGACGGGAAGGGGAAGTTCTTCAACATAGGCACTCCGCTCGACATGGACATACCCGTCTGCATAAATCTCGACAGGTTCGTCGAGAGGAGTAACGGAATATTCGGGAAGAGCGGGACCGGGAAGACCTTCCTGACAAGGGTGATGCTCGCGGGCGTTATCAGATACGGGAAAGCCGTGAACCTGATATTCGATATGCACAACGAGTACGGGTGGGAGACCGAGAGCGAGGATTCGAAGGGGTTCGTCAAGGGGTTGAAGCAGCTCTTCCCGGAGAAGGTCGCCATATTCTCGCTCGACCCGGGGTCGACGCGAAAGAGGGGGAGGAAACCCGACGTCGAGGCGTTCATTTCACTCGACGACATCGACATAGAGGACATAGCGCTCCTTCAGGACGAGCTTCAGCTGAATACGACCGCCATAGAATCGGCGTTCGCGATATACAGGCGGCACGGGAACAGGTGGCTCTCGGAGCTGCTGTCGTGGAAAGAAGAGGACCTGGCGGACATATCAAAGGAGCTCGGCACGCACATGCAGTCCCTTTCCGCCATGAGGCGTAAGCTAAACAGAATCAGGGCGCTTCCGTTCATAGTCGAGG
Source organism: uncultured bacterium (assembly GCA_902826595.1). Lineage (GTDB taxonomy): Bacteria > Desulfobacterota_D > UBA1144 > Nemesobacterales > UBA2774 > 2-12-FULL-53-21. The sequence goes on along the minus strand of CADEFK010000103.1, from coordinate 6,038 downwards.
ACAGCGGCCGGAGCGAGGGGACGATCAAGAAGATACTGGACCACCTCGGGCGCGGGATCAGTATCGTTCTCGAGTTCGGGAGGAGCAACAGCGCGCTCGCATACCTCCTCGCGGCGAATATCATATCGAGAAGGATCCACGACAGCTATATAGACAGGACGGAGATGTACCACGCGACCAAGGACCCTTCCGACAAGCCGCGTCAGCTAATGATCACGATAGAAGAGGCCCACAAGTTCCTGAATTCCCAGGCGGCGAAGCAGACCATATTCGGGACTATAGCGAGGGAGCTGAGGAAATATTCGGTGACGATGCTTATAGTCGATCAGAGGCCCTCGGGTATAGACGACGAGGTGATTTCACAGGTGGGGACGAGGATCACGGCGCTCCTCAACGACGAAAAGGACATACAGTCGGTGCTCACGGGTGTGAGCAACACGTCGGGCCTGAGGTCTGTTCTCGCGAGCCTCGATACTAAGCAGCAGGCACTCATTCTGGGGCACGCGGTCCCGATGCCGGTCGTGGTGAGGACGAGGGAGTACGGGGAGGATTTCTACAGGGAAATATCGAGGGCCCCTAAAGAAGGGAAGGGGGGTAAGCCGATCGAGGAGCTTTACGGGTGAAGGGGCTTTCCGACTGAATTTGCCGTAAGTTTAATCCTGTCTCTTGAGCTCTTTTTTAAACCGCTTGAAATTATTGACGTAGTGCCTGGCAGACGATTTCAAATCCTCTATCTCGGCGTGCGTGACTTCCCTAACGACCTTCCCCGGGGAGCCGAGCACCATGGAATTGTCGGGTATGACCTTGCCCTGGGTTATGAGGCAGTTGGCTCCTATGATGCAGTTCTTACCGATACTGGAGTTGTTGAGGAGCACCGCGTTAATTCCTATAAGGCTGTTATCCCCGATAGTGCACCCGTGCAGCATTGCCTGATGGCCGACCGTGACGCCTCTGCCTATCGTCGTCGGGATTCCGGCGTCCGTGTGTATCACGACGCCGTCCTGGATGTTGGTATCCTCGAGTATGGTGATGGGCTCGTAATCGCCCCTGATGACGGCGTTATACCATATGCTTACGTTGTTGTGGATTATTACGGAGCCGATCACGACGGCGTTATCGGCGATGTAGTAGTCGCCCCCTTTTATTTCTGCCTTCAGGTTACCGAGCGAGTATATCAAGCGGGTCCTCCTATTGTATTGTTGAATCCGGGAATAACTATTTTACACAAATTACATGAGACTGGCTCGACCCGCCCGCGGCTGTCAAATCAGCCTGTGCCAGCCCCTGATGCCTGTCGCAAAAAAGACCCGGAACGTCGGGCTCGTTTTCAGGTATTCGTAGATCTCATAGGCTTCGAACTCGTCTCTGAATACTGCGTATACAGCGGAGCCGCTCCCTGACATGAGGACGTTCTTTACGCCGAGGGATAAGAGAATCTGCCTGAACGCCTTAATCTCGGGGTAGAGATCGAACGCGGGGGCCTCAAGATCATTGCGGAGCGGGAAATCCCCGGCAGGTTCTTTGAACCGCCCGACTATTTCATTTATGTCCGGGAAGGGCTCGGGGCATGGACCTTCCGCATTCATCTCGTCCCATCTCGCGTAAACGTCCGCAGTCGATACGTGCAGGTTAGGACAGAGTATCACGTAGTAGAAAAGCGGGAAGTCTTTAATGACGTTTATACGCTCCCCTATACCCATGGCTGCCGATGCGACCGACCGGAGGAAGAAGGCGACGTCCGCCCCGAGCCGGGGGGCTATCCCGAAGAGCGTCTCCTCAGTGAGAGCGCCTGTGAGCCTGTTGAGCCCCATGAGGACGGCGGCTGCATTACCGCTCCCGCCGCCCAGGCCCGAGCCAGGAGGGATTTTCTTCTTTATGGATATAGCCAGGCCCGAGTCGAGACGGCTTTCTTTGAAAAACAAGTCGGCTGCCCTCCAGGCGAGGTTATCCTCCCCCTCCGGTATCTCGATGCCGCTCGAGCTGATTCGAATCCCGCCGCCGTCGGCCGTTTCAAGCATTACCTCGTCGAAGAGATCGACAGGCTGAAGGAGCGACCTGATTTCGTGGTATCCGTCGGGCCTCTTCCCGAGAACCTCGAGTGTGAGATTGACCTTTGCGGGTGAGAGGAGTGTTATAGAGCTCATAGCGGTTGACCGTGCTAGAATGTAATGGATGTATTCAATTTTTCAATAAATCACAAAATCACGCTATTTTGCGAATACATCTCAAATATACTTGGATTTTCAGAGCGGTTCTTGCAGTCGCGTCTTCGAGTAATATCTGATAAAATTTAGGCGTCCTTACGGCCCCGGATAATCTAATAATAGCAGGATGATACGAGCGCGGCGAGCTTGTTTTCATTAGATAACCGGCCCTGAAAAAATAATTCCTTGACATTTAAAGTATCGTACTTTACTTTTATATACAAAGTTAATAGAGATACTTAAAAGTCATCCTCCATCCTCCTTTAAGAGAACGGGAGTAATTCTTGACTGAGAATTACTCCCGTTTTTGTTTTATGCGGCCTGCTGCAAATAAGACCCCTTATTGTCGTCGTCCGGAGTTGTGAGTAAAGTAAAACGTGAATCCCGGCCGGATATACTTTCCTGAATCGATCGCGGGGTGATGTGATACGAATGAATCCGAAACGGTTGTTAGCCCGCTTTATCTTTTTGTGTTCCCTCTTGCTCGTAACCGGCTGCGTGTACATGAGGCTGTATAAGGTTCAGAACCAGCTTAACGACTTCGACACAAATTTCGAGCTGAGCGACAAAGGCGGACTGATACTTATATTTCTGAATCCGGTCCTCGAGTCGGGCGACATGGTCTGGCTTATGAAAAACGGCCCTCTCAAGAAGGAGAAGAACGGGCAGGGAGAAATGTGGACCTATATATTCGAGAAGCAGTATCTTACGGGAGCCGGCGAGGGGCATGTGTACGATATACCGATATTGATGCTGATGCAGAACGAGATGTTGAAGGAAATTATCTTTCCCGAGCGTTTCCTGAAATATATATCCATACCGCTTTTAAAAAAGATGTTCTCTTCGATGGGTGAAGCGGAGATAAACAAGCTGTCGAAAAGCGCAAGCTCGATTTTCAGGGGGAATAATCCCGAGGAGATACCGGGGATCGAGAACATAGTCGATACGCTCGGCAAGCCGTACTCGATCGAAGAGGAGGACGAGACGACGAAATACACTTACCTCTATTATTTGAAGAACGGGGCGTCCGAACCCCGATCCGATTACTTCGAGTTCGAGACGGAGTTCGAATTTGATAAAGAGAGCAAAACGCTCGAGAAGGCCCGGGGGACGATAAGGGGTCTCACCATGTCGCTCGATTTCACGTCGGAGTGAGCGTTCAACTTGATAAAAGGCTTACCGTCCCGCGCCCGGCGGTTAACGGTCTAAGGCTTCCAATGTAAGAACCGGTTTTTTAATTTACCAGCCTTCAGTTCCGGGCTCGCTCTTGAAGGGGCCTACGATATCAGCCGTAATCCACCCTCCGTAGAATCTGCCGGCCTGCCCCTTAACGAGCTCTCCGTCTAGATAACACGCGTCCATCATCTGCGGATAAAAGGCGATATAGTCCTTGATAGCTTCGTAGCCGGGCGCAGGGTCGGGATAATACCAGGCCGCGTTCTCCGCGCGCTTGTTGTGTAACGAAATCGTATAATAGGACGCCGCGCCCTTCCACTCGCACACTGTCATCTTGCCGCCCGGTATGAGATATTTCATTTCTATGTCTTCCCTGGGTATGTAATATACAGGAGGGCTGCTCGTCTCGAGGACTCGCTTTGCGTCGGTCGAATCCGCGATGAGGATATTGTTGAAAAAGACCTCTACGTGCTTCGCCGAATCTTCGACGCGCGGCGGCCTCGGGTAGTCCCACACTGATTCCTGTCCGGGTCCGGCTGCTATGCGTTTACGGTTCATTTCGGTATTGTTCTGTCTCGAATCTGCAAGAAAGGTGCTATCTGACCTTAAGATATTGGACGCTGAACTTTTTATCTCTGTCCGTCCATACCCTCTCGACGGTGTAATGGTCCGATACGAGCGCCTCAAAACCTTCGACTGTGTATTTGTATGAGTATTCGGTCAGTATCGTTTCGTCCTTTCTGAAACGGAAGCTCGTACCGTCAACCTTGACCCGCTGGTTTGTTACACTCTCGAGATGCATCTCGATTCTGCTGTCCAGCGAATTGAAAAAGGCCCTGTGCTTCCATTTCGCAATGTCGAAATCCGCGCCTGCCTCGCGGTTAAGTCTTTTCAAAATATTCAGGTTGAATTCGGCGGTCACTCCCTTGGCGTCGTTATAAGCGTCTTCGAGGGTCTTGACGTCTTTAACGAGGTCGACTCCGATCAGGACACCGCTTCCCCGGCCCGCGTGCTTCGCCATTCTGCCAAGGAACCTGCTTGCGGAATCGGGCTTAAAATTGCCGATTGTCGAGCCCGGATAGAAAAAGACGGTGTGTGAAAATGGGAAGTCGAACCTGGGAAGGCTCAGCGACTGCGTGTAGTCGGCATAGACTGGCATTATCCTGAGCCGCGGATAATCGGCGGCGAGGGTTTTTACGGATTCGATCAGATGCTCTTCCGAGATGTCGATCGGCACGTAGCCGGAGAGGTTTCTCAGGTTCTCGAGAAGCAGCCTGATCTTGACGCTGCTGCCGCTGCCGAGCTCCACGAGAAGACAGCTTCCGCCGAGAAAGGAACAAATCTCGTCTATATTGTCTTTCATTATTCCGGCTTCGGTGCGCGTCGGATAGTATTCCTCGAGCCCGCATATCTCGTCGAACAGCGCCGAACCCCTCTTGTCGTAAAAGAGCTTGCAGGGGAGCTGCTTTTGCGGTTTCTCAAACCCGGATATAACCTCGCTTACGAGGCTTTCCCTCTCGTATTCGGATTTGTCTAACCGCAAAACACTTTTTTTCATCGGATTATACATTTATACGCTCTGACAGGCTGTTTGGATTTGCCCGATTTCCGCTTACCGCGAATCTTTGGCAAGCCTTATGCCCATGAACTGCCACCTCGCGTCGGGCGGGAAAAAGTTCCTGTATGTTTTTCTGATGTGCGACTTCGGTGTGGCGCATGAGCCCCCTCTCAACACGAACTGGTTGCACATGAACTTCCCGTTGTATTCCCCGAGCGCCCCGGGGAGGGTCTTGAATCCCGGGTATGAGGTGTAGGGGCTCTGGGTCCACTCCCAAACGTCGCCGTACATTTGGCGAAGCGGGTGTCTATCTTTATCCGGTCCGAGCGCCCTTGGGTGGAAAGACAGATCCTCGGCGAAGTTCCCTTCGAGGGGCAGATTCGCTGCGGCGGCCTCCCATTCGGCTTCGCTCGGAAGCCTCGCTCCCGCCCAGCGCGCGTATGCGTCGGCCTCGAAATAGGACACGTGACAAACGGGCTCCTCGGGGTTTACGCTCCTCATCCCGGACAGGGTGAAGTATGTCCATTTGCCGTTCTTCCGCTCCCAGTAAAACGGCGCTTGCCAGTTTCTCGATTCGACCGCCGCCCAGCCTTCGGATAGCCAGAGCTCGGGAGTCCCGTAACCTCCGTCTTCGATGAACCCGATAAATTCGCCGTTCGTGACGAGGCGCGACTGAAGGCAGAACGGCTCCAGGTACACCTTGTGCCGGGGGAATTCGTTATCGTAGCCGAACCCTTTCCCGTCGTGCCCTATGTGACGGATTCCGCCTTCAAAATCGATCCATTTCGCAGGCGCGGCTCCTTTCGCCGGCTTCCCGTGTTTATCGCTATTGGTCACGTAAACGGGGCGGAGCGGATTCTCCGAAAATACGTGTTTTATATCCGTTACTATCAATTCCTGATGCTGCTGCTCGTGGTGTATTCCGATCTCGATTACGGGAGAGAATACCTTCCACTCCTTTTCGCTCGCGCCGTCCATGAAGCCGATCATGTGCTCGTCGACGTAGTTCCTATAATCGTAAGTCTCTTCGACCGTCGGTCTCGAAATGAGGCCCCGTTTGGGTCTGAGGTGTCTTTCTCCGGCCTGAACGTAATAAGAAT
>CADEFK010000102.1 GCA_902826595.1 uncultured bacterium | reverse complement strand
AGAAGGGGCATCTCCGTCCTTATAGACAGGAAGGGGAAGGTGTCCGCTATATTCCTCGGGGATTCCCATGAGCTGCCCTTCGACGAGATACTGGGGCGCTCGAGGGAAGCGAAATTCAGGCTCAGGGGCTCGAGGCTCGTGCATACGCACATCAAGGACTCGGGGCTGAGCGAGCACGACCTCGTGACGCTCGTGAACGAGCGCCTCGATATGATGGGGCTCCTCGAAGTGAGACCTGACGGCGACCCAGGACGATTTTATCTCGCGCACGTGCTTCCGCCCAACCACAACGGCAGCAAATGGCGGCTCGAGGAATACAGGGACCTCGGACAGGTAGACGTCAATTGCGACGAGCTGATAAGGGACATCGAGCAGAGCCTCGAGAAGTCGTACTACGAGCAGGGAGGCGCGAAAGGCAGGGAAGGCGTGCTGCTCGTCGGGTTCTCGACGAAATACCGCTCGGAGGCGGAGGAATCGCTCGAAGAGCTGAAATCCCTCGCCAGGTCGGCTGACAAGGCCGTCCTCGGCACGGTCATACAGACAAGAAAGATCCCCGATCCGAGGTACCTGATCGGAAAAGGAAAGCTGCAGGAAGCGATACTCACGGCGAAGCAGGTCGGGGCCGAGAAGATCATATTCGACGTCGAGCTCACGCCGGCCCAGGTGAAGTCCATAACGGACGAGACGAACCTCGTCGTCATGGACAGGACCCAGCTCATTCTGGAAATATTCGCCCGGCACGCGTCTACGGCCGAGGGAAAGCTCCAGGTAAAGCTCGCCCAGTTCAAATACAACCTGCCCCGGCTCGTGGGGCACGGAGTCGAGCTCTCGCAGCTCGGAGGCGGTATCGGGACGAGGGGCCCGGGTGAGAAGAAGCTCGAAGAGGAGAGGCGAAGGATAAGGAAGCAGATAGACAACCTCGAAAACGAGATCAATCAGCTCAGCAAAAGGCGCGAGAGGACACGCGAGAAGAGGAAGGAGACGGGCATACCCACAGTCACGTTCATAGGCTATACGAACGTCGGGAAATCGACACTCTTTAACGCGCTCACGGGGAGCGGCGTCATCGTCGAGAACAAGCTCTTCTCGACACTCGTCCCCACTACGAGAAAGATCATGCTCCCCGGCGGGCGGGAGATACTGATAACCGACACGGTGGGGTTCATAAGCGACCTCCCGAAGGAGCTCGTGAACGCGTTCCGTGCGACGCTCGAGGAGCTCGGGGGCTCGTCGCTCCTGCTTCACGTAGCCGACGCGAGCGACCCGATGGTGGACGAGAGAATAGAGTCAGTCAACAAGATACTCCTTCAGACGGGATACGAATCCATACCCCGTATGACAGTGCTCAACAAGGCCGACAAGACCCCGGCCGACACGGCGAGGAGGCTCGGCAGGGCTTACTCGGCCCCGCTTATCTCGGCCCGCGAAAAGGACGCCATACCGGAGATGCTCGGACTCATAGAAAAGAGAATATTCGGGGAAACGCCTGAAGACGAAGCCGAGGGCCGGATGGCGTGGAGCCTTCACACAGCATAAAAAAAAGCGGCGGCTCCTGGCTGCCGCCGCTCGTCACTCATCATTCATCAAAGCAAGTTAAGGCAGCGCTAGACCTCTACTTCCGCCGTACCGCCCTTTATCACTTTAACGTTGTCGCTCTTTCTCGTTACGTCGAAGCCGAGCACCACGTGCCCGTTCTCCCTCCCCTTCTCCCATCCGTCGACTATTATCGTGTCGCCGGGATATACGGGGGCGGTGAACCGGACCCCTAGGGACTTAAGCTTCGACGGGTCGCTGTCGAGGTAGCTTTCTATTATCGCCCTCATCGTCATGGACATCGTGCAGAGGCCGTGGACTATTATGCCGCTCAGTCCCGCTTCCCTGGCCACCTGCTCGTCTATGTGTATCGGGTTCATGTCGTTTGACGCCTTCGAATACCTGTACGTGATGTCGGCCGGGATCCTGATTATGTCCCTGAACGCTATGGCCGGCTCAGGAGCGGCTTCTTTCCCGGGCTGACCGTTGGAAGGAGCCGTTTTCGGCTTCTCGCCGCTGCCGACGCCCCTTATGAAGAGGCCCCAATCGGACTCGACCACCTTCTCTCCATTGCCGTTCGTCGTAAGCACGTTTATCTTGAGCAGCTCGCCCGAGCCCTTGTCCTCAATATCGACGACCTTCGTCCTGAACGTGAGCTTGTCGCCGGGCCTGATGGGCTTGTAGAATTTCATCGACTGGTCGCCGTGCACGAGCATTAGCACGTTCTTCTTCGCCTGCTCCGCGCCCCCGTGAAGCTCGGGGTCGCTCCATACCTGCTCTAGCATAGGCAGCTCGTACGTTACCGCGTAGCTCGGGGGCGCCATGCCGGCCGGGCTTTCGTGGCTGAAATTAAACGCGCCGTTGTAATTGAAATAACTGAGGTTCCTCGCCCCTATGGCCCACGCGTAGTCTATCACTTCCTCCGTGCTCACCACGTGCACCGACGGCTCGTATTCCTTACCTATAAAGCTCCTGTTGAGTCCCATGATTCGTCTCCTTGCTCCTTTGTGCAGCTATCCTCGCGCCGCATAGTATTCTTCGCTGTTCTATAACTCCCTGTACCGCGTTAGCTTACAATATTTCGAATTGCGAAGATATATGTTATAACTGAAATTAGAAAATAGGCCGGTATTGCGGGAAGCCTGTAAACCGCCTGCAATCATTGTCTTATCCTCAAATCCCCGATAAGCGTTTCGTTGAGGCGCGTTCATCCTAGATATATAAATTAATCAGAAAAACGGGTGTTTGTCAAGAGGTTTATTCGCAATTGCAAATAGTTTTACGGGATTTTTACCCGCTGATGCGAATCAGACCCGGAGGATTCCCGATCGGTGCCGGGAATGACACCTCTTTCCTGTCATCGCGAGGCTGTCTTATAGCCGTGGCGATCTGGTTTTAATCATGAGATTGCCGCGCGGAGTTTATCCTGAGCGAAGTCGAAGGACTCGCAATGACAGATTTAGACTACTGAACAAAAAAGGGAGCCGAAGCTCCCTTTTGTTATATTACATTTTAATATCACATATTCAGCTTACGCAGCCGCCTTCCTTCTGCGAAAAGCGACAAATATCCCGATCATCCCCAGGACACCGGCCATCGCTATCATGCCCCACTCCGAAAGCGTCGGGATGTCAGTGGTTCGGTTCAAGTTGCATCCCTGAATCAAACGCTGCCTGCAATCTTCGTATTCTTCGTCGGAAAGCTTGAACCCTAAATCCCCTACTGTATCTTCAAATATTGCACAAAACTTATCGCCGCCTTCAACTTCCTCAATATTTACTTCATATCCCAGCTCCAGTTTTTCACCCCCCGGCCTGATAATCAGAACTTCTTCCTGAGTCACGACCGATTCATTGCCCGCCGCAAGGTTGCCGCCGGGGCAAAGTATATCTACGATCTCGTCGCCGCTATTACCGTTCGGCAATTCCTCGGTATCGCAAACACAGGAAGGTATTTGCGCATAAGCATAAGACGATATTAGCAGAACAGTGAATAATATGAATATGTAAATGCTTCTCATAAACTCTCCTCCTTCATTTGAATTCATACACGCACATCGAAATACAGTCATCATATCATACAGGTGTATATCAAACAATAGAGATTGTTATTAATTTTAATCAACTTCCGTGACTGCCGACTCAGGAGATTGGAATGGGCCGGAGATTGCCGCGCTCCGCTTTGCTGCGCTCGTAATGACAGAAAAAACATATCCCTGTCCCAGGCTTGACCCGGGAACCCACTCCTACAGTTAAAAGACTGGATTCCCGATAAAAGCACTCGGGAATGACAGGAATGGTAAGGTAGAGGAGATTCGGAAGAATCGTGTACGAGCGCAGGTTCTGCGCCTAAAAGAGCGTCACGACGCCGAGCGCGGTGCCGAATACGCCCAGAGGCGCGAGGTCGTCGAGGGTGTCTATGCTCTTGTCCACCTTAAGGAGCGTGTCCTGTGCGTCCCTGTAGAGCTTGTCGTCGTTCACGAGCTGCCCGAGGGTGCCCTTGCCGGTATTTATCTTCTCGAGTATCTCGTTCAGGTTGGTGGCCGCCCCGGTGGCCTCGTTGTAGAGAGTGTCGTCGTTAAGGAGCTTGCCTATCGTCCCTTTCGAGTTCTCTAGCTTTTCCGAAACGCGGCCGAGTCCCGAGAGCGCTGTCTTGGCGTCCGCGTAGAGCGTGTCGTCGTTGAGCAGCTTACCGAGCGTGCCCTTGCCCGCTTTGAGAGACGCCGTAATGTCGTTCACGTTCGAGAATACGCCCTTCGCGTCATTGTAGAGCGCTTCGTCCTTGAGGAGCTTGCCGAACGTCCCCTCGCCCTTCTCGAGACCAGCGAGGACGGAGTCGAGGTTGTTCACGATGCTCGTGAGCTGCTCCTTGTTGTCCCCCAGCACGTCGAAAGCGCCGAGCGCGGACTCGACAGAGCTCACGGCGGAATCGACCTTAACGAGTATTTCGTTTATATCCGTCGGCTCTTCGCTCGGCAGCACCGTGCCGGGGGGCGCTACGGGGCTCTCCGGGCTTCCGAAGGTGAGATTGACATAGCTCGTGCCCAGGAGGCTCGTGAGCTTTATCGTGGCCAGAGAGTCGGTCTTGACGTTACTGCCTTTCCTGACCGCAATCTCGACCTCGATTTTTCTGTCGGCGAGTCTTATTTTTGAAATTTTCCCTATTTCGTACCCCTCGAGCTTTACGGGGTTCCCTTCCCGGAGCTCGTCCACGGATTCGAAATACGTCCTCAGCCTGTAATCGCTTCCGAACCACGGTATGTCTCCCACGAAGTCGAATACCGCGAGGAGTATCAGAAGGCCCACCACGAAAAATATTCCGACTTTAACATGCTTGTTCATCCGCCATTACCTCCTCGGCTGCTCGAACTGCGGTGTGATGAATTCCTGAACGGCGTAGTCCTTGCAGCACCTTATGTCCTCGGGCGTGCCGTATTCTATTATCCTGCCTTCGCTCAGGATAGCCAGCCTGTCGGCGACGTAGAACGCGAGGTCTATGTCGTGCGTGACCACTATCTGCGTAATCTCTATCTTGTCCTTGAGGTCGCAGATGAGGTCCCCTACGGTGCGCGTCATCATCGGGTCGAGCCCCGAAGTAGGCTCGTCGAAAAGTATAAGGTCGGGGTTCATGACCAGCGCCCGCGCCGTGGCGACCCTCCGCTTCATTCCTCCCGAGAGCATAGAGGGCATTATACTCTCCTTCCCTTCGAGCCCGACAATCTCGAGCGCGCTCGAGACGAGGTTGCGTATCTTCCCGTCGTCGAACACCTTGTGCTCCTTGAGATATAGCCCCACGTTCTCTTCGACCGTGAGCGAGTTGAAGAGCGCCGAGCTCTGGAACACCATCGACACGACGTGGCCCTTTTTGAAATCAGGGTCGTTTATGTCCTCGCCGCCGATGAGTATCATGCCCGCGTCCGGCTTTTCGAGACCTATGATGTGGCGGAGAAGCACGCTCTTCCCCGTCCCGCTCTTCCCGAGTATCACCACCGTCTCGCCGGGGGATACTTCGAGATCGATGCCCTTGAGCACGTGGTTCGCGCCGAAGGACTTCCTGAGCCCCCTGATCGAAACGCCGACGCGCGCGGACTTCAGGTAGCCGAGGAGCACGCTCCCCATCCCCCTGCCGTTCCCGGAATCGCCCCCTCTCTCTTTCTTCTCTGCGCTTTCCTGCATGTCCATTAGTCTAATCCAAACCGAAGAATAACAAAATCCTCGTAACATAATAATCGAAGACGAGCACGAGCACGAACGAGAGCACCACGGCCTTCGTGACCGCAGTCCCTATCTCCCTCGGCCCGCCCTTGGTCTTGAGCCCGACGTAGCAGCATACGATCGATATTATCACCCCGAATATCCCCGCCTTTATGAGCCCGTTGCAAAAAGCCGTGAAGTCCACGAGGTCGGCGAGGTTCCTGTAGTAAACGCTGAACGAGAGCTGGACCTCCGGGTTTATGGCAGAGACGACCGCGCCCCCGAACCACCCTATGACGTCCATGTATATGACGAGGACCGGGAGCGCGAGCACGGTCGCTATGAACCTCGGCATGACGAGGTATCTGACAGGGTTGATGTCCATCGTCTTGAGCGCGTCTATCTCCTCGTATACGCTCATCGACGCGAGCTCGGCGGTCATTGCCGAGCCCACCCTGCCCGCGATCAGTATCGACGCCATGACGGGGCCGAGCTCCTTTACGAGAGAGAGTCCGACGAGCCCGCCTACGTTCTCCTCTATGCCGAGGCGCGCGAGGGTGGGCCCGGCCTGGAGCGCGAGCACTCCGCCGGAGAAGAGCGCGATCAGCGCCCCCACGGGGAGCGTCTGGTATCCGATCACCAGCAGCTGGTCCGATATCTTGTCGGTGTTCTTGAGCGCGGCCTTGCACCAGTAGAGTGTCTCCATGAGGAGGCTCACCAGACCGCCCGTAACCTTGAAAAATGACATCACGCCGTTCAACGCGTTTATCCTCCGCCGCTGCCGTCCGGTATCTCGCCGGGCTTCGTTTTAGAAATATTAACAGGAATAAAGAGAATGCGCAGGGTCTTTTTTTCGGGCGTTATCTTATAACCCAGGAGCCCGCCCAGGAGATAGAACTTCGACCTCTCCTCGGACTTTTCAAACGACAGCACCGGTATTATAGGACGGAGCTCGAACTTTACCTTGTCCTTCGTGCGCTCGGTCCGGATCGTGTTCCACAATATGGACGAGGTCTGGTTCCCTTCGGCGTCCATGCGCCACACGGCGAGCTGCCAGAACGGGGACCAGTTCCTCTCCCTCGGGGGGTTGTCGGGGAGGAACGTCTCGATGAGAGACAGGAAGTGCATGGTCGATACGCCGTCGGGGGTCGTCCTGTAGCTGAAGAGCGGCCAGAAATGGACGGACTTCGCGCTCCGGCCCCGCTCGTTCAAGGGTGTATCGGTCGTGTCCTTTAATATGAAGAGCGCGAACGTCCTCTTGGTCCTCATGTAGTCCTTGAATACGTATTTCTTGTACCCGAGAGTCGGCCACAACACGAACCCTGTTTCGTAGTCGTCCTCAAGCCTCCGCGAGTAGAAAGGGAAGACCCTGTTCGTGTGCACGGAGCCCCTCGAAAAGGTAATCAGGGGCCAGGGGATGTCCCACCTCCTCACGTCCTTGTTCGTATCGTCGATGACGTTCACGAAGGGCCAGAGGTAAGTCCTCTGCTTCCTGCCGGGGGCGTCGGTGCCGTAATAAAACGGCAGGACCGCCGTCGACGTGAGCTTCTCGCCGTAAAAGTCCCTCTCGCGGTGCATGTATACGGGCCATAGCGCGAACTCGTCCTCGAAATCGCCCTCCTTTCCTCTATATCCGTAGAGGGGCCAGAACCTCCCGCCCGTGACGCCTCCGCCTGAATAGGCCCCGATGAAAGGCCAGAGGAAGTTGTTGTTTGTCGAGCCCCCTTCCCTCGTCTGGAGGAAGAGAGGGAACAGGAAAAAATTTATCTCGTCCTTCCCGAACTTGTGCCGCACCTTGCCGTATATGGGGAAGAGCGCGAAGTAGCTGTTCTTTGGATCCTCGTCCTTCCTCCCGAATACGAAAGGGAAGAGCATGTAGCTATATTCCCTGAACCCGCTCGGCCTCAAGTCGGAGTTGTAGGAGAAAAGATATTCGAGGAGCTGGAACTTGGTGTCCCCCTCGAACGTGCGGTGCGTCATTAGCGGGTAGAGGAAATCGAACCCGGAGCGGTCCTTCGCGTAGTCGCGGTAGTTGTAGAAGACAGGTCTGAAGCCGTATTCCACCGTTTCAGGGGTCTTCTTGTACGAGATGAACGGGCCGAGCGCGTCGATAGACTTCGTGCCCGACGCCTCGTCCCTGTCTATGTAGAGGAGAGGTCCCAGGTTGAGCACCTCCTCGGCTGGAGCCGTAAGCGGGGGCAGGAAGGCGAGAAGGAGGACGATTGTATTAACCAGAGTTCTCTTTCCGGGCAGAGGCATTCACATAAATGTAACTCATC
>CADEFK010000101.1 GCA_902826595.1 uncultured bacterium | reverse complement strand
GGAGCTGGCTGGATATTTCAGCCATCAGAGCAGGTACGCGATACTTGCGGGAGGCCTCCTCGCCGCGAGCGAGGAGATGTTCTTCCGGGGCGTACTCCTCCAGTACATGATCGAGACGCTTCATTTCGATACCAATTACGCGGTCATCGCATCGGCACTAATATTCGGCTTATTCCATATCATAAGGAATAAACGCCTGGTACTCTTTTCCCCCTGGGCGTTCTGGGAGGGGGTCCTACTCGGAGCGATATATCTCTACACGGATTCTCTCCCGGTCGTTATGGCCGTGCACGCGGCCCACGACATAGCGGGGTTCGCTCTCTTCTCCCTCCAGCGAAGACGCGGGTTCCTCCTCCTGAAAAAACAGCCGGGGTTTTGAGCGGCGATATAGATGGTAAAATGTTACTCCTTGGAATTCTTACACCCGGGGAGTGATATATGAATTACGAATCCGAGCTCAAAGTAGCCGTCGAAGCCGTGAGAAAGGCCTGCGGGCTCACTATAAGTGTGCAGTCTTCTCTCGTATCGGAAGAGACAGTAAGGAAGAAAGACGATTCCCCGGTCACCATCGCCGACTTCGGCGCGCAGGCCGTAATATGTCACGAGCTCAGGAAATCGTTCCCCGATATCCCGATCGCGGCCGAAGAGGATTCCTCCGAATTGAGATCGGAGAGAGGAAAAGCCTTGGCCGCCCGCATACTCGAATACACGGCCGAAATACTCCCGGGAATCGACGAAAAGGGCCTCCTCTCGGCGATAGACGCGGGGAACTACGGCGGGGGAAAGGACGGCAGGTTCTGGACGCTCGACCCTATTGACGGGACGAAGGGATTTTTGAGGGGCGAGCAGTACGCGGTGGCCCTCGCGCTGATAGAGGACGGCCGCGTTGTGCTCGGGGTTCTCGGATGCCCGAGCCTGCCGCTCGACCTCGAATATCCCCATGCGAACCGTGGCTGCATACTCACAGCGGTGAGAGGAGGAGGCTCGTCGATGCGCCCTCTCGAGCACAATACGCCGAAGCGAATAGCGGTCTCGGACATAAGCGACACGAAAAACGCGCCTTTCTGCGAGTCGGTCGAATCCGCCCATTCCTCTCACGGCGATTCCGCGCGCATAGCGGATCTGCTAGGCGTGACGGCCCCCCCGATCAGAATAGACAGCCAGTGCAAATACGCAGTCCTCGCGAGGGGCGACGCGTCCATCTACCTGAGACTCCCGACGAAGAAAGGCTACGTCGAGAAGATATGGGACCACGCAGCGGGCTCTATAATAGTCGAGGAAGCGGGCGGGATCGTTACGGACATAAACGGCAAAGAGCTCGACTTCTCCCCGGGCAGGACACTTTCGGGCAACAAAGGCATAGTCGGAACGAACGGCCTCATACATGAGGCAGTACTCTCGGCGGTATCGGAAGCCTTAGGCCCGGGCGAAGAGGCCTGACGCGGAGGGCTTCAATCCCTGAATCTGAATTTTGCAGAGACCTCGTCGAGATATGAAGGGTCGTCCACGGAGAGCCTGAAATCCATCGCACCCGCGTTGTCCCCCGCCTGAGCCGGGCTCGTCGCGCCGGGAATGACTACTACGCACTCACCGTGGAAATTCATGAGCCAGTTGAGCGCAACCTGAGAAGGCGTCGCGCCGTATTTCTCGGCGACCGTCCTGAGGGCCTCCACGACGGGCCTCGTTCTCTCGAGATTTGTCTCGTTGAGAGAGCTGTAGAACCTCCTGAAAAAATTCCTCTCCCTGAGGGTCTCTGGGCGGTCGTGGAACTTTCCTGTCAGCAACCCCCGCGCAAGGGGCGAGTATGCGATGATACTCACGCCCAGGTCCTTCGCGGCCTCCATCACCCCGTTCGATTCTATCTCTCTCCTGAGCAGGCTGTAATTCACCTGGTTCGACACAAGGGCGGGGCCGAGGCGTGAAAGCTCGAGATGCGCCTTACGCATCCTGTCGGCCGAGAAATTGCTCACCCCCGCGTACCTCACCTTGCCGCTCGAGGCGAGCTTCGCCATCTCCCTCATCTGCGAGCCGACCGGGGAGACGGAAAAGGGGTTATGTATCTGATGGAGGTCTATGTAGTCCGTACCGAGATAGCGGAGCCTGTCGTCTATGGTCTTCCCTATTGACCCCGCCCTCCTCAGGGCAGGCCACCATTTGGTGGCGATAGCCACGCTCTCCCTCGGGATATTCAATTCCCCGAGCGCGCGGGAGAGGGCTTTTTCCGATTCCCCCCACCCGTAGAGCTCCGCCGTGTCGAACCAGTTCACTCCTCCCGCGACCGACACCCTCACAATCTCCCTTATCTCTTGAGCGCCCAGGGGCGGCCAGAGGAGCCCCGATAAACCTTTCCGCCCGCTGAACTGTACGCACCCGAGCCCGACGGGGGAAACGAACAGCTCGGACGTCCCTAACCGCCTATATTCAATTTTCCTCATTACATAATGATATTAACAAATTTGGCCCGCTTTCAAGTTCTTCTTCTGCTTTGTCGAATTCATAAGATTCATCCATTTTTTAACTGCCTTCACGCTGACTGTATTCATCCTTATCAGGGGATGGCATATCGGCGTCGCAGAGTCGGATTTAAAGATGGAAAAGCAGCACGGATAATGGTATTATTCGTACAACGAAACAATTGGCAATTCAGTTTAAAGGAGGGTGATTATGTCGATCCGTTTATATAAAATTTCGCTCGAACTGAATACAACTATTTTTATCATCTTGCTCCTTTTGATATCATCGGTTTTTATATCTCATCAGTCAAATGCGCAGAATTCGTTATGTGTAGGCGGTGCGCCCGATGGGGTACCCGAGGCTGGCGAGGAGTGCGACGATGGCAACGACGCCGTTCCAGATGGCTGCACCGGCTGCAGGCTTGATTGTGAAATAACCGTAGAAAAAGATGCAATTCCCGCCGACAACACCGAGTTCCCGTTTTTGAGGTTAACCCTGCCTCTGCTTCGGCCGCCCGTGTTCGATATATTTTCGTTGACCGATCCCAACTCAAATGAAACCACTTTCTTTGTACCTTTCCTATCGGGAACTTTTATCGCGGAGCTTCCGCCTCAGGGATGGGAGTTGGATAGCTTAGTTTGCGATTCACCTGCAGTTCTGGACGTTACTCAGCCGCCGGCGGCCATACCGGATCAGTTTCAGGAAGACTTCGAGAGAGTAAGATCCGGTAATCTTGTTTTCGCGGTCTGCATACTTAACGGTTCCGCCAGATGCACGTATACAAACAGAGAGATAGTCGAGGAGACCTGTAATATCACGATTGAATTAGAAGCGCCCGAAGGCGGCGATACGGAGTTTCAATTCAATTTAGTCTCCAGCAAGCTGGATCAAAATTTTGATCTGAGTGACGGGCAAAGCATACCCTTTAACGACTTACCTCTCGGCACGATCTTCACAATCACAGAATTCGTTCCGGATCAATGGTCGCTAGACAGTATCGTTTGTGATGGAGATGCTGATTTTAACGAGTCCGTGAATGATAATTCCGTCGATGTAACATGTAATTCGACAGGGGATATTGACTGCACCTTTATCAATAGCCGTATACCTACAACCAATATCCCGACTCTCTCGGAATGGGGTCTTATATCAATGGCCGCCATTTTGGGAATAGCGGGATTTATGATTATGAGAAGAAGGAAAGTTGCCGCTTAAAATCTAGAACATTTTAATTTAAACGCTTCAAAGGGGGCGGGCACTCCTGGTGCCGGCCCCCTTTTTTCTTTATTCCACTATTCCTGAATCCAGCCAAAACTAAGGCGGACAGAAATGGTGCGGTACGAATCCACGCCCCCTTTACCGTAAAATAAGACTTCATAAATTATCTCCAGACTATAAATACTTTCATAAATCCCGGAACTTAAATATAATAGCCGTATGACCCCCCGAAGACGAATTATAGACCTCGGCATTACGGTCGAGCCGGCCCCTGGCCCCGAGCACCAGAGGCTAGAGATAACCTACGAAAAGCACGAGGACACGGCGGAATACATGATGATGCGTTTCGAGTGCGGACGCCGAGACCTGCCGGGAGGACTCGGCTGGGCGAACGAGTACGTGACGCTCGGCACGCACGTGGGCACTCACATGGACGCGCCCTGGCACTATCACCCTATATCAGAGGGTAAGAAGGCGAAGACAATCGACGAGCTGCCGGTGGAATGGTTCTACGGGGACGGGGTGGTGATAGACATGAGGCACAAGAAGCCCGGAGAGCTGATCTCTACGGACGATCTGAAAAAGTCGCTCGGCGAAACGGGATATGAGCTGAAATCCTTCGACATTGTCCTCGTCATGACAGGAGCCGATAAACTCTGGGGGACGAAGGAATACTGGTCCGAGTTCCCGGGCCTCGGGAAAGAGTCAACGCTCTGGCTCGCCTCTCAGGGTGTGAAGGTGATGGGGACGGACTCCGCGGGGTGGGACAGGCCTTTTAAGGCGATGGTGGAGGAATTCAAGCGTACGGGGGATAAAAGCGTCATCTGGGGGGCGCATTTCGCCGGTATCGAAAGGGAATACTGCCAGATAGAAAAGCTCACTAACCTGGACCTCCTCCCCCCTTACGGGTTTACGGTCTCGTGCCCGCCGATCAAGATTCTAAACGCGAGCGCCGGTTGGGTCAGACCTATTGCTATTCTCGAAGATTAGCCCTCTTGAGCGCCCCTTCGTCGGGAGAGGCGAAAACCACGGTCCAGTAGGTCTTGTTTTTGGTGTCCTTGTTGTGAAAGCAAGCGCCGCCTATCTCCGTGAAGCTCGCCCTCATTACGTTCTCGCAGTGCTCAGGGCTGAGGAGCCACGCCGCGACCACCTCTTCGGAGCTCTCCCTGCCGGCCGATATGTTCTCGCCGACGCTCGTCCACGAGTAGTCGAGCTCCTCCACCCTCTCGTCCACGTGGCTCCCGTCGGAGCCGCTGTGGCTCACGAAATCGGCTGTCGCCATGTCGACTGAATGGTCGAGGGCCGCCCTCGCGAGAGTTGGGTTCCACGTGACCTGCCCGGCGGGCGTGTATATCTTGTAGCCGCAGTTCCTGCTTTGCGCCCTCGCCCTGTTAATGAGCACCACCATCTTTTCCTTGATCACATCGAAGTCCTCGCATCTGTAGGAGTCGTTCGCGAGGACGTAAACGATTTCGTTATTTTTTCCGCAGCCGCAGAGAAACATAACGACTGCCGTTATGGTGAGCAGTCTCTTCAACAGTAATATTATACTCGGCGCGGAATAAAATATCACCGGGTTTCATCAGTGGCTGAGCGCGGCCTCGCCCCAGTATTTCTCGATGAACTGGTCCCTGCCGGAGCCCCACCGGTAGGATTTATACCTGACGGGACTCTTCTGGTAAAACTTCTGATGGTAGTCCTCCGCGGGATAGAACTCCGTCGCTTCAACTATTTCGACCACGACGGGCTTATCGAACCTGCCCGATTTATCGAGATTGTCCTTCGACGCCTCGGCCGCCTCTTTCTGGGCTTCCCCGTGATAGAAAATACCGGGCCTGTACTGCTTGCCTCTGTCGACGAACTGACCGTCCGAGTCCGTGGGGTTTATATTCATCCAGAATACTTCGAGCAGCTTCTCGTAGGTGACCTTATCGGGGTCGAATATAATCTCTATCGACTCCGTGTGCCCCGTCTTCCCGTAAGAAACCTGCTCGTATGTCGGGTCCTTTTCCTTCCCGCCTGTGTAGCCGACGGTCGTGCTGACTACGCCTTCGAGCTTGTCGAAGGGCGGCTGAATGCACCAGAAACACCCCCCGGCGAAAGTAGCCGTCTCATATTTAGCATCCTGAGCCTTGGCTGTGCCGGCGTTTTCCCCGGCGCGGACCGCGCCCGCAAGCGATAACACGAGTAACGAAATCAGTATGAACGAATATTTTCTCATCTATTTCTCCAGTGGGAACGCTCAGGCCCGCGGGATAAAACAATCCCGGCCGAGCTTATAGTATATATATACGCTTTCTACGGCAAAAGGGTTTCAAGGTTTAATTGTTTTCGACCGGGAAGGGCGGCAGAGTAGGCGCCTCAGCTGAGGAGCCCCCACTTCTTCATACGGTACCTGAGCACTTCGCGCGTGATGCCCAGCATCTCGGCAGTCCTGGTCTGGTTCCAGTTGTTGAGGTCGAGCGCCTTGGTTATGACTTTCTTTTCTATCTTGTATAAAGAGGCTTCCTCTATAGGCACGTCTATGACCATCTTGTCTTCGGAATTCTGCACCTTGAGACTCTCCCCCTCTTCGAGCATTATGTATTTCGGATTCAGGACCCCGTCCTCGCTCAGGAGCGCCGCCCTCTCTATAGTGCTCCGGAGCTCCCTCACGTTCCCGGGCCAGTTGTAGTTCATGAACGTACTCTTTATGTCTTCCGGAACGACTGTAATATTCTTGCTGAGGTCGGTATTGAAAAATGCGACGAAATGGTCGGTCAGCACGGGGATATCCTCTTTCCTGCCCCTGAGGGACGGCATTTCGAAGCTTATCACCTTAAGCCTGTGATACAGATCCTCCCTGAACTCGCTGTGCTTTACGAGGGACTTGAGGTCGTGGTTCGTGGCGGCGATTACGGAGAGGTCCACCGTTATATCCCTGTTGCCCCCTAACCTCCTGAACGAGCGCTCCTCGACGGCCTTGACGAGCTTGGCCTGGAGTGAGAGGCTCATGTCCCCGATCTCGTCGAGGAACACCGTCCCCCCGTCCGCCTGCTCGAGGATGCCCTTCTTCATCTTCCTGGCGTCGGTGAACGCGCCGGCTTCATGCCCGAAGAGCTCGCTTTCGAGCAGCGTCTCCGGTATCGCGGCGCAGTTTATCTCTATGAACGGGCCCTGCTTCCTCACTCCGTTGTAATGGAGTATCTTCGCGGCAAGACCCTTCCCCGTCCCGCTTTCGCCGGTGATGAGGATAGTACGGGGGTCGGATTCCGTCAGCTTCTTGAACAGCTTTTTTAACTCGATTATGGAGGGGCTCGTACCGATCAGGGTTTCAAACCCGTATTTTTCCTGGGCCCGCGTCGCGGCCGCGCTGATGCTGTTCTTGAGCTCGCTCGTCTTCAGTGCGTTCCGGACCATCACTTTAAGCTTGTCGAGCGGGAACGGCTTCTCGATAAAGTCGTAAGCCCCCACCCTGATGGCCGTGACCGCCACTTCCACGTTCCCGTGGGCCGTCATCATGATCGTGGTAGGCGGGCGCTCCCATCTCGAAAACGCCTTGAGCACTTCGAGACCGTCCGTGTCGGGAAGCTTGAGGTCGAGCAGCACGAGGTCCGGGTCCTCCCTCTTCGCGAGGTCGATCCCTTCCCTTCCTTCATAGGAGGATATGACGGAATAGCCTTCCTGTGTAAGCGCCTTATGCAGCTGCTTGCAAAGGAGCCTTTCGTCTTCGATGATAAGTATGAGTGAGCTCATGTTAATCCGGTTTTCTCCGATTACTTCATGTCAATTCAGCTTCAGGTTATTCTCCGCCTGCCCCGCCGCGGCTTTGCCCTCCGGTCCGAACTCCACGTTCAAGTCTCCCGGAATCTCCACGACGAAAGTCGAGCCCTGCCCCACCCGGCTCGTTATATGGAGCTTCCCCTTGTGAGCCTCCACTATTCTGCTTGAAATAGCAAGGCCGAGTCCGGTGCCGGTCTCCTTGGTCGAATAAAAGGGCTGCAGTATCCTCTCCATCTCGTCGTCAGGCACTCCGCAGCCCGTATCTGAAACGGATATTTCGACCGACCCGTTATTGGTTCTCGTCTCCACGCGCACTTCGCCGCTGCTCCCGGTGGCCTCTATGCCGTTTATGAGCAGGTTCAGCACGACCTGTTCTATCTGCTCGTGGTCTACGTAGAAGGTGTTCCCGCAGGCCAGGTCCTTCCTGATCGTTATTCCCTTCTCCTTCGCCTTCATGCTCACAAGATTGAGCGCCCTCTCAACGATATCATTCGGAGTGCATTCGATGAGCTGGAGGCTCTTCGGATGCCCGAGCTGGAAGAGCCCTTTCACTATGCGTTCCAGCCTCGATATTTCGTTCAGTATGTCCCTTATCGTCTGCCTGTG
>CADEFK010000100.1 GCA_902826595.1 uncultured bacterium | reverse complement strand
TGACTGTGAGTAAATGATTTACCATTGAGTTCGTTTATATCGGGGCCGACTCTTTGTTCGCGTGACGACTGCATGATCTCCGCGTGCCTCACATTTGCATTTGTAATAATAAGGTTCTTGTCGAACGTGTAGACGCCTAGAGGAGTCTGATCGAACAGCGTCCTGTACCGCGCTTCGGATTCTTTGAGTGCCTCCGCCTGCCGGGCGTTATTGACTGCGATCTCAATCTGGGCTGCGATCATCTCGAGGAGGTTGAGCTCCTCTTTATTGAACGCGTTTTTTCTGAATGAATTTATATTTACACATCCGATCGTTTTCTTGCCGTATTTAATCGGCATGGAGGCGTAGCTCTTCGTTCCCACGTCTCTTCCGGCCTGTCCTATGACCGTATCGCTTTCTATATCCGGACTGTAGATCAGCTTACCGTCTATTATTGTTTTCCATGTAAAGCCTTTTGGATAAGGTATCCGCTTCACTTTACCGATAAACCATTCGGGATAGCCCCGGTGGGCCTTAATCACCGCTTCGCTGCCTTCGACGAAATAAATCGAGACGTTGTCTGACCCGTCTATATTCTTGTTCATGGCGTCCATGGCGTTCTCGAGGACTTCCTGCAGGTCTATCGAGCTGTGAACACTCCTCGTTATCGTACCGATGATTTCTTCGTATCTTTTTTTCTTCGATAATTCGCCTAATTTTTGTTTGATGTCCTCCTCGGACTTTTTCAGCGCCTCGGCTTGTCTTGCGTTCTTAATGGCCGATTCCAGCTGACTGGCGACGATCTGGAGCATATCGAGGTCTTCTGTGCAGAACCGGTTCTTTTCCTGAGAATGAATATGTATGCAGCCGACGGTTATGTCATCGGACTGAATGGGCATGGACAGATAGCTCTTCGTCCCGTGCTCTTTTCCGGCGGGGCCTAATGCGTCGTCTTCATCGGTGTCGGGTACATACCTGGGTTTTCCTTCCAGGATCGTTTTCCACGTCGCGCCTTTGGGATAGGGAATTCTTCTTACGCGCTCTAGGTACCAGTCCGAGTGTCCCCTGTCCGCCATTAATACTGCATCCTTTCCCTCGACTACGAAAATAACCACGTTGCTGGCCCCTTCCACGTTTTTGTTCAGCGCATCCACCGCGTTTTCGAATACTTCCTGCAAGTCGAGTGATTTGTGCAGGCTCTCCGTCACTGCGCGGACGATCGATTCATATCTGCTCTTTTTGGACAGCAGCTCGACGTGCTCCCTCAGCTCTTCTTCCCTTTTTCTCGAGTCGGTTATATCGATAACGTCGGCTATGAATACCTTCCTGCCTTTGAAGCCCGATACCTGCAGATATGTTTCGACCGGATAGTGGGTGCCGTCTTTTCGCCGGTGCACGCCTTCGACCCTTATTTTTTTACGGTCGCCGGGAATCAGGGGTTCGATTTTGCCGAAGAAGTCCGGCGTGAGGTCCGGGTTTATATCGGTTGGGTCGAGATCGAGAAACTCGTCGGACGTATATCCGAGGTTGAGTCTGGCGCCCTTATTCACCTGGAGGAACTTGTACGATTCCGCATCGAATATATAAATCTCATTCAGGGATTCTTCGAGTATGTCGCCGAAGCGCTTTGCTAATTCCTGCGCTTTCATCCTCTCGATCGCTATACGGGCGAGGTTCGTTGCCATTTCTATAATCTTCTTTTCGTGAGGAGTCGGAGAACGCCGGTGATCGTAGTACATGGCGAATGTGCCGAGGACAGTCTTCTCGGTCGATGTTATCGGGGTGGACCAGCAGGCTCTGAGGCCGTGTTTTAATGCCAGGGCCCTGTAATCAGCCCACAGCGGGTCTGTATCGATATCACTCACTATTACGGGTTTCTTCGTGTAGGCCGCGGTGCCGCAGGAGCCGATACCTGGCCCTATCGGCAGGCCGTTTATCGCTTTTATATAACTCCTCGGCAGGCTCGGTGCGGCGCCTTGCCTGAGATGTTTTCCCTTCTCGTCCACGAGGAGGAAGGAACAGAGCATTCCGGGCGACTGTATTTCTATTTCCCGGCACAGGTAATCGAGGGTCCGGTTCAATGATGAGTTCCGCGTGATCATCTCGAGCACTTTGTTTTCCGTATTCAGCAAAAACGCCGCGTTCTTTTGATCCGTTATGTCTTCGCATACTATGTTTATGAAGGTTTTCCCGCTTCCAATCAATGTCGCCGCGGCGTATTCGCGAACCCAGATCAAGCTGCCGTCTTTTTTCACCTTGCGGATTTCCCACGTATGTTTCCGGTTCGGATTGTTCAGGCATTTTTTGAGCTGTGCGGCGACGCTCCTCTTGTCCTCGGGATGAAAAACATTAAGGACTGGATGTCCGACAAGCTCATCCACTGAGTAACCGAGGTGCTCCGCGCCGATTGAATTCACGGTTCTGACTATGCCTTCTCTGTCGATCGTGAAGTTCATGAGCGGGCTGAATTCATAAAATGATTTATATAAGGATAGCTGGCCGGACTGTGGTTCGGATGATGTCTGTTGATGGTAAAACGCTTTGTCGCGTGTGTCCGGACGTTTTTTTATAACCTTTGCTTTTTCTTTAGACTCATTTCTTGTTTTGGACTTGTCTTGCATTCTCTATCTTCCTTTTAAGTTAACGGATGAGAAACTTTGAACAGTGCGGGATTCGAGTGGATCGGCAAGCTGCTTCAGTCGCAGCCAAGGTCCCTATCATTGCTTGTTAGGGGTCTTGATTATACGGCTGTCATGAAATGCGGGCACGCACACCTCACACGAATTCGCTTCTGCTGCCGCGTTCTATTGCCTGCGGATTTCAATTCCCCCCTGATGAGTATGTATATTCGCTGTCAAATCTAACAATCGTATTATGACCAGTAAATTATAATCCCATTCCGGTTAAAAATGGGAGAATCTTTGCAGGTGCATATTATTAATAATGACGGTTGATTACTATTATGTCGGAGGACTATCCGGATTCGCGGATAGAGACCCGTATCGATCGGGAGGCCTTGTTAGATGCGTGAAACGGGGTGTCGCATTATCCCGTTTCCCCTGAACCGGGCGGCAATTACCAGGACCCGCCTCCCCCTCCGCCGCCTCCCCCTCCGCTCGACCCCCCTCCGCTCGACCCCCCTCCGCCTAATCCGCTCCCGCCCGACTTCCTCGGTGTTGAGGAGAGGGAGCTGTTCATTACGCCCAGGCTCCTGCCGAGGTCGGAAACGAACGTGTTCGGCGAAAAAGAGTTTCTATAATTGGGGGAGGAATACCAGGACGGCGGCTCCCTGTACATGTCCCGGAACGCATCGGCCCACTTGTCTTCGAGTCCGAATACGAGCGCGAAAGGAAGGATTCTGTCGAAGAGCGTCGGGTCGTCCTTTGCCAGGGCTTCGATCCTGTCCTTCTCCGCCCGGTCGATGAATTCCCTGAACCCGAGCAGCTCTTCGTTTAGGAGCGTCCCCTCCCTGGTTTTTCTCGGCATGTATCTCGACGAGATCAGGATGATGAGGCCCGAAAGGGCGATCGAGATTTTCAGAAGGAAATTGCTGAAAAGCACAAAGGCCAAAATAAGAATTATTATTCCAATCCACTTGTAAATGCCCTTCACCTTCTCCGGATCAGCCGGGAAGTATTTTTTACCGACGAGCTCTCCGTAGAGCGCTTTTTTAATGGGCGGCAGCTCGGTGTAGAATTTGTCCTTTAGGCCTGAGACCGTGACTTTTTCCTTACCTTTG
Organism: uncultured bacterium; assembly: GCA_902826595.1. Classification (GTDB taxonomy): domain Bacteria; phylum Desulfobacterota_D; class UBA1144; order Nemesobacterales; family UBA2774; genus 2-12-FULL-53-21. The sequence continues at coordinate 4,370 of CADEFK010000100.1, read as the reverse complement.
AAGATTCCCGAAAGAATCTTCTCTTCGTGAGGTTTTAATTCACCCGGGCCCGGCTCTTTTGTTTTTAAGAGCCTGTAATCCCTGTCGGTAAAGAAATAGAATTTCGTGCTCTCGGTTTCTTCAATCCTGAGATATCCCCTCACCGCGAGGTCGACTATCGTGGATGTGATGTCGAGGATGTCGGCCCTTTCATCGACGAGCGTACCCGCTTCGGCGGGGGTCAGGTTCTTGGGTGGCCCATATCTGACAGTGATCACCCCCCTTCCCTCGGGGTCTCTCCCGCGGCTGCTCCATATGTACGCTATAACGAGAAAGGTGAGGAACGGGAGGCCGAAATACCAGTTGTCGGAGAGGAACCATAGCGCTTTGGTCATCGGCGACGGTTCCTCGATCGAGCCTTCGGGCAGTCCGACCGCGATGGTCAGCCCCTGACCCGCCCAGAGAGAATTCGTCGCCAGAAAGTTTACCTTTCCTGCGGTAATTTTATGATTGCAGTCCTTATCCGTCGAGCCCCGCACCCCCGTATAGCATTCGGCCTCTACGCCCTCACTCGTCTCTACATCGAAAGAGACCGCCGCTCCCGCTCTCATAATCGGGACTCTCCATTCGTCCCCCGTTACGTTCCAGTACAGCTCGTCGTGGTCTTCAAAAAACGCTATCGCCCCCCTGACCGTATATTCGATCCTGTAGCCGTGCACTCCGGTCACCGTCGTATCGGGATCGCCGATCCTGATGTGGATACTTCCTCCGGAGCTGCTGACTTCGTATTTGTACGGATCCCCGTCAAAATCGGTGACGCGGCTCACGTCGAGCCTGATGCTGTACCTCTTGTAGCCGTAGTCGTACTTGTAAGGGATGTCCCTGTAGATTCCGTGCCTCTCGGCGTACTGGAAGTCGTACTCTATGTCTTCACGGACATTAAGGGTCCCGTCCGGGTTTATGGATATTTCCGAGTGAAAATTCTTTATTACCTCTGCCCGGACACCAGCTGAAAACGAGAAGCTCAGGCAGGCGAGGACCAATAATATCAGGGTTGTTAATCTGCTCATTCGGGAAAATGTCCGCTTCAGACGTGTACTTTTCTAGCTGAAGCTCACCTGAGGAACCTTTCTTTCCTCGGCGGATTCGAGCTCGAAATACTCTCTCTTCTGGAAATTGAACATGTTTGCGACGAAGTTGCTCGGAACGGACTCTATCTTGGTATTCAAGTCCCTCACGACGGCGTTATAGTAGCGGCGTGCGAGCTGGATCTGCTCTTCTATATTGGCGAGCTCCGTCTGAAGCTGTATGAAGTTCTGGTTCGCCTTCAGGTCCGGGTACGCCTCGGCGAGCGCGAAGAGGCTCTTCAGGGTCGATTGCAGAAAGTTCTCCGCCTGGGCCTTGTCGGCCGGGGAGGTGGCCTGCATCGCCTGGTTCCTGGCCTGAACGACCTTCTCGAACGTCTCTTTTTCGTGCGATGCGTAGCCCTTCACGGTTTCTACAAGGTTCGGAATCAGGTCGTATCTCCGTTTCAGCTGCACATCTATATCGGACCACGCCTGCTCGCACATGTTCCGCAGTCTTACGAGCCCGTTATATATCCCTACGAATGCCAGGACAACCAGAGCGATTATTACAAGCAGTATGAGAAAAGCCGACATGTGTTTCTCCCTCCGCAATACCCGGATCGATTTGTAAAGATTATATGCTGATCGTTAACGCCGGATAAATTATAAATCAATTTGGGGCCGGAGGCGAAGTAATTTAACGAAAATCGCATTTTGGCCGGTATAGCACCGTTTCACCGGTGTGGAGCTTTGAATACACAGAGCGCTACGGTTTACCAGAGGGGATTGAACGTAAGGCCCGAGAGTATCTTCGGGTAAAAATAAGTAGTCTTGTGCGGCATCCTCTCGCCGGTCATTACAACCTCGAATATATCGCTTGCCCTGAGTTCGGGGAGAATAAAAGCGAGCTCGTATTCGCCCTTCCTCACGAGCTCAAGGGCCTCGTCCGGATACTTCGTATAGAAAATGCCGGATTCTTCCTCATTCAGGATTTTTTTAAACACTATGCCGTGCAGGAGCATGACGCCCAGCTTGGCATAGCCTGGAAGCGCGGTCTTTGGCGAAGATACCCGGTAAACGTACCCGGGATCCCTCGTGACCACCGTGAATTCTTCGTACCCTATGTCCGTAAGCCCCTGTTTGTAGGGCATTTTCTCAACCGTAAACTCGTCGGCGAGCTTCGCGAGAAAGCTGTCGCTTGTATACTGACCCAGGTTTTTAACCACCCTGTGCGTGGGGTTGATGATGAGGCCTTCTCCTTCCCCCCTCGCGATAAACATCATCACGTAATCGAAGGGCTCTTCCCCGGCCCCGTCCCTTATTCCCCTCTGTATATTCCTGTATTCGAGGGCGGTCTCGTACCTGTGATGGCCGTCGGCGATAAGAAAACTCATTTCGGCCATCTTCCCGGTTATGAACGATATGGTCTCCGCGTCCGAAATCTTCCACAGCCTGTTTCTTATACCGTCCTTGTATAAGACGTCGAACAGCGGTTTTTCCGGAAGCCTCTCGTCTATCAGCTTTTCTACGGACCCCTCGGGGTCCGAGTATACCGAGAATACGGGGCTCATATTGGCCCTGCACGCGGTATTCAATTTGAGTCTGTCGAGTTTGTGTTTGGGGAAAGTCATTTCGTGGGGCAGGATCTTCTTTGTGGAGAAATCCTCGAGCTTGACCCGTGCGATGAAGCCCTTGCGGGTGAATGTTTTCCCCCCTTCCTCAAAATCCTGATAATAGGGATAGATGCTCGGCTCCGCGTCCTGTATGAGCGTGTCGTCGAGAAACCAGTCCCTGAAAATTTTGGCCGCCCGTTCGTATTTGGAATCCCCTTCACCCTTGGGGAGGATGAGGCGTATCACATTCAGGGGGTGCGTCTCGTGGAATTCTTCCTGCTCGCCGGGGCTTATTACATCATAAGGGGGGGCCAGTATTGCGCCGAAATCTTCGACCTTGCCGGGATTATACCTGATCCCCTTGAATCCTCTCACCGTCGGCATTAAAAAAACTCCTTTAAATCACGGAAGGTTATGTCTCCCTCCCTTATTATTCCGGGCGGGATCGTCGTCGCGTCCACCACCGTTGACCCCTTCGACGGCGGAATGTTACCAGAATCTATTATAAGTTCAACTTTGCCATTGAACGTGTCGAAAATTTCCTTGAATTCGAGCAGGTTGAGGCCGCCGCTCGGATTTGCGCTGGTCGAGGTGACCGGACTGTCCAATTCATTAAAAAGCCTGATTACAAAAGGGTGAGCCGATACCCTAACCGCGGCTTTCCGAGTGCCCGCAGTTATAAGCGGAGGGAGCTTCCCCTTATCCTTCAATACCAGTGTAAGGGGCCCCGGCCAGAATTCCTCCGCGAGCGAAGCGGCCGTTTTATTAAATTCGACAAGGCGCTCCAGCATCGTTATATCCCTCCCCAATACCGGAATGGGGCTGCCGTGGGGCCGCCCTTTGATATCGAAGACCTTCTCTGCGGATTTTTCACTCGACGCCAGTGCCCCGATCCCGTAAAGGGTCTCCGTCGGGTATATGATGACCCCGCCTCTTTCGACGACGGAGGCCGCCCTCCGGGGCGCTTCCGGGTCGGAGGCCTTGATCACTCCGGTCAGAATAATTGGTTTAACTATAGTGTTTTATCCCCTTGCCCTCGAATGTTCTCCTCGTAATTTCGGTACCGCCGGGGGCTTCTTCGACGGATGCCTGTCTGGCTCCATCCGGCATAGGGTTTTAACATATCGTTTTTGCGTTTAATTTTCAAGATTCCGTAAGATGCCTTTAATTTTTGATTTTCTTTCGGTACAATATATTGTTTACACTTGACAAAACAGTCGAGATGGTTATTTTAATTCGCGGCACGAAAGCTTATTAGAGTAAACACGCTAATTCCAGCCAATTATAAATTTCATATAATAATCTTGTAAGGAGGAAGTTTGCAATGAAGGTAAGGCCACTGCACGACAAGGTTTTAGTAGAGAGACTCGATACCGAAGAAAAGACCAAGGGCGGCATCATAATTCCCGATACAGCGAAAGAGAAACCGCAGGAAGGGAAGGTGGTAGCAGTCGGGACGGGGAGGGTGCTCGAAGACGGAACGAAAAAGCCGCTCGACGTGAAGAAGGGCGACAAAGTGCTCTTCAATAAATACGGGGCAATCGACATAAGCATAGACGGAGAGGATTACCTCATACTCAGGGAAGAAGACATATTAGCTATAGTGGATTGAATAAATAGCAGTCAATAACAAAAATTCAGGAGGTCACACAAGCAATGGCAGCGAAGGAAATAAAATTTGAGAGGGCGGCGCAGGACGCGATACTGAAGG
>CADEFK010000099.1:1051-8120 GCA_902826595.1 uncultured bacterium | reverse complement strand
ATCTGCTTCGTGATCAGGGGCTCAAGCTCCTCGCTTGTCTCGGCCGCTTTCTTCACCGCCTTCTGCCTCGCCTGCAGCGTTCCCAGCGGGGCGACCCTCAACACGTTTCCTTCTATGAATGCGCCCAGCCCCGCGTCCTCGAGGATCACGTCGAGCGCCTGGTCCCACGGGACGTTCGTGAGCTTTAGCGTGACCGTGCCCGCCACGTTCTTCGAGATTATCATGTTAAGCCCGCTTATATCGGATATTATCCTGAGCACGTCCCTGATATCCGCGTCCTTGAAATCGAAAGAGACGAGCTGGCCTTTGTATGTCTTCGTCGCGCCCGGTATCGAGGTAAGCCTGAAGTCGAACGCATAGAGGTCCTCGGGCTTAACTTCCACCTCTACTTCCCCCTTCTCCGCCTGCGTTCTCAGCTGTTCCCGCGTCTCCCCGAAATTGAGCGTAACGACGTTGCCGTTCTGTCCGATATCCACCGGCACGTCGTCTTCCTTGAGCTCTATAACTAAAATAACGTCGTTCGGCTTGATCGGGTCCCTGAACGAAGATATGAAGTTAATCGGGCTGTCGAAATCACTGACGTCACGAGAGACCTGGAACTTGTCGGCGAGTATGGCGTCCATAATCTTGAGAGTTACCTTCCTGTCCTCGTCCTGCAGCCTTTCGTACCGTACGGACGAAGCCGTCCCTATGCTCACAATCCCCATCCCCTGCTGGACCTCGAAACCGATACTCTCGATGTGGTTATATTCGTCTGAAGGGTTCGGCATCTCAACCGTCGTATTCTGAGGCACTGCGGTCGTACCGGTAACGGCCTGTGCGAACAGGGCGGGCGAAGCTTTATTTACCGGCGCCATACCGGCGATTCCCGTTGCCTCCTCCGGCGTGTCGCTATCGAAGTAGATTTGCCTCGCCTGCCCGCTGCGAGCACTAAGGCCCGGATACAGTAGGCAGGTTACGAGCGCGATTGTTATTATCAGGGATCTCATTAGTCCATCCTCCTTAACTTAATCATCCTCCTGAATACAATTTCCCTATTCATCGTTCTGATATGCCAGTACAGACTGCTTAACTTCGATCTTTACCTCTCCGTACACATTCTCCATTTTCCTTCTTTCCTGCACCAGAATGCCGTTTTGCCTGACTTCGAGTATCTCCCCGTCGCTGCTCCCTATCTTATCGCCTGCGCCAAGAAAATAGGTATTCGCCTCGGGGTCGACGACCATAGCCTGGGGTTTCCCACCGATCCATACGATCCCCACTATCCTGAACTGGTTCAACGGGTACCTCTGAATGGGCGGGCGCAGCACGACGGAAGGTGCGGAGGGAGTATCGACAAGCGTAATAAAGGGCTTGAACGGGTCGCGCATCCCGGTCGAGTCATAAGGCGGCTTTTCTTCCCTGGCCGTAAGGGGTTCGGCTTTCCCAGAAGGCGCAGGGCTCGCCATAACCGGGGTATCATCGGCCGGCAAGGGGGCCTCTTCCGAGCCTTCTTCCCCCACCGCCTTTCCGGCCCTCTCCTCGGGCGTCTCGAGCTTATTCTCCCTGGCGTCCTTAATTACCTGCAGGCCCTGCGACATGGTGTTGTCCGCCGGGGCCTCCGCCTCCTGCGCGCTCAGCACCCGCAATGACGTGAGGACAATCAGCAGTACCAGGAATAATCGGAATAGTCCCGCTGCTGTTCTGCCGACTCGTAACGTATTCGTTAAGACGTTCATTTCTTTCGTTTCTTTCCCTTTATATTTTTATTGTCCGCGGGCTTTGCCTCCTGCTCGGGCAGAAGCCTGAACGTAACGACGTCAAACTTAACGTTGAGGAGCACGGTGCCCCCACGGATATTGTTACGAGTGAGTTGAAGGTCCCTCACGTTCACTATCCTCGGCAGCCTCGAAATCCGATCGAAGAAATCGGCGAGGTTGAAGTAAGTGCCTATAACCTCCATCTCTATCGGGATCTCGGCATATATCTCTTTGGTGACCTGGGGCTTCGGAGCGAAAATTATCGATTCGAGGTTCGAGGCCGCTATCTCGGAATACACGCCGTCGATCAGGGCCGGTATCTCCTTATCCTTGGGCAGCTTGCGGGCGACCAGCTGGAATTCTCTCTCAAGTCTCTTGTATTCCTTCTCAAACTTTGGAAGCTCCGCCGCTACCGCTTCGTACTCCCTGATTTTTGTCTCCTGCTGAAGAAGTTTGTTTTCGGCGATATTGAGCTCCTCGTGCCTGGGCGACCAGAAAAAATACCAGTAGACGACGGATATCACGGCCATAATCAGGAGCAGGACGCCGGCTCTAACATGAAGGGGCTGCTCGTTCAGTTTCTCCGCATATTCTTTCAGGAAGGCCATTATTCCTTCACCGCCTTTTTCGGCTCGGGATTATTTCCTGGCGCTCCAGGCGCCTTCGTCTTCTCCTGAGCCCTGGACTTGCCGGCATAATCGAGCCTCGTATTTATGACGAAGGCCCTCAGGTCGAGCTTGCGCAGCTCCGTTTTCTTTATCACGCCCAGCTCAACGCCGACGAAATACGGAGAGGTCTGGAGGGCCTGCATGAAATCGGCCACCGTGAACTCGTTATCCGCTATGCCCACCAGCTTCGTCTGCGACCCCTTTTCCGTAAATTCGTCTATCCACGCTTTATTGGGGATCGCGCGGGAAAGGGCGTCCATCACATACAAAGGCCCGGTCCGGTTCTTCTCGAGCACGTTGATTATCTCGATTCTCCTGTTGAGCTCGGCGTTCTTGGCCTTAAACTCGTCGACCTTCTTCTTGACTATTTCGAGCTCCTTGATCCGTTTCTCGGCCTTCGCAATCCTCCGGTTAACCTCCGCGATCCTATTCCCCTGCAATACGTGGATCGCCCCGATTGCGGCGAACAAAGCCGCTAGGACGCATATCCCAATGAAGATTTCACCTGTTCCCTTAACCTCTTTTCTTTCCGGCTCGGGGATAAGGTTAATCCTTATCATGACTTATCCCCCGGCTTTCTGGTGGCGAGACCCATGACGACGCTCATTTTCGGGGCTATAGCCTCGATATACTCGGGATCGAATTCGTTTTTATCGTAGAAAATATTTCTGAACGGGTTCATGAATCCGACGCTGGCCTCGGTCAATTCTGCGAGGACTTCTATTAACCCAGGTACCCTTGATGAGCCGCCGCCGACCAGTATGCTTCCGACCTTGCTCGTATAAAGAGTCGAGGCGAAGAAATCGAGGGTCCGCTTTATCTCTCCGCAGATCATCTCGTTGAAGTTGCGGGAAAGGGTTTCGAGCTCTGGTGCGGCTGCCCCTTCGCGAATATCGGACTTAATCTTCTCGGCTTCCGCGTAATCGAGCCCCAGGTCCTTTATAATCCAATCGGTAAACTGGTTCCCGCCGGTCGTAATATCCCTGGTGAATATCGAAACGCCGTCTTTCAGAATGTTGATGTTCGTCACGGATGCGCCGATATTGACGAGCGCAATGAGACCCTCCGAGTCCGGATAATTTATTTCGTACATATTCTCCAGGGCAAAGACATCTACATCGACCACCACGGGGTTTAGACCGACTTCTCTGACTATTGAGACATATGAGCTTGTAACGTCCTTCTTGGCCGCAACGATCAGAACGTCTATATTACCCTCGGCCGTCTCCCCGGGTATGACCTGATAGTCGTAGTTCACTTCATGAATACTTTGCGGAATATACTGTTCGAGCTCCCAGGGGATCGATTCCCTGAGCTCCTTGTCGGACATTTTAGGCAAGCTGACTTTTTTTATTATTACGGAGTGACCCGAAATGGAGATCGCCACATTCCTGGTCCTTACCCGCAAGTCCTCGAACAACGAGGAGATCGTATCCGCGACGGCGTCGCGTTTTTCAATAATCTTATTGACTATGGAATTTCGAGGCAGAGTAGCCTCGCCGATATTTTTCAACTGGAAGCCGTTCTTGGATGATTTTAGCTCGACGAGCTTGACGGCATTTGAACCTATATCGAGTCCTACAAGTTCTTTCTTGCTTAAAAACAAATCATCCTCCTATGTTACAGTACTAATTTAACCACCTTTTTGAAGTTATTGCAATACTCTGTTTAAAAATATCAAACTAATCTTTAATAGTTGTCAATAGCTTACTATAAGCCTTGATTTTAAGATGTAATGACCGATTCGCTTAAGTCTATTATCCCGATATTATTATGGCGCATAACGAACAAATAGTCCATAATGACAGCGAGTTAAGTGAACACAGGGGTGAAAGGCGCAGGAGCGGCCGCCCGCCGGTAGAAAAATCTCCGGATTCGGCAACCCTGCCGTCATAGGTTTAATAACCCTTAGACCATAGGCTTGGCGCCCTGCGCTTTCGTACAGTTTGCCGTTTTTCGGTCGGAGGCTTATAAAATAAAGTCAACAATACAGTTTAAGTACTTATATGCCAATACTATTTTCAGGAGAGTCGAAAGCGGAGATCTAACAATTGTAAAATCGCAAGGAAAAGGGGTTTAAGACGATGGAGGGGAATCCGAGGCGTCTTCATAATATATTTCAACTTCCTTGGAAAATACCCTGTTCGGGTCGGAAGCGACCGAAAGGCTGAAGAAAACCCTTTCGGAAGGGTAAAGCAGCGCATTCGGGTCTTCATCGAATATCGAGACCGAATTCGCTTCAAGCACGTTGCCATCCTGATCCTTTAAAACGATGACCACATATACGGAACGAACAGGCGAGTCCCCGGTATTGATCAAAGCGCCGTTGAATTCCAGGTTGCTGTCCGCATCCATGCTCTCGAGTATAGGGCCGTCAAGCTGGACTGCGCCGTTCTCGCTCGGACTATCGCAGCCGAGAGCAGCGGCAAAAAACATTAAAATAGCGGCGAAAATAATTTTCTTCATTGCTTTCTTTTTTCCGCCAACTCCGATATTGAAATCACATTCTTCCCCGATTCCTGTTTCTTGGCCTGGTCAGGGCTTTCATAATCCGTCTTGTGGTCGTCTATGATATCACCCAGGACCTTGTGCATGATCTTGAGAGCGCCGATAGAATGCTCTTTAAGATAACCCTTCTCAAAGATTATCTCTTTCTTCTTTCTGATGAGGAGATAAAAGATGAATGCCTGGTTATTGAGCACTATCAGCATTGCCGCGTAAAGAAGGTAGTTGTCCGCCAGCACCTTATTCAATATCGCCTTCGTGTCGGAGTCGATCTTGACTATTCCAAAGGGCTCGGCCTCGGTCTGTGTTGTGAAAGGGACGGAAACGGAGATAATCCCGTTTATATCCTTGACCGTATAACCTTCCTCCGGATAAAATTCCTTCATGAACAATCCGTCGGGCGTCAGACTGTTTTCCACGTCCTTCTTAAATACGACGCTGAAAAACTTGGGGGCTATCTCGAACGTATTAAACAACTTCTTCCTTCCGAGCCTTTTATCGAGAAAATGGTAGAACTCCCCGCTCGTAGGCTGCTTGCCCTCTTCCGAATAAAAGTCGCTGGCCAGGTCCCCGATGGTTTCGGAAATCGCCCTGGTTTTGACTACAAACTCGTCCTTGGCCTTATTGAACTGGAATAAAAAGACGAGCCCTATCAATGCCAGAATGCAGAGCTCTATCCCGAATGCCTTGAGAATAATAGATATTTTACTCATTATGCGCATTTAATAAATTCTTCGAGTATCTCCTGCACCCCCTCGTCCTGGGAGTGTCTAAGTAACATGAATATCATTCCGCCGAAGTCCCTTCTCATATCGGCATCGAGGCTCCTGTAAAGGTTAATGAGGGCCTTCTCGGCATCCGTCAACACCTCGAAGCTATCCTCGGTTATCTCTTCCTTCTCCATAAATCTCTTGAGGCGCTCTTTCTTTGCAACCGACCACAGTTCCTCGATATTTAGATCAAGAATGGCCGCTATCTGCTGACAGCGATCTATGGAGGGGGCGTCCACTTTGCCTGTCTCGAGCTGGTGTATGAACACGCTCGATACGCTCAGGGAGCGGGCCAGATCCTCCTGGGTAATATTTCTCTGCTTCCTCTTACTTTTTAAATAGTCGCCAAATCTCATTATTGCCTCCACAAAATTAACAGAACTCCATCCCGTTCGGATATGAGCCCGGTCTTATTTGAATGCTATACAGCTATTTAATTTTACATTATAAATACATGGAATTGCAACACTAACCGAAGGGTATTTGAATATATTCCTTGAATTTGCCGGCGTGTTGACGAAGACACGGGGCCCCCGTGGCACACAGGCATCATTTTCAAGCTCGGCTCCACGGTAATGCATGTTCAAATCAGATACCTGGGAAAGGAATGCCCGGAGACGGAACCCGACCGCCGACACGAGGATTTTCAGTCCGTTTTAACCAGAAATTCCAACTTCCAGAATACATTGAAATTTAGTTTAAACTCTTGTATAAAAGGGGTAATTTGTTAACGCAAAGAATTACATATGGTTCATGTATGACTAATAATTTCGTATGATTCTTTGGCTATTCTTTGGTATAAGACACGGCAAACTTTATCCCCTGGTATCGACGTTAAAAATGCCCATCCGCCATGTTATCTATTGCTCTCCCTCTTGAGTTCGTCAAGAAGACGAGCGGCTTCCGGGCTATCCGGTGATATCTCAATCAGCTTTTCCGCATACACGATTGCTCCTTGAATGTCTCCATTTTCACTATTGAAATTGATAATGGCGTATAAGACCTCACGATCCGCGGGGCGGCGCTTATGCGCTTCTTCCAGCACACGGATAGACTCGGACTTTTCTCCGGTATCATTGAGCGCAACCGCATAGACGTAGCTGTAACGGGTGTTGTCGGGGCTTAACTTAACGGATTCCTTAAGCGCACTCATAGCTTCCGGAACTCTGTTCCGCCTTATGAGGAGCAGTCCGAGAGCATGATGCACGTCTGCGTTCCTCGGCGCAACCTCGAGGGTGCGCCCTGGCATGCGCTCCCCATAGGCGTCCCTTCCCTGCATCCTCCAGAGGCCGGCAAGATTTACGTAAGAACGAAAAAATGAAGGCTGAATCTTCATCGGAGTTCGGTAAGCGGACTCCGCTTTTGAATACTTTCCAACCCGAGATCT
>CADEFK010000099.1:0-1041 GCA_902826595.1 uncultured bacterium | reverse complement strand
TGAGAATAGATAAGTCCGATTTTGATATAAGTTTCGGTGCGGTCAGCGTGCGCTGAAGTGTCCGTGAAAAAGATCATGCGGGTCGTATTTCCGGCGAAGCGTTTGGAGTCGTTGCCAGTTTGCGTGCGCGAATGACAGTTCCGCACGTGCAGGCTTTGACACGATGTCGGACTCACCCACGTAATGGCCCACGGCAAATGGGTCCAACGCCGCGATCGTCTCGCGATGCCATTCGGCGTTCGCGGCGTCATCGTCTGGTCGCTCCCAAATTGCATAGCAAAGCAGTAACGTTTTGGCCGTCATAGAGAATGCGGCATCGGGCATCACAGCGACATTGTCCCCGGCCCCCGTGGAGAACACGTATGCCGCCAGTGATTTCGGTGAGGGCGCGTTCAGGAAATGCTCACGCACAAAGGCCAGCAGCTGCGAAGGCGGTGAGTCCGACCAGAGCGTGTCGGCTAAGTAGCGATGGCGTTCCGGCCATAACATACCGCCCAGATTGAGTAATGAGTCAAACGAATTGAGCCGGTTCACCTCCTTTTCTAGACACACCTCTGCGACGGCGCAGTTCTCTAGGAGGCTGAGTGCTGCGGTGGCCTCGCGCTCTGTATCGAGGAATGCTGTCGCGCTCAGGATACCAACGAAGCCGTTGGCAGCCTTGCATTGATCGGCGAGGTGGGGGGGTGCGTGTGCAATGAAAAGCGTTAGCTCCACTTCATTCGGCAGTTGCCTGGCGATGCTCGCTGCCCACGAGCCAACCTCCTCAATGTGCTGCAAAGGGTAAAAGTAAGAGCTGGTCGTGATAGCACGTGGCGCCTGGTAAAGCTTGATGAGGTATTGTGTCACTGCCGCGAAGAAGCCCGGACCGGCTCCGCGGATCGCCCAGAGCAGATCGGCGTTTTGCTCATTGTTTGCCACAACGAGACGGCCATCGGCAGTGACGACATTGGCTGCTACAATACTGAAGCAGGCGGGCCCCCAGGTGTTGGAGTTCCAGCCCAGACCCCCATTTAGCAAGAAGCCGCCGAGAGGAACCGACGA
>CADEFK010000098.1 GCA_902826595.1 uncultured bacterium | reverse complement strand
ATACCCTGCTTATGAGGCCGAGTATCAGGAACAGCGCCCCGAACGACTCGCCGAGTATAATCAGCACGGCGATGAACGCCGGGACGCCTATACCCGTGAAGAATTCCACGGTAGGCCCGAAGCCGTAGCCCCCGAACATCCCGAGCAGCTTCTGGAGCCCGTGGGGCAGAATCACTATCCCGAGTGCGGCCCTCGCTATGAGCGCCGCCAGATCATTCCCGTCTGTTTCTATTAATTTTTTTAACATTGTAACCCTCCTCTCTAAATTTTTGTCATTGCAACGGTTCTGATGAATAAGAAGAACCGGCCGCTCACCGCTGAATGCAAGAGAGCATCTATGTCACGAAACGAACCGGCTAAATACATTTCTGAAAGAGCCGCGGCAATCTCATTCTTTCTTTTCTGTCATTCCCGACTCCGAGCGGGAATGACAACAAAAAACGAGATTGCCATGGCTGCTGTTGCAGACTCGCGATGACAGGAAATGAGCTGTCGTTTCGAGCCGCAACCTCTCCCAATCAATCTTTGCTTTGCTCTTTTTCGAGCGGCAGCCCGGCCTCGGTCCAGTCTTTTTTCCCTTCGACGTACTCGTACACGTCCGTATAGCCGAGCGCGTCGAGAGTTCTCGCGGCCTTGGCGGAGTTCTGACACTCTGTGCTCGCGCAGTAAACGACTATCCTCACTCCCTTGTCGGGGAGCATCGCGCCCGCCTTGTCCGCGACCTCCGTATGGTCTATCTGTATCGCGCCAGGCAGGTGGCCGTCCCTCCAGTACTTCTCGGGCAGCGCCTCGACCAGCGTCACCTTCGTCCCGTTGCCGAGCGCGTATTTCAACTCTTCCCTCGTAATGCGCCTCATTTCTACTACCTCCCTGTATTTTATTGCAGTTGCTATTGCAACTACTATTTTATAACATATGATGGTTGCAATTGCAACATGGATTCGGGTTTTGTGAAAATCGCCGGATGGAGCAGCGCCCCGGCCATGAGCATGTACAAACGGACGGTATTCCCGAGACGAACGGGCCGGGGCCGGGCCCCGTACGCGCCCTATGAGAAAAGACGAACGCCGGGCATACTTAGATAACGCGGGCGGGGGGCGTACGGTCAGTCCGGGCCGCAAGAAGGCTTATACAATGAACATTTTCGACAACCCGACAGCGATACTGGAATCCACCCTACTCTGCTTTATACCGATATTCGTGGCGGTCGACCCGGTGGGGATAGTGCCTATGTTCCTCTCAATGACCAGGGGCTACGAGGCCAAGGAGAGGCGGAAAATAGTGCTCGACTCCCTGCTCACGGCGGCGGTGATCGGGATTATATTCGTCCTCGCAGGGAAATCGATATTCCTGCTCCTGGGCATTACGATTCAGGACTTCGCGATCGCGGGCGGGGCGCTCCTTTTCATACTCTCCATAATCGACCTGCTCGGCGACGGGAGCGCAAGGGTGCACGGGGCCGAGCCGCGGGGCGCGCTCGGAATCTTCCCGCTCGGCACGCCGCTCATCGTGGGCCCGGCAGTACTCACCACTCTGATCATACTCGTCGACACATACGGATTCCTTCCCTCGCTCGCGGCCTTCGTGCTGAACTTGATTGTGCTCTTCATCGCCCTCTTCAAGGCAGACGTGATACTCTACGTGCTGGGGGAGAACGGCACGAGGGCGTTCGCCAAGATTATGAGCATACTCCTCGCCGCGATAGGGATCATGATGGTGCGGAAGGGTGTTATGGAGCTTATCGCGATGTCAGCGTGACACGCTCCAGCGTGTCACCAGGATCCTTCGATACTCAATCAAACCGGCGGAAGAACCGCGCCCAGCCCGTCTTCGGCGGTCTCGGTACGGGGGGGGGTTGCGTTCCGGTAAGCCTAGGGGGCTCGCCGCTCACTCCTCCGATTCCCTCACCAGCTTCGCGATCTCAGCCGCCAAGCCTGCGGGTTTAAAGTTGCCGTCTTTGAGGTTCGAAAGAACGATAACGCTGATGCCGTCGTCGAGATAACGCAGCACCTGGGCGCTGTAGCCCGGCAGGCCCCCGTCCTTCGCCACTACCTTCCCGTCCTTGTCCGCGGGTTCATCCAGTAGAGGGCCTTCCAGCTCCCCTCCTGACTCCGGGTCGACGGGCTTCGGGCAGAACATGTCGTTCTTCTCCGAGCACACGAGCCATCCGAGACCGAACCTCTCGAAGTTTCCGTTGTTGAGCTGCCGGTTGGTCCACATGATATCGTAAGTCTCCTTCGTGAGCAGCTGACTGCTCAGCTCGTGGAGCGCCCTTTCGAGCCTCGTCATGTCTATCTGGTTCGTCACGAGCCATCCCGCGGCGAAAGACTGCTCGGGCAGCCTGAGGTCTTCGGTCGGAATCTCCGAACACTTCACGTCCGTAGGCGCGGGATTCTTGCAGTTCTCGGGCGGGTCAGCGAACGTAACGCAGTCGAAACCCCCTTCGCCGGCGGGGTTGTGCTTGTAAGGCTTGGCGAGCCCTTCTATCGGCGGCGGGGGTACGTTATTCGGCCTCGTTACGTCCATTCCGAGGGGGTCGAGTATGATCCGGTTGATGTAGTCCTCGTAGCTCAGCCCCGACACCTCGGCAATCAGCTCGCCCAGTATCACGAAATTCGTGTTGCTGTAGAAATACTTCGCCCCTCCGTCGAACTGGAGCGGGATCACGGCCGCGCGCTCGAGGTATTCGGGATACGGGACCCTGTTCGCGCTCACGCATTTGTGTCCCTCGCCGCAGAGGTTGAATGTGTAGGGTGAGCCCTGCGGGTGGTCTTCGCACGCCTCGCCCTGCTTGGGCCCGCTTTCGCAGAAGGCGAGCTCGGCAATCCCGGAGCTCATGGACAGGAGGTCGCGCACCGTCCTCTCCTTCCATTCCTCGTTCGGGAGGTCCGGGAGATATAGGCCTATTTTATCGTCGATGTCGATGAGCCCCCGGTCGTGGAGGTTGAGCACCCCTATCGCGGTGAATATCTTGGTCACTGATCCAAGGGCGAATATAGTCTCGGGCGTGACGTCTATACCTTCCCCTAAGTCGGCCTTGCCGTATCCCTGCCTGTAAATTACGTCTCCGTCCCTGATGACAGAGATGGATATGCCCGGGACCTGCTTTTCGAGCATCTCGCACTCGACGACGTTGTCGATCTGCCGCTTCAGGCCGGAGCTTATTCCGCCCGACTCCTCGCAGCCGGCCATGAGCAGGGAGACGGACGTCAATACCAGCGCGGAAGTTATTAAGGATAATAGAAGAGAGGTTTTGTTTATCATTATAGGCCATTATTCTATATATCCCGGTATGTCTGTCAATGCTTATAACCGCTCTTACAACAATGAATAACCCGGAGTCCTCTCATCGTTGCATTCGCAACTCAAGTGTATTATATTAGATCCATGAAGAAAAAAACGGGCGGTAAAAGCGCCAACGTATGGACGGACACCGAGACCTCGGCCTGGACAGGCCTCGTGAGGGCGCAGCAGTACCTGATAAACGCGGTAGAGGACGCGCTCCGCGAGAACGGCCTCCCTCCCCTCCCCTGGTACGACGTCCTCTGGGAGCTCGACAGGGCCCCCGGAGGCAGCCTGAGGCTGAACGAGATAAGCAGGCGCGTGCTCCTCGACAAGTACAACATCACGAGGCTATCCCAGAGGCTCGAGCAGGAGGGGCTCGTGAGACGCGTCCCCTGCACCCAGGACGGGCGCGGCATCTTCGCCCACATCACCCCCGGGGGCAGGCGGCTCAGGAAAAAGATGTGGCCCGTTTACGAGCGCGCGGTCAGGGAACACTTCCTTTCGAAATTCGGGAAGGAGGACATAGCCCGCATCGACAGGCTGATGCGGCGTATAAGGGACGAGTCCGGGCCCTGACACGCGGAACCGGACGCGCCCGCGATTGTGCGGGCAGGAGAATGACAGTATAATGCTTGGGAAATGCCCCGCTCGACGGGCCGTTCACAGGAGGATGTTTCGTGAAGATAATTACAATTTCGCTTCTCTTTTTTTCACTCAGCTTACCCGTATTCGCCCAGAACCAGTCCGAATACCCCGTCGCCGCCATTAAGGACGGCTACATGATAATCGGGCAGAAGCCCTACAAGATGACGGGAGACTGTCCCGAGATTCAGGCGGGTGACATGGTGACGTTCTCCGAAGACCCCATAACCTGCGAGACCGTCACGGCGATCGACACCGTTAGCCTGTCCAAGTGCGAGCTTATCTGCGTCGAGAACCTCGGCACCCCCGAGCCCAACTGATTATCCGGAATTCTCATTATCCGCGCGTTCCTTTAATTTCCCAAATTCGAAGAGAGGGGAACAGGGAGGATTTTACTTTTCCTGTCATTCCCGAGTGTCTTTATCGGGAATCCAGTCTTTGTTATTAAGAGTCTTCCCCGCACGGCCCGTCGTGAGCCTTCCGCTGGCCCTCGCCGAGCCTTATGCAGTCGTTCCCGTAGGTCCTCCCGTCACAGCCGCAGACGGGCTTGTACTTCTTATCGCATATATTCCGCATGCTGACGCAAGCGCCCTCAATCCCCTCTACATCCTCATCGCACTTCCCGGCCTCATATTCGCAGCGCATCCCCTCGGGGCACGCGATATCGGAACGCCCCCCGCACGGGGGCCCCTTAGTGTACTTCTCGAACTCCCCGCACCCCGCGGCGACTATTCCCGCGGCGACGGCAAGAATTAGGATTATGAACGCCTTCTCCGATACGGTTTTTCCCATCAGTCATCTCCGCCCGATTTCTTGAGATTCATGACCCTCCGCGAACAGCCCCAATTTCTCAGTAATGTATTAAACAAATAATAATCTTTCCGCCGCGCGGACACAAGCGTACTGCCGGGAGGCGTATAACCAGGACAGCTCCCCAGTCCGCCCCCTACTCTCTCCCCTGATTTCTGGTTATAGTTAATCCTTAATTCTAATCGGCAGCGGAGGTTTTTATGCCTCACCCGGAAGAAAAAGAGATCAGCTCCTTCACCCGGTTCATTAACCGTATGAGGGCCAAGAGGTTCGGATACCTGATGAAGTTCCTGGTCCTGCTGATCATCGCGTACCCGTACCTCGAAGTGAACATCCTGGGCCAGGTCGTGATGACCGTAATAACGATATTAGTGATGGTGTCCCTCATCATCGCCGTGAGCGACTCGAGGCGCAGCATCATCATCGCGCTCTGCCTCGCCGTCCCCTGGTTCGTGACGCTCATGATAAACTTCCCCCTGTTCGAGACCGAGCGCGGCATAGTCATAAGGAAAGAGATAGTATTCGCGGTGGTCCTGTTCCTCTATACTACCGTCACCATTTTCATGCACCTGCTCAAGAGCCGGGAGGTGACTTCCGAGATACTCTTCGCCTCGGTGTGCGTATACCTGCTCGTAGGGCTCACCTGGGCGTCGCTCTATATATTCATAGATCTTGTATACCCGCACTCGTTCATGGACACGAGCGACCAGATAGCGATCAACGCGCCGAGGTTCCTCTTCTTCAGCTATATCACGCTGACGACCGTAGGCTACGGTACGCTCATACCTATCTCCGATCCCGCCCGCTCGCTCGCGATGCTGGAGGCCATAATCGGGCAGCTCTACCTCGCCATACTCGTCGCCCGTCTCGTAGGGCTCCATATATCGAAGCCCAAGGCCGTAGATTAACCTGCCTGGCGCGGCAATATGACGAGGGCGGCCGTCTTGCCGGCGCTTGTTTCACCGGGTCTCTACTCATAATGTATATTTATACGCGTAATTAATCCGCGGAGGTCATAACAATGAGGCTCGAAGGAAAGACAGCCCTCATCACGGGCGGGAACGAAGGCATAGGGAAAGCGACGGCGCTCATGTTCATAAAGGAGGGGGCGCAGGTCGCGATAACCGGGAGGAGAAAGGAAAAGCTCGAAGAGGTAGTGAAGGAAAGCGGCGGGAAGATAACCGCGCTCCACGGGGACGTGTCCGACGAAAAGCACGTAAAGACAGCCGTCGGCGAGTTCATGAAGAAGTTCGGCAGGATCGACATACTCTTCAACAACGCGGGCATTCTCGAGGTCGGCACGGCCGTGACGACGAGCGTAGAGTCCTGGGACAAGATGATCAACATCAACGTGAGGGGCATGTTCCTCATGTGCAAGCACGTCATACCGCACATGCAGAAGCAGGGGAAGGGCGTGATAATCAACAACGGCTCCGTGCTGAGCGTGATCGGATGTCAGAATGCGATCGCCTACAACACCACGAAGGGGGCCGTCATACAGATGTCGAGGAGCCTCGCGCTCGACCACGCGAAGGAGGGCATAAGGGTCAACACGATCTGCCCCGGGTTCATCAAGACGAAGATGAACGAGGACTTCATAGGCAACCCTGACGATGCCCAGACGAAGCTCGACGAGATCGCGGCGCAGATAGTGCCGATGGGATACCGCGGCGAGCCCGACGACATCGCGTACGCACTCGTGTACATGGCGAGCGACGAGTCGAAATACATGACCGGCGCGAGCATCGTCGTCGACGGCGGCTGGACGGCGTATTGACGCGGATCATGAATTGACAAACAATCGCGGCTGGCCTATCCCGGGCTTGACCCGGGAACTCGCTCCTACAAATGTTGAGATCTCATTATCTGTAGGAGCGGCATCTTGCCGCGACGGACTAACGAACCAGCTACCTTGCCATTTCGAACAGCTTGAGAAATCTGTCTTTTATCCCGCATCCTTTCATCTGCTCCCCCCTCCCCGCAAATCGGCCTTATAATTAGACCAAACGGGACGCCCAGGAGTATCCCCAAAACACACATTAGGAAAAACGTAAATGAGAACTATATCTTTATTTATTCTGGCCCTGTCATTAGTGCGCTCGACAATGCCGCAGCCCTCGCGCGCCTGCACCGAGGCGAGGCTTAATGCCGAAGACGGTACGGTCGTAATCGGAAGGAGCATGGAATTCGCGCAGGCGCTGAACTCGAATATTATCGTTCAGCCCCGCGGGCAGGAGAGCGTCTCGACGCTCCCCGACGGCAGGGACGGAATCAAATGGACGTCGAAGTACGGGGTCATGTATCTCGACGGCTTCGGCATCGATGTAGCGGTAGACGGGATGAACGAAGCGGGCCTCTCACTGGGCGCGCTCTTCTTCCCCGGAGCGGCTCAGTACCAGGAGATGAAGGGTGCGAAGAGGTCGCGGACAATGGTCGTCAACGACCTGCCCCTCTACATACTCCAGAATTTTTCGACGGTGGACGAGGTAAGGGAGGCCCTGCCGAAGCTGACGGTGGTCGGCATACACACGCCGGCGCTTGAGAACATCGTCATCCCCGCGCACTTTTCCGTTTACGAGCCTGGCGGCGACGGCATAATAATCGAGTACACGAAGGACGGCCTCGATATATACGACAGCGTCGGGATAATGACGAACTCCCCGGCGTACCCCTGGCACGTCACTAATTTGAACAACTATGTCGGCCTTTCGAACGTTAACGCCGAGCCCATAGTCGTGGACGGCGTGAGCTTCGCGGCCACGGGGCAGGGCAGCGGGTTAAACAGCATACCCGGCAACCCGACTCCGCCCGCGAGGTTCATAAGGGCGGCTGCGATGGCTTACCTCGCCGCCAAGGCCGATAACGCGCAGGAAGCCGTGAACCTGGCGGTGCACATAATGAACACGGTCGACATACCTCTCGGCACAGTGCGCGACTTCAGCGACAAAGAATCCTTCGGCGACTACACGCAGTGGATCGTGGTGAAGGACCTCGCTAACAAAGTGCTCTACTTCCGCACGTACGATAACACGTCTCTCAGGTCGGTGGATATGAAAAAATTCGACATGTCCCCGGGCGCCGAGAGGCTTGCGATGCCCGTGGACGGGGGCGAAGGCGCGGTAATCGACGTTACGGCCGGGCTCAAGGCCGCGAATTGATTTTCTGGTCGATCAATTAATTTCTTTTCCCATAAGAAGGGAGGCAGATGGCGAGAAGACCATTCATACTTCAATCCTTCGACTTTGCTCAGGACAGGCTCCTGCTCAGCACGAACGGTTTTCTTTCATTTGTCATTGCGAGCGCAGTGAAACGCAGCGCGGCAATCTCATCTTTATCTTGTCATTTCGACCAACGGGAGAAATCCATCTTTTGCTTTTCCTTCCCGACATTACAGAATTTGCGTTAAGAAAAT
>CADEFK010000097.1 GCA_902826595.1 uncultured bacterium | reverse complement strand
GATTTTTGCTACTTTTGATCTCTCAAAAGTAGAAAGCTCAAGCCCTTTCATAGAACACATTACGTGTGTTCATCAAGGAAAAGAAGGATAAATAAATAGCCTTTCTCCTTTCTTTGTCTTTTCATAAACCACACTAGGTGTGTCGCGGCCGGCCTGTCCTGAACCATGTCCTGAATTTATTTCAGGATTGTTTCAGGAACTCGCTCCTACAATTTATTTGAGGGAAAATGAGGATGTTAAAAGGATCTTATAGGAATTAGATTAACCCGCGGGTGAGGCGAAGGTCTCGAGCTCTTTCACGAGCTCGTCCACGATCTCTCCTTCCTTAAACGAGCGGACGAGCTTTCCGTCCTTGTAGAGCATGCCCTTTCCCCGGCCCCCGGCTATGCCTATATCGGCCTCGGAAGCTTCTCCGGGACCGTTCACGACGCAGCCGAGTATGGCGATCTTTATGGGCCTCGGAAGCTCGATCCCTGCTATCCTGTCCTCGACGTCCTTAACGAGCTTCATGAGGTCTATCTCCAGCCTGCCGCATCCGGGGCAGGAGATGAGCTCTATGCCGTTGCGTCTTATGCCGAGGGACTTGAGTATTTTTATGCCGACGTCAATCTCGTCCACCGGGTCGCCCGTGAGCGATACCCTTATCGTATCCCCTATGCCTTCGGCGAGGAGCGTGCCTATGCCTACCGAGGACTTTATCGTCCCCATCTCATACGTGCCCGCCTCCGTGACGCCCAGGTGAAGCGGGTAGTCGGTAACCTCGGCGAGTATGCGGTAGGCCGCGATCATCTTTCTTACGTCGGTCGATTTTACGGAAATCTTGATGTCCCTGAAATCGAGGTCTTCGAGAATGGATACGTGCCTCAGCGCGCTCTCAGCCAGGGCCTCGGGGGTCGGGGAGCCGTGCTTCTTCAAAATGTCTTTTTCGAGGGAGCCCGAATTGACGCCTATCCTTATCGGTATTCCCCTCTCCCTGACGGCGTCGACGACGGCCTTTATCCTGTATTTCGCCCCAATGTTGCCGGGGTTGATCCTCATGCCGTCAACGCCCTGCCTGACGGCCTCAAGCGCGAGGCGGTAATCGAAATGGATGTCCGAGACTATCGGTATTTTCGTCTGCTTCCTGATCTTTCCGAGCGCGAGAGCTGCGTCCATGTCGGGAACGGCGAGCCGTACTATGTCACACCCGGCTTTCTCGAGGCTTTTTATCTGGGCGACCGTGGCAGCTACGTCCCTCGTATCCGTCTTGGTCATGGACTGGACGGTTACGGGCGCGCCTCCGCCGACCCTGACACCGCCTATGTTTATCTGCCTCGAATTTCTCTGGGTGTTGATCATATATCCAAATTATACGTGATTTATCGCAAGCGATACAGAGAACGCGTCGATAAGCGTTCAAGCCCATCCGTAAAGCGCGGGGTTCAATTGATAACCGCCTGATCGCCGCCTGACTTCTTCCGGCCCTGCCCTTTCCCGTTCTGTTTGGGATCGACCGGATTGCCGTTCTCGTCTATGCCCTTTATGTTCCTGCACTTGGGATACCCCGTGCAGCCGAGGAATTTTCCGAACCTCCCGCTCCTCACGGCCATCGGCTTCCCGCACTTCTCGCACTTGAGGTCTTCCCTGACCACGGGCTCCGCTTTCTCGATTATTTTAATATTGCCCTCGGGGTCGTACTCGAAATTCTTGGCATTCTTGCAGTCGGGGTAGCGCGTGCACGCAAGGAACTCCCCTCTCCTGCTCTGCTTTATGACCATCGGTGAGGCGCACTTGTCGCACTTTATGTCTTCCCTGATTACGGGGGGGACCTTCTCCACGACTTTAATGACGCCCTCCGGATCGTATTCGAAGGCCTTGGCGTTCTTGCATTCGGGGTAACGCGAGCACGAGAGGAACTCTCCGTTCCTCCCCCATTTTATTATCATAGGCGAGCCGCAAATGTCGCACGCGATGTCCGTAGGTATGCCGTCCCTCTTTAGGCTCTTCATCGTGTCCTGAGCCTTGTCGAGCCTCGACGAGAACCCCTGATAGAAACCTTTCAGCAGCTCCACCCAGTTTACGTTCCCCTCTTCCACGTTGTCGAGCTTCTCCTCCATATCCGCGGTGAACTTCACGTCCATTATCTCGGGGAAACCCTGGACGAGGAGGTCGCTCACCGAGCAGCCGAGGAGGGTCGGCTTAAGCTTGCTCTTCTCCTTGCTGACGTATTCGCGGTCGATTATGGTCGAGAGTATCGAGGCATACGTGGACGGCCGCCCGACTCCCTTTTCCTCGAGCTCCTTCACGAGCGAGCTCTCGGTGAACCGGGGCGGCGGCTGCGTGAAATGCTGTATGCCGTTTACGCCCAGGAGGTCGAGCTCGTCGCCCTTCGCGAGCTCGGGGAGCTTCTTCATCTCGTCCTTCTCCTTCTCTTCCTCCTCCTCTTCCATGCCCTCCAGATATACGGCCGAGAAGCCCGGGAATTTCACGACGGAGCCCGTGACCCTGAAGGTCCCCCTCCCCGCTTTTATCTCCACGGCAGTCTGATCGTATATGACGGGGTTCATCTGGGAAGCGACGAACCTCTGCCATATGAGCTTGTAGAGCTGGAATTCGTCGTCGGACAGGTACCGTTTTACTGAGTCGGGGACCTTGCCCGCATATGTGGGCCTGATGGCTTCGTGGGCGTCCTGCGCTGATTTCTTGACCTTGAACGTATTCGGCTTCTCGGGCAGGTATTCGCCGCCGTACGTCCGCTTTATTATTTCCCTCGCCTCTTCGAGCGCGTTGACGGATATCCTTACGGAATCGGTCCTCATGTAAGTGATGAGACCCACGGGTCCCTCCTCGCCGAGGTCAATGCCTTCATAGAGTCTCTGCGCGAGCATCATCGTCTTTTTCACGGAGAACCGGAGCTTCCGGGAGGCTTCCTGCTGGAGCGTGCTCGTGATGAACGGCGGAAGCGCGTTCTTTTTCCGCTCCTTCCTCTCCACGGAACCGACTATGAACTTTTCGTTCTTGACGGAATCGACTATTGAGTTCGCGTGCGTTTCGTCGGATACCGCGATTTTTTTCCCGTCATACAACGAGAGCACGGCCGTAAACGAAGAGTCGGGCGTGTCCTTGACCCTTTTGAGGCCGGCTTCGATAGTCCAGTATTCCTCTGTCTTGAAGGCCTCTATCTCTCGCTCCCTGTCGACAACGAGCCTGAGAGCGACGCTCTGCACCCTGCCCGCGCTGAGACCCTTCTTGACCTTCCTCCAGAGAATGGGGCTCACCTGATATCCGACGAGACGGTCGAGAATCCTGCGCGCCTGCTGAGCCTCGAACCTGTCCTGGCTGAGCGTCGTCGGGTGGGCTATGGACTCCTTGACAGCGTTCTCGGTTATTTCGTGTATGAGCACCCGGTGAGACTTATCCCTGATATTAAGCTTGTCGGCGATGTGCCACGCTATGGCCTCGCCTTCCCTGTCGGGGTCTGACGCCAGGTAGACCTGGTCCGCGTCCCTGGCGGCTTTCTTGAGCTGATTGAGATACTTGCTCTTGCCCTTGATGACCACGTACTGGGGGTTGAAATCGTTCTCTATGTCGACGCCGAGCTTGCTGCTCGGAAGGTCGACCAGATGCCCCGAAGAAGCCTCGACCAGAAAGCTCTTGCCGAGATACTTCTTGATGGTCTTCGCCTTGGCGGGAGACTCCACTATTACAAGAGACTTAGCCATTCATCCTCCTGTCCCCTCGATAAACTTTTATCACTACGTTAAGCATATTCGCCACCGATTCAATGTTCAGCTTAAAAGATACAGGCATTTTACCTGAATATCGTTTGATGCAAATATTGGCCGGAGGATGCCCGATCTAAAAGAACCGGGATTGCTGAAGACGGCACCCCGCTCAATTCACAAACCGGCAAGAATATGACGTAATTTGTTAGATTCTCCTAAAATTTGTCCGGTTTGCAAGTTTTTCATAATCCGGTGGCCTTAAACAACCATAGGGAGAATTAGGATAGAATTCCTCATGTAGATCGCGTAACCGGCTGAAATGACGCGTCATTCGAAGGTAATGCCGAAAGGATTCCCGGCAAAAATCCGGCCGCATTATTTTACGGCACGGTTATTGCGATTTCATGCTGTTTGAAATACCATGGCCGATAGAGAAATCAGAATAGCCTTGATATCCGATTCGAAGCTGATACTGGACGGGGTCCGGAGGATACTCGAAGTGGAGACGGGCATGAAAGTCGTGGCCGAGGGGGCGGGTCTCGGGAATCTGAAAAAATTCGCGAGGGAAATGGGCCCCGATTTTATTTTCCTGGACAACAGGGAATCCGCGTACGATATCGAAAAAATCATGCGCTCGCCTGAAATAAGGAGGTCCGCCGTAAGGGTCATACAGTTTACTGAGGAAGGGGCGGCCGGAGGGAATTTTCCCAACCTTATCGACGTCAATCACGAGACGACGTCGACCGAGCTCGTGGCCGTCATAAAGACTGGGGCGAGCGTTATTCCGGATACCGCCGTTAAAGAAACCGACAAGAAGAAGCCCTCGAAAATTACCAGGACCGAGTCGAGGATAATAAAGCTCATAGCCACGGGGGAGAGCAACAAGGATATCGCGGCATTGCTATCGGTAAGCGAAAAGACCGTGAAAGCGCATATCACGAGCATATTCCAGAAGCTTCAACTGCAGAACAGATACCAGCTCATGATCTATGGAAAGAGGAAGAAGAAAGACGCCGAGATGGGAATCTAGTTGCCCAGTCCGACGCCGAAATATTTAAACCCCTGCTTCTCGAGCCTGACCGGGTCGTACAGGTTCCTGCCGTCAAAAATCACGTAGTCTTTCATAAGCTCTTTCATCTTCGTAAAATCGGGCTGCCTGTACTCGTTCCACTCCGTATTGATGACAAGGCCGTGCGCCCCCCGGCACGCGTCGTAATTGGACCCGCCGTACTCTACGCTGTCGCCGAAATGCCTTCTCGCGTTTTCCAAGGCGACGGGATCGTGGACGACAACCTCGGCGCCGCCCGATATCAGCTTGTCGATGATGTGGAGGGACGGGGCCGCCCTTATATCGTCAGTCTCCGGCTTGAAAGAAACGGCCCAGACCCCTATCCTCCTGCCCTTGAGCCCGCCCTTGTAATAACCCGCGATCTTGTTCCAGAACAGCTCCCTCTGCCTCGTGTTCACCTCGTCGGTCGCCCTGCAGACCTTGAGGTCGTAGCCGAGCGAGTCCGCTGTGCTTATAAGCGCCTTTACGTCTTTCGGGAAACAGGAGCCGCCGTAGCCGATGCCGGGGAAGAGGAAATGGCGGCCTATCCTCCCGTCGGACCCGATGGCCAGCCTTATCTCGGATATGTCGGCCCCGACGAGCTCGCACAGATTTGCGATGTCGTTCATGAACGAGATCCTGGTGGCGAGCATCGCGTTAGCAGTATATTTGGCGAGCTCCGAGGACCTGATAGATACGACTATCGCCCTGTCGCTCGAGCGCATGAAGGCGGAATAGAGCTCCTTCAGGATTCCGCCCACCGAAGGCTTGTCGACGCCTATTATGACCCTGTCCGGCTTCATGAAGTCCTCTACCGCGTTCCCCTCCTTCAGGAACTCCGGGTTTGAAGCCACGTCGAACTCGATGTCCGTCAGTTTCCTTATCTCGTCGCGTATAATTTCGGTTGTACCCACGGGCACGGTGCTCTTCGTAACGACTATCTTGTAATCGTCCATATGCTCCCCGATCGATCTCGCGACGCTCAGAACCGCGTCCATATTAGCCGAGCCGTCGTGATTGGGCGGGGTGCCGACCGCGATTAGGACGATGAAGGAATTCTTGATCGCATAGCCGATGTCGGTCGTGAAATGAAGACGCTTTTCCTTGAAATTCTTTTTCACTATCTCTTCGAGACCGGGCTCGTAGAAGGGCACGTGACCTTTCTTGAGACTCTTCACTTTGTTCTCGTCGATATCGACGCAAATCACGTTGTTGCCGCTCCCCGCGAGACAGGCCCCCGTGACGAGACCCACGTAGCCGGTGCCGATTACGCTCAGATTCATGCAGGACGCTCCGTAATCAATGATGGGATGAAATTCATAGACGATGTACAGGAATTGATTTTCCGATCCAACCGACAGCGTTTAAATTTAGTGCGAATTTCGGTATTAATCAAGAACACCCGATGAACACCCGCGCAGATAGAGGTTACGGGGCGGGGCTGTTCATTGGATGAGCCCGTGCCGGAAGCCAAACAATATGAGCTCTGACCTGTTTTTCACCTTGAGCTTCTTGAACACTTTATAGAGGTGGAATTTCACCGTCTTTTCGCTTATGTAGAGCTCGCCGGCGACATCCTTGTTCGTGTAGCCGTTTAAGACGAGCTTGATTATTTTTATCTCCGTCTCGGTGAGGTCGTATACCTCCCCCTTGCCGCGTACGGTCTTGGCGGGGTACGCCGAGCCGTCGAGCACCTTGCCCATGAGCTTTCTTTCGACCCACAGCTCGCCGCTGTGGACGGCGGCGATTGATTTTATAAGGTGATTCGAGTCGGTGTCCTTCACGAGATACCCCCTCACCCCGGACCTGATGGCGTTTATGAGGAGGTTTTCGTTATAGTCGTTATCCACAATCAGGATCACTTTGGACGCCTTGTTCTTTTTTATCAGACTCATTATTCTCGTGAGGTTGAGGCCCCGCAGCTCGACGTCGAGGAGCAGTATATCGAACGCGTGCCCTTCGCAGGACTGGATGAGATCGATGAGATTGGACACCTTCGCAACCACCTCGATATTCTCTCCGTCTTCGAGGATCTTGGATATGCCTTCCCTCAATAGGGGGAAATGACACGCCACGATAGTCCTTATCGGCTCATTGTTGTTTACCGAGACTGCTTTTGTGTGCAACATGATCTCCTGTCATGCACCCGGGCAGACCGCCAAACGGACAGCGTACGGATATATTCGGCGGAAGGGTCAATAACGCTTAGGATTTTAGTATAATTACAATACGAAAGTCCTGAAATGTCAACATACTTTGGTTATAGGGACTTAGTACTAAAGTAAGTCGTCCAGATATCAGAGCCTCCGGCGGAAGAGCTTCCCCGGATGCTGGGCTATATAACCGTTTAACTCGAGCGAGAGAAGGAGCGAAAGCACGCTCGAGGTTTCGAGCCCCGTGAGCTTTATGATTTCATCGACGTGTTTGGGATCAGCTCCTAAAACGGAATATACCGCCTTTTCCCCTTCGGGGAGGACTGAGAAGACATTTTCAAACAACCCGGGTGACGGGTCCCCTTTTAGAGCCCGCAACACCTCGATTTCGTTTAATATATCGTCTACAGTCTCGACGAGCCTCGCCCCCTTTTTTATAAGCCAGTTCGTGCCCCGGGAGAGCTTCCTGTCCACGTTGCCGGGCACGGCGAAAACCTCCTTATTCTGGTCGAGCGCGAAGGAGGCGCTTATGAGGGAGCCGCTTTTGTCGGACGCCTGGACCACCACGACGCCGAGCGATATGCCGCTTATAATCCGGTTGCGCTTGGGAAAGTTCTGGGCCAATGGCGGTGTCCCCGTGAGGAATTCCGAGAGCACGGCGCCATTCCCGGAGATTTCCCTGTAAAGCTTCCTGTTCTCGGGGGGATAGACGACGTCGATGCCCGAGCCGAGGACGGCTATCGTGCGCCCTCCCCTCTTGAGCGCCTCCTCCTGGGCGATCGAGTCTATGCCGCGCGCCATACCGCTCACGATCGTCACGCCCAAAGCGGCGAGCTCGCCGGAAAGCGTCTCCGTAACTGCCCGCCCGTACCTGTCGGGAACCCTCGTCCCGACTATGGCGATAGAGACCCTGTCGCGCGGAAGCAATTCTCCTTTCATGAGCAGATACGGGGGCGGGTTGTATATCTGGAGCAGGTGTTCGGGATAACGGGGGTCGTTAAACGGGAGGAAACCGGACCCGGATCTGTTTATCTTTTCGAGCTCCTCGTCGACCTTGTCCCATGCGTCGAAACTCTTAATGGCGAGGGCGGTTTTCTCGCTGATGCCCTCTACCCGGGCGAGCTTTTTCGCAGAGGCCTGGAACACGTCCTCCGCGCTCCTGAAAGCCGAGTACAGGTTTTTTATAAGGATATCCCCGAGACCGTTAACGAAGCTTAGCGCAATCCAGTACCGGGCATCTTCACGCACAGAGAAAAGTATAAACCGTAAATAGCGA
>CADEFK010000096.1 GCA_902826595.1 uncultured bacterium | reverse complement strand
TGCCAGGGCCTTACCGTGGCTCGATGACATTGTGCTCAGGTCAGTAGAGAACACTTAACACTATCAAGCGCAACAAGCCACCTGTAATATTGTTGAATCGGTCCCGCGAATGATTATTTTTACGATATGAGCCGATCCGCCGGTAGGCAGTGTTGACTCCGGGAGAATCGAGGCTAGTTTTAAGTACGCCGGCGGAACATGAATGACCGGAAATTCGGGGCGATACAAGGCGCATACGCGATTGACGTCAAATAAGGCGCAGTATATTCTGTCCCCTAAACCCGGGGGCGAGCCCCTCTGAATATAAATGGCACCGACAGTCAAAGACTATTACAAGATACTGGGCGTTTCAAAAACCGCGACCAAGGAAGAAATAAAAAAGGCCTACAGGAGCCTCGCCCGCAAGTACCACCCCGACCTCAACCCGGATAATAAGAACGCAGAGGAAAAGTTCAAAGAGGTGCAGGAGGCGCACGAGGTGCTCTCCGACGAGGAGAAGAGGAAGACCTACGACATGTTCGGGTCGGCGGAGTTCAGGCCCGGCGGCAGGACGACATGGAAGCGCGCGGACGACACGGGGCAGGCGTATGAATACAGCTACAGCGCACAGGACTTCTCAGGGTTCGAGGACATATTCAGGGATTTATTCGGCTCCGCGGGCGAAGGCAGACCCGGCAGGGGCAGGGGCGAGACGTTCAGGGATATATTCAGCACCGTGACCAAGGAAAGGGGATCCAGGGGGAGGGACCTCGAGTACCAGATAGAGATAGATTTCGACACGGCTATCAGGGGCGGCGTCAGGGACCTGTCGATAAGCAGGCAGAAGCAGGAGGGCGTCGAGACCGAGAAGCTCTCCGTCAGGATTCCCGCCGGCGTGGACAACGGCTCCCGGATACGGGTCCAGGGTAAGGGTGAGGGAGGGGGCGCCAAGGGCGACCTGTATCTCAGGGTCAAGGTAAAACCGCATCCCTTATACACCAGAAAGGGCGACGACATTTACCTCGAAGTGCCCGTAACGGTCTACGAGGCGGCGCTCGGGAAGAAGATAGAGATACCGACAATCGACGGGACGGCAGAGATGACCATACCCCCCGGGGTGCAGAGCGGCACGAGGCTCAGGTTAAAGGGCAAAGGCGTCACGAACCTGAAAACGAAGGTCCGGGGCGACCAGTACATCGAAATAAGGATCGCGATGCCCGACAAGATAAGCGAGGAAGACAGGAAGAAATATGAGGAGCTCGAAAAATCGCACCCCTATAACCCGAGGGCGAAGTTAGGTAGGTACATGAGATGATTCATGCCGAACCCCGTGTCCCGCTGACCGGGACGGGCGTGTATAATGAATGCAGGCGCCGCGGGAAGCGGCAGGCACCCAGGAGGAATTGACATGAGCGACGAAAAAAAACGAAAGCCCGGACCCTCGGGCGAACTCACGATGGATTTCTCGGCCTTTATACTCTCGTTAAACGCGTCATCACTCATTCACCTGGGCGAGATACCGGACCCTGAATCGAGGTCTAGGAGCGTCAACATCCCGGCCGCCAAGCACACGATC
Organism: uncultured bacterium; assembly: GCA_902826595.1. Taxonomy (GTDB): domain Bacteria; phylum Desulfobacterota_D; class UBA1144; order Nemesobacterales; family UBA2774; genus 2-12-FULL-53-21. The sequence goes on along the minus strand of CADEFK010000096.1, from coordinate 6,696 downwards.
GAGATACTCGAGATAATAAAGGACAAAACCGCAGGCAACCTCGATACCGACGAGGACAAGCTGCTCGACGACATACTCTACACGCTGAGGCTCAAGTTCCTCCAGCACTCGAAGGCGGAATAGCGTTTTAAACGGATTTGCAATATAAACCGACCGCAGCGTCATCCCATCGCGCGGGATTTGCCGTTGATAACCTGATAGGTATTTGACACGAGGTTGTCCACCGCCTCACTCCCTATTTTCTTCTCGATGACGGCGAGGCCGTTCGAAACGACAGGGGTCCTGTGCTTTTTAGAATGGGCGTCCGACGAGACGAAATGAAGCACGCCCAGCTTCGCGAACTCTATCGCGCAGCCTCTGGCCGCGTCCCCGAACCCGCCCGTCAGGCTCGACGCCGTAACCTGCACGAGCGCCCCCATGCCCACGAGGTCCATGACCCTCCTGGGAGCGTTCTGGAACTCGCGGTTGCGCTCCGGGTGCGCCAGCACCGCTGTCTTCCCCATAGTTTCCAGACCGAAGATGACCTCCTCGATGCCGAGCGGAAGGTTGTAAAACGGTATCTCTATGAGTATGAAATCGCTCCCGGCCAGAGTGAGCACGTCTCCGTTCGATACCACCCTTGGGAGGTCGGGGATTATTCCTATCTCCATTCCGGCGTAGACGTCGAAATCGAGGCCCTCTTTGTTTATCCTGTCCTTGAATTCCTCCACCAGGCCACTCACCGTATCCGGGGTGGGCTGCCAGTTCGTGCCCTGTATCCAGTGGGGCGTCATGACGGCCCCCCTGATCCCGTCGGCGCACGCGATCTTTACCATCTCGATGCTCTCTTCCCAGCTCTTGGGGCCGTCGTCTATATTCGGCAGAAAGTGGCAGTGTATGTCGATCATCCCGTAGAAGTATATACAACGAATACGAGCCGTAAACCGGTTTAATTTACAGCATTTTGGAACTCCATTATAATAGGAGTGATTTCGGGTAAATAAATGTAACCACGGGAAAAAGATAAATATGCGCATCGCGGAAATAATAAAGAGATTCGGCAGGCAGAGGATACTCGTCATCGGCGACATCATGCTCGACCGGTACGTGAGGGGGACGGTCGAGAGGATATCCCCTGAAGCGCCTGTGCCCGTGCTCAAGGTGGCGGAAGAAGCGTTCGCGCCGGGAGGGGCGGGGAACGTCGCGCTCAACCTGAGGACTCTGGGCGCGCAGGTCGAGCTCGTCGGCAGCCTCGGCAAAGACCGCGAGGGCGACGAGATCGTACGCTTCTTAAAAGAAAGCGCCATAAGGTCGGGGGGAATCGTGCGCGACGCCTATAAGCCCACAACCTCTAAGACGAGGCTCATCGCCGGGAATCAGCAGATAGCGCGCATGGATGTGGAAGCCGATACGCTGACGCACGAGAACGTCGAGAAGGCGCTCTTGAAATCCATAGAACGCTCCGTGAAGGAGTTCAAACCGAAAGGCATAATAATCTCCGACTACTCGAAGGGCGTCGTGACCGGCAACCTCCTCTCCCGCGTGATAAGGCTCGCAAAGGGGGCAGGTATATTCGTCACGGTCGACCCCAAGGGGCAGGATTACGGAAGGTACAGGGGCGTAAGCGCAGTAACTCCCAACCTGAGGGAAGCCGAGCTAGCCTCGGGACTCTATATCACAGACGATAAAACGCTCAAGAGCTCAGCGGACATAATAATGAAACAAACCGAGGCGGACTTCGTTTTAATCACTCGGGGGGCGGACGGCATGAGCTATTTCTCGAAGCACGGCGACGCGGGAACGGTGCCTTCCCACCCGGTCGAGGTGTTCGACGTCACTGGCGCAGGGGATACGGCCGCAAGCGTCTTCACGCTCTCCTTCCTCGCGTCTTACCTGCTGGAGGAATCCGTGAAAATCGCGAACGCGGCGGCGGGCATCGTGGTTAGCAGGATAGGGACGGCGAGCGTCACGCAGGCCGACCTGAGGGCGTACTTTGCCAGGGAAGAGGAAGGGGAGAAGGGCAAGATCCGGGCGCGGAGCGCTTTGGCGAAAACTCTTACGGGACTGAGGGCCAAGGGGAAAAAGGTCGTATTCACGAACGGCTGCTTCGACCTCTTCCACACGGGGCACCTGAAGCTCCTCCGGGAGGCGGGGAAGCTCGGGGACGCGCTCGTGGTGGCGATAAACAGCGACAAATCCGTGAGAAAGCTGAAAGGGCCCGGCAGGCCTTACATAACGGAGACCGACCGCGCCGCGCTTATCGCCGCGCTTGACTGCGTCGATTACCTCTGCGTCTTCGAAGAGGACACGCCGCTAGAGCTGATAAAGGAGCTGAAACCGGACGTCCTGGTGAAGGGCGGAGATTACAAACGCGAAGGGGTGGCGGGCGGGGACTTCGTCGAGGGTCTGGGAGGGCGCGTAGTGATAATCCCCCTTGTCAAGGGCATATCCACGTCGTCGCTCGCCGAGAAGATAAAGCACGGCAAGAAATAGAGCCCGAAATAGCTGGTGATTCGCCAATGATGATAAAACGGCGGATACGAGTCCGCCGCTCCCGGATCATTGACAAACAGTATTGATGTAGCGGTTGGAATTGACCCCGGATTCGGAGTTGGGTGAGATGTCCTGCGCCTTTCTGAAGGCTTCGCAGGCGTTAACGCTGTCGTTCAGCTTCATATAAGCGAGGCCGAGGTTGTAATAAGCCTCGTCGTAAGCCGGATAACCGTCGACGGCCTGTTTGAATTCCGTCACCGCCTCCCCGTACCTGCCGGTCGACATGTAGAGCTTGCCCATTTCGTTGTGAGCGTAGACAAACGAGGGGTTCAGTTTGAGCGCAAGCTCGTAATTCTCCCTCGCCCTGGCCATATCCCCTTTGCTGTAATACGCGATGCCGATGTTCGTGTAGGCGTTCGCCCGCGCCTTGTATGTCGGGTCGGCCGTGACGAGGCCGCATTCCGAAATCACCTGGTCGAAGTTCTTTTGTATCAGATATAATCCGCAGAGGTTAAAATGGGCCGGGGTGTAGCCGGGATCGAGACCGACCGCCTTCTTGTAGTTCTGCTCGGCCAGGGGATATTCCTTGAGCCCCATATATATCGCTCCCTTGATCACGTAAACTTCCGGGTCCTTGTCGTTTATCTTTTCGGCCTCATCGATCTCCTTGAGCGCCTGCGGGAAATTGCCCCTCCATGAAGAAGAGACGGCGAGCGCCTTCTGGTTCTCGAACGTCTTCGTCTGGTCAGCTTCCGCGTCCGGTTTCTTGCTTCCGCCCCCGCAGGAGAGAAGCACGATCGCTATGAGAAGACAGGTCAGGGATATGCGCTTCATTTAGGCCTTAGTTAACCTACACAGTTGCGAAATATAATATCACAAGATTACAAGCACTTACAAGGTCAGATTTTATCTCATAAATTCAACAGCAACGGAGCCGCCTATTCCTTGATATTGCCGCTCTCCGAACAGCCGCTGAAACACTCGTATCACCGCGGACTAAACTCCAAAAATCGGAAATTCGGATTGACATCGTTATCCGGTTTGTATTAGAATTGTAATTGAAAAAAGGGCAAACCATTTGAAAGAATGGGACGCAAAGTCACAGGCCTAAGAACTTCTGTTTACGGCGGCTGGATTGCAATTTCAACCTACCTAATTACCGTACCGGATCTCTGGCTTTAGCATCTCATACTGATAGCGAACCCCTTTTTAATCCGAAACGGTTCAAGAGGGTGATGGGAATACAACCGTTCCGAAAAACAGAGGAGTGCTGTGGTATCCGAAGGGGATAACAGGGCCGACCTCTCAACAACACATACCGTTAAGGCGATTTAACCCCGCGTCATTTTCGGGGCTATAGCCCCCGGTCCGGCTCTGTCATGCAGTGTGTAAAGCCGTAATCAGAAGGGGTCTCAGCATTACAGGTTCTTTACGTAATGACTACATAAACCTTAAAAAACTTTCGCGGAGGTAATCATGAATACCATTCTCGGAAAGGTAGTGCTTAAAGAAACAGGTCTCGGCATACCGGACCTGCTAGTCGTGATTTTCGATATCGATCCCAACACGCAGCCTGAGGAGGCGCGCGCTTCTGGCGTTACCATAGCCGTGCCGAGCGTGATCCCTCAGGCGGACCGTCTCGGCTCCGTTCTGACCGAGCGCAACCCGGCGCAGCCGGAGCGTAACGGCTCTTTCTCGCTTACCTACGAAGACGAGGAATTCCGAATCCGTAACGCGGACGAAAAGCGCCCTGACCTCCTCCTTATGGTTTTCGCTCCGGAGGAGCCCGGACAGGACCCGAGTGCGCAGATTCTATTCACCTCTCCGGTCTTGCGGCAGAACGCGGGGCGCACGGAATCCTATCTGATTAGAATCCCGGCCAAAAAGCTGGAGGAGGCGGGCATTTCGGTCCCGATAGCTTCTTCGCTGATGACCGAGGAGCCGAATGCGGTCATACACAACGTGACACAGGTTGTCACACAACGGTCGATAATCGAAAAGGAAGTGCAGAAAATCGCCGGCAAGCAGGTCGCGGCTGCCCGGCAGAAGAGTCAGAAGATCGAGGCCGAAATTGAAAGCCGTTTCATCGAGAAGCTGACCGGCGTGCCCGCTCAGTTAGCGGAACGCCTCAACTTCGTTCCTCCCGGCGGGGACGTTGAGAAAGTCGCCTACAACACGCTCAATAAAAGCATCGAAAAGGACTTCAACACGCGGCCGGCCGTCGCGGGATACATAGTGCTACCGGACGCCGACGTCGAGCGCTTCAAGGATGCGAACGGCAATTTACGCAATGACATCACCCCCGGGGAAATAGAGCCGTACATATTCGGCAGCGCCGATGACTCCGAGCGGCCCATGTCTCTCCTGCGCGAAGACCCTGTCGCCCTTCTCTGCGAGACATTGTCGGCAAATCCGGACCCTCTCGGCGATGCCTCCGGCGACGGCGGGACGCATACGAACGGCCATACACAGCCGGGTGACACCGACGGGGGCGGCTCCGGAAACGGCTCGAACGGCCACGCCACAGCGGAAGACATTTCCAGATACATCGGCAATCTGATGAACCGCCTGACGCCACCTGAAGATCTCATCGCTCTGGGCTCTAATAAGCGGCCCACGAACGACGACGTGCATAACGACATCCAGGACTTTACACTTCACACCGGACCCGCCGATGTCCCGGCGTTGTATGACTTCCATAATCTTCAAATTGCCTTCGACTATGTCTGGCAACAGGCCATAGACGAAGGCGTGATCCAAACCGGGAGCGAGCTCTCGAGACAACTGATGGATATGGGTGGCGATCCGCTCGGCGCGATGCAGAACGGGCACGACCCCGTCAAAGTGCTGAGAAGCGAGTTAAATAACGTGCAGGTCGCTCATGCGGGCCTCAACGCCTCGGGTATCAGCTTCAGACATCCCGGCGTCATATATATGCGGAAGAACGACCCGGACGGAATTCCTGATCCGGCTCCGGGGCCGCATCCCCGGCCGGGGAGGCCGGATATCGTAGCCCCGTTCCCGGAAGTCGCCGTATTAGAGCCGCTGCGGCCCAGACAGCCCCACGAGCTTCTGGACCTTCTCGAAGAGCTGCTCGGGCAGAGGTACAAATTCGAGACCTACGCCCCCGGCAGCGTCAATTTCGGCCTCCTGGTCACGTACAGGCAGATGTGGAAATTGCAGAATCATCAGGTCGGAGACCTAGTCAAGACGATCACCCTGTCCCCCAAGGAAACGCGCAAGGTAAGCTCGAAGCGCACGGTCAGGAAAGAACGGTCGGTCAAGGAAATGGAGAACAATCTCCGCGTCCGTAAGGACGAATCGAGCGATACCATGCGGGACGAGGCCGAGATAGTGCGGAAGGCCGTGGGAAAAACCAACTTCACGCTGACCGCCGACGGGAGCTACAACATAGGCATCTCCAAGGGCGACAGCAAATCGACCTTCGGCAAAGACGCCGAGACCACTTCGCAGGAGGTCAAGAAGTCTTTCCGGGAAGCTGTAATGAAGGCGGCCCTCGAGTACAGGGACGAGCATAATATCACCGTCGACACTAAAGATAGCTTCGACCAGGAAGTAACGGAGTCGGCCGAGATCTCGAATCCAAACGACGAGCTCACGGTGACTTATCTTTTCTACGAGCTCCAGAGGCGCTTCAAGATCTCGGAGCACATACACCGCCTCACCCCAGTAGTGCTTGTCGGGATGGAAGTCCCCAACCCGGGGAGGAAAGCCGTTGACCAGATACTGCTCACCCACAGCTGGATCATCAACAGGGTGCTGCTGGATGACAGGTACAGGGCGCCGCTCGATTACCTCTGCACACGCATCGTGGGGGACGAGCTCGCGCTCAGGGAGATGTACCAGACTGTCACCAAGCTGCGCGAGATCGTCGATGAGATGAAGAAGAAGCTCGCGGTAATCGTCGGGCAGGTCGAGGTGCGGAATTCGACCTTGGAGAAGGCTCTCGAGAAGAGGGCCGCGCTCGTGGCTTCGGAATCGACAGAGGGCATGGGAGAAAAGGTATGGGAGTGGGCCGTCGGCAGCGGTGACGACGAAGCGATAGAGGCCGCGCGGCTTCGCGAAGAGGGAGCCCGGGAGGCGTACGACAAGGCCGTGAGGGAACGCGACGCGTTGTTCGACGAGCTGAGGAGCGAGTCGGCTGCTCTCAACGCGGCCACCGGGACCTACGCGAAGGCCTATGCAGAGCACAGCAACCACCTG
>CADEFK010000095.1:3238-8401 GCA_902826595.1 uncultured bacterium | reverse complement strand
CGAGCTTGGTGTAGTTGTAATAATCGTCCGGGTCATCCTTAATCTTGGAAGTATATAACTCGATGAGGCTGTCGGCAGGACTCTCCCTGAATTCCTTACTTGATTCATTAAGAGAAATCTCATCGTCTTGATGGTGATGCCCGTCTTCGTGTGCACGCGTAGTAAAGTCCGGGAGCAGGATTGCAAGAAATAGTGCGGGAACAAGTATGTTAAGAGTTCTCATCGTTTCTCCCCCCTTCTGATATTTTTCGGAGATGCGGACTTTTACGGGGAATAAAGGCAAGGGTGAATGCATAAACATTCCCCCTTGCCGTACTGTTATATCGTTGTTTAATCCACCGGGCAGCGGCCTGTATCAGTACCCTTGCATCCCCTCTCGCCTGGATCCACGTGGCGGCTGTTCCGTCCGCTGTGGGCGAAGTTCAAATAGGGGAAGGAAGTACGGTATGGCTGAATGTCGTTCACGTTTACGCCGTCCCCTATCCTGTTGTGGGGGAAAATATTGAATTCCGGAACAAGCACCCCGGCTACGACACGCGCCGCTATGTCGGTTACATCATCAACGACGCGCCGTCCGTTTGGAAAGCCCGCTGGGTCATCGTTTGACGGGTCATCGTCGAGGAGAGTCAGGAAACCGAGCCTGCTCTGCATATCGGGCGGCGTGGGAGGAATACCGGTGTTTAGTCTCAGGACATCCGCAATCGGACCTGTCGGGGTCCCCGCCGGAGCAATAGGAGCCGTGTATTGGACCAGAGGCAGCAAGTCTAACCTCGGAACATCCGGGATTGGTAGAACATCGGGGCCGAACAGGGCCTCGTATACTGCGTTCAGCACTCTCGCGAGCACGGGATCGAGGAAGAAATCCGAGTACTCGGCGTCGTTCTCTGGCTGGGCCATGCTGAATTTGTCTTTGAACCCAGTGCCGATAACGAGTTCGTTGATGAGCGGGTTGCCCATTCTCTGTATCTGAGTGAACTTCTTTGATAGCTTCGGATCTTCTCCAGGGCCCCTGAATTTTTTCTCTTTAGGCCTCGAGCTCGTTCCCCACATCCCTATCGTAGCCTCGGGGTCTGATGCCGGATGCTTCTCGCCGTCACTGGTGAGCATATCTACCGGCACCTCTATCGCTATTGTATTCACGTTGTATCCCGAGACGTCGTCGGCCGCATAGTTGTTCGAATCGTCCGCGTCCTGCTCATCGGTAAGGACTCCCTGTACGACGAAACCCTGGGTCCTGAAGTTGAGCGAATCGAACGCCGCGCCGAGATCGATCCAGAAGGGGTCGTCGACACTACCTGCGAAAACCTTGATACCGCTACCGAGATCGTATATACCCTGCGCGAAGAGCGAAGGATAGTCGGGCATGGTCCTCGGACCGACGTTTGTAGGTACGGCAAAGAGCGGACTACCGGTCGCGTTTGTAAGTTGCGTCCGGTTCTTGCCCTTTACCATCGTTACGGTGTAGAACTGTCTCAGGCTCAATCCTTCCGAACCCGCCCCGTCGAGCGCGGTAATGGCGGGTGGGACGACCGGCTGCCCGACCGTTGGGTTTCCGTCCAGGTCCGGAGGGGAGTTGTCGGGCGCATTGATTCCGCCCAGAGCTCCCACGGCCCCTGTGAACACGTTCGGAAGCCTTATCCCGGTCGTGAAGCGAAACTCGAATACCACGTCCTCGAGCGCGTCGTGATCGTCATCGTCTATGATTGCATATAGTATTTCGGAGTCGAACGGAAAGTAGTTAGGACCGTTTGCGGGCTCCAGGAAAGGGTCGTAGTTAACGATCATCGTAACCTTGTCTGAAGCGTCGGACTCATCCGGATCGTAGCTCACGAATGCAAATACGTCGGTGATGTCCGCTTCATCATCAATCGCCGTGATCGGGGCCTCCCTGTGGTTGGCCGCAAAGGCATCCGGGTAATACGATATTACGGGCGTCAATAAAGCCGCCATTAAACAAGCAAAAACAGTTGAAACTTTTGACATACTCATGACTGCCTCCTCCTACATAAATTGTATATTGTTATACGTAAGACTTCTTATTCCGGATCTCTTTAAAGATTTTTCAAAACATCATAAATAAATGCTGTACCAAGATTCTGTAAGTAATCTTCTTTATTGACAGTTTACAGGATCGTCCGCGGAGCGTCAATCTTTGATGCTCATTCCTCGACAAACTCAAGCGCCGCAGAGTTTATGCAGTACCTGAGTCCCGTGGGTTCGGGACCGTCGTTAAATACGTGTCCGAGGTGCTCGCCGCATTTACTCAGGACCTCCATGCGTTCGAACCCCAAATCGTTGTCGGGCCTCAGTATCACCGCATCCTCTGAAATGGGCTTCCAGAAGCTCGGCCATCCCGTCCCGGAGTCATATTTATTATCCGAGCTAAATACAGGCAGGCTGCATCCGGCCGTAACATAAACCCCTTTCTTCTTATTGTTCAGTAATTCGCCTGAAAAGGCCTTTTCAGTCCCCTTCTCCCATAGTATGTAATATTGCTGCGGTGTGAGTTTCTTCTTCCATTCTTCCGTCGTGAGACCAAGAACTCCGTCGGGCAGCGTTTTATCCGACGCGGCATCTTGAAGAACTTTAGGGGATTGAACATCACCCGTAGGATTTGTTTTATGAGAAATAAAATAGACAAAACCCGCTGCTATGAGAATAAGAAAGATTATTGCTGTTAAAAGTTTGCTACTCATTATTCGCCTCTTTCAAATTTGCGTTAACGCGGGCGCCCCGATCGTTTCGCAGAGCGCCCTGTTATCTATGATGGTATCAGTTAGTTCGGCAGTAGAACTGTATCTATAACCTGGATAACACCGTTTGACTGAATTACATCATAAGTAGATATCTCCGCTATATCGCCCTTCTCGTCCTTAATAAGGATGTTGTGCGGACCGTTCATCCATACGGTAAGCGTACCGCCGCTTACGGTCTTGAGCTCTGCCTTTCCGCCGCCCGCTTTGATCTGCCCTGCGAGCGCATCGAAAGTCAGACGGCCCGGTACGACGTGATAGGTCAGTACTTTCGTCAACGCGTCCTTATTCTCCGGCTTGAGAAGCATCTCGACTGTTCCGTCGGGAAGGTTTTCAAAAGCGTCGTTTGTCGGGGCGAACACGGTAAACGGGCCCGGTCCCTTGAGCGTCTCTACCAGCCCCGCCGCCTTCACGGCCGCTACGAGCGTCGTGTGATCGGACGAATTAACCGCGTTGTCTACTATATCCTTCGTGGGATACATAGCCTCTCCGCCAACCATTACAGTTGTGTCGGCAGTCGCGGTTAATCCGGCTACGGTAATAACTGCTACCGTTATCGGCAGCATTAAAAACTTTTTGAATGTCTTGTGCATTTCTGCACCTCCTTAAAAATTTTGATTTTGGATATATATACGGAATTACTTTTTGTTTGGATCAGTGGGAGAGATAAATTTTTTAAAAGGCCCGAAAAGACTCTTGAAAATAGATCCATATTCTATTTAACGGGATAGGCGGGACGCGGCTAATATGAGCATATTGGATGATAAAGCAGATAGTCATTTTAAAAAACTTGGTTTCTATCGGGAATAGTGCAAATCAGATTTGTTCCTAAAGGGGGTATGGGTTATGAATTTTGGACCGTCGTTATGCGGACGCCGAATACGCTGTAACCACTCTCTTCGCTCGCATTATTTGCCGGGCTGGAGTTAATTTCTTTCTTTATAACCTTTGGACTAAGGTAAAAGCTAATAAAGTCCTCTTCAACGTCTCCGCCCTTTGCCTGATTGCTTACTTCGTTTTTAGCTACCGGAACACTCACTCCGAAAACATTCTCATCGGCAAAGGAAGATAACGAAGAGCTAAAAGAAAGCCCAAGCAATGCTATGGCTATTAGTTTTCTCATCTGGCTACCTTCTTATAGAATTTTATATCGTCATCCGTTCGGATAATCAACATAATTGTCATATAATACGGTAGCGACGGATGGCCGGATCTCATTTTTTGTTTGGAGAAGTCAAAAATTGAAAATAAGACTCTTATACGATTGGCAAGCGGGATTATGAAAAGATATTCAATGAATAATATTGAATTCAGTTTTTATGAACGATTGCGGCTTTCAAATCCGACACTCTACACAATCATCTCGTTATGTTGAGAGGCCTGAACGAGGAGAAAGCAACCGTTTACGGTCGATATGCTCTCATGGACGCTCCGGGCGTCGGCTCGTATATAATCGCCGCTACGAAACGCTCGTCCGCCCATCAGCAGATCACCCTCGATTATATAACACTCTTCGGCGTCTGAATGGACGTGGTCGGGAAATGCGGAGCCCGGCTCCATTTTTACAAGCACTGTCGAGTAATGCCTGCCGGGATCAGCGTACAGCTGTTTTACTCTAACCCCTTTAACGACCTCGACCCATTCCCCTTCATTCTTCCGTACGTATAGAAAACCCTCGTCCTGCTGCTTATTACGCTTTTCCTTCTTCATCTGAGAGAAGAACCGCTTCTCGAGCCCTCCGGGCGCTTCGAGTGGTCCGGCATCGTAGAGGAGGTATTCGACCACTTCGGCAAAAGTTTTAAGCTCCTTTTCTATAGAACCGTCCCTTTCCCGGAGCAGCTCTTCGAACTCCTTCTTTTCCGCATCGTCCAGGTTCCCGAGTGCGTAAGAAGCCGCGAGGTCCCTTATCTCGTCTTTAGTGTATTTTTGAGTCATTCTCGTAATTCCTTTCAATCTTTTTAATTACATTTCTCAGCTTTACCATTGCAACCCTTATCGTGCTCTTGACGGAACCTACGGGCATATTTACGTGTTCCGCGATCTCGCTATGACTCATCTGGTAATAGTAGGAGAGCTCGATGACGCGTCTCTGCTTCTGCGTAAGCTGATCGAGGGCGTTCCGGACAATTTCCCTTTTCTGTCCGGCGATATAAGAATGCTCGGCGCTGTCCTCCGTGCCAGCCATGTTCTCGTCGAATATCTCCTCTGTCATCAATTTTTTCGAAATATTCCTCTTTCTGTCTATCGCACGCCTCTTCGTGATCATGAGAAGCCAGGTCAGCGGCTCACTGAGCTCCGAGTTATAGCTCGATGCATTCCTCCAGACCTGCATAAACACCTCGAGCGCCACCTCCTCGGCTTCATGTGTATTCGAAATTACCCTGAAAGCCATGCCGTAAACGAGATTGAC
>CADEFK010000095.1:0-3138 GCA_902826595.1 uncultured bacterium | reverse complement strand
GTATTGAATAAACCGCCCGGCATGGTTAAATTAATTAAAAGGGTTAGCGGATGAGTACTTTAAATTCCGGCCAAAGATAAAATTTGGCTGTTCTTTTTTTGGACCAGCGGATTTTCCGGATTCCCTGTATATCTCTCGGTGTAGTGTATATTTAATTGCTCAACTTTCTTATAAATTGTCATTAATTACTGAGGAGACTGAATAAATCTATATGAGAAACGAAAATATCAGAAATATTGCGATCATAGCGCACGTCGATCACGGAAAGACAACTCTGGTCGATGCCATGCTCAAGCAGAGCGGCGTATTCCGCGACAACCAGGTCGTTGCGGAAAGGGTTATGGATTCGATGGACCTCGAGAGGGAGCGCGGAATTACGATAATGGCCAAGAACACCGCGGTCCTTTATAAAGGTATAAAGATAAATATAGTGGACACCCCAGGGCACGCCGACTTCGGCGGCGAAGTGGAGAGGAGCCTCAATATGGTGGACGGTGCGCTCCTGCTCGTCGACGCGAGCGAAGGGCCTCTCCCCCAGACGCGTTTCGTCGTAAAGAAGGCGCTCCAGAAACAGCTCCCCATAATACTGGTTATCAACAAGATCGACAGGAGCGACGCCCGTCCCGCCGAGGTGATTAACGAGGTCTACGACCTCTTTATAGAGCTCGACGCGGACGAGGCGCAGATCGAATTCCCGATTATTTACACAAATGCCAAGATAGGCTCCGCCCGGCATAACCTGGGAGAGGATTCTACCAACCTGCTCCCGCTCTTCGATACTATAATTTCAGCGATACCCGGTCCCGAGATCGGGGACGGCAGCGTTACTCAGTTCCTGGTTACGAACCTCGACTACGACAATTACGTGGGCAGGATAGCGATCGGGAGGCTCATGAACGGTCTGCTCGAATCCAACAAGAGCTACACCCTTTGCGGCGAGGGAGGCTCAAACGCCCCTATCAAGATTTCTGTCCTCTATACGTTCTCCGGGCTCCAGAAGACCCAGGTTGAGCGGGTAGAAGCGGGCGATATCGCGTCCATTGCGGGCGAGGACGACGTCAAGATCGGCGATACGATATCCGATCTCGAGAACCCCGTTCCGCTCGAGCGTATAAAGGTGGACGAGCCCACGATCTCGATGATCTTCTATGTAAACAACGCTCCCTTTGCCGGCAAGGAGGGAAAGTTCCTTACCTCACGTCATCTTCGCGACAGGCTTTTGAGGGAGAAGCTCGGAAACGTCGCCATAGAAGTAAAGGAGACGGAAAGGGCCGACGCCTTCGAGGTATCGGGGCGCGGAGAGCTTCAGATGGTCGTCCTTATAGAGATGATGAGGCGTGAAGGATACGAATTCATGGTCTCGAAGCCGAGGGTGTTGACCAGGATGGAGAACGGGAAGGTCACAGAGCCCGTCGAGCGCATATTCGTCGACGTCCCGGAGGCGTTCGTGGGGGCCATAACGGAGGCCATTTCCTCCCGGAAGGGCCGCATGGAAAACCTCCGCAATAACGGGAACGGGAGGGTGGATATTGAATTCCTCATACCGTCCAGAGGGCTCATCGGTTTCAGGAGCCAGTTCCAGATACTGACGAAGGGCTCGGGCGTCATAAATACGCTATTCGAAGGGTATGAGCCATGGTATGGCCCCATCCCCCAGAGGTCTACGGGCGCGCTCGTATCCGATAGAACCGGGAAGGTCACCACATACGCCTGCCTCTCGATGGCCGACAGGGGGGAGCTGCTCGTCGACGTCGGGACGGATGTCTATGAAGGCATGATCGTCGGGGAGAGGAACCGCAGCGGTGACCTGAACGTGAACATTACGAAAGAGAAGAAGCTTACGAACATGAGGAGCTCCACCGCCGAGACGACTGTGGTTCTCAGACCCCCGAGGCCGCTGTCCCTCGACCAGGCGATTGAGTTCATCGCCGAGGACGAGCTCGTCGAGATCACGCCCCAGAGTCAGAGGCTTCGCAAATTCGAGCTCGCCGCAACGAAAAGGGAGATAGAGCAAAAACGTGAGAAGAAATACGGCCAGTGATATTTGTGCCGAAAACCGCATCCTTCTCTTTGCATGTGGATCTATAAATCCGTATGGAAAAGCCCTTCAGCCAGTCCTGTGAAAACAATAAAGAACCAATACTCCGAGTATTAAAGGAAGCGTTCAGCGGGGCCGCGCTCGTATTGGAGATCGGGAGCGGCACGGGCCAGCACGCGGTGCACTTCGCGCGTAATCTTCCGCATCTGATATGGCAGCCCTCCGACCTGCCGGAAAACATACCGGGCATGAAGCTCTGGTTCGACGAAGCGAAGCTCCCTAACATCAGGGAGCCCGTCGTGCTGAACGTCTCTGACGCGATGTGGCCGTTAGGGGATGTAGACGCGATATTCACCGCGAACACGCTTCACATAATGGGCAAGTCCAAGGTCGAGTGCATGTTCGACGGCATGGAGCCCGTGCTTAAGGACGTGGGCACCCTGTGCATATACGGGCCGTTCAACTACGGCGGGAAATATACGAGCGAGAGTAACGAAAAATTCGACGCCTGGCTGCATAATCAAAATCCCCAAAGCGCCATACGCGATTTCGAGTGGGTGAATTCGCTTGCGGAAAAAATAGGCCTTAAGCTCGTCAAAGACCACGAAATGCCCGCCAATAACCGGCTCCTTGAGTTCCGAAAATCTTGATCGGGAATCTTGCCTTTTCTTTTTAATTCGCCTCACTCTTCCCAGGATGAGGAGGCATCTTTATTTTATCGTGAACCGGGACTATATTTTATTAACACGTACACGCCTGTTCGCTTAGATAGATATGGCCAGAGACATTATCACACTCGTCGTAGGGAATTATTTTTTGACCCTCCTTATCATTGGTCTGATCGCGGGATTCCTGTCGATCATAAATAAACCCAAGCCCCGATCCATGAACTTGATTGCCGAGGCTTTACTTTCTTATTACATGCTATTCGCGATAGGCATAAACAACCTGGTCAATTTCGTTTTCCATGTTTTTTTCGGGGATATGGCCGCGGAGTTTATCGGATGGGCTCAGAGCCCGTTCCAGGCGGAGGTGGGCTTTGCGAGTCTCGGAATCGGGATCGTCGGCGTGATGGCGTTCCGGGCGGGGTTACCCTTCCG
>CADEFK010000094.1 GCA_902826595.1 uncultured bacterium | reverse complement strand
TGGTGTGCCTGCAGTTCGAATACGGAATCTTCGGCGGGAAGGCAGGCAGCTATATACTGGCCTTCTTACGCGAATTGCGAATGCCCATAGTCACGACACTGCATACCATTTTAAAAGAGCCGGGTCCCGATCAGCGGCGGGTGTTGGAAGAAGTTGCCGCCCTGTCCGATCGATTAGTCGTCATGAGCGAACGCGGCGCGGAGTTTCTGCGGGAGATATATGGCGTGCTGCCGGACAAGATCGATGTTATCCCTCACGGAATCCCCGATTTGCCGTTTGTGGACCCGAGTTATCACAAAGACCTTTTCGGCGTGGAGGGCAAGCTCGTTTTGCTCAGTTTCGGATTGCTTTCGTCCAACAAAGGGATAGAAAACGTCATTGCCGCCCTGCCTGACATCGTGGAGCGCTACCCGAACGTGATGTATATGATTCTGGGCGCGACACATCCCCATGTGATTCAGCATGAGGGCGAGACCTACAGGTTGTCGCTTCAAAGATTGGCTCAGGAAAAAGGCGTGGAAGATAACGTGATCTTCTACAACCGCTTTGTAAGTCTGGAGGAGCTTGTCGAGTTCATCAGCGCTGCGGACATATACATCACGCCTTATCTCAACGAAGCGCAGATCGTATCCGGCACGCTGGCCTACACGCTCGGGGCGGGCAAGGCGGTGATTTCGACCCCGTACTGGTATGCGGAAGAGATGCTGGCGGACGGCCGCGGCACACTTGTGCCGTTCAAAGATCCGGCGGCGCTGGCCAGGGAAGTGATCTACCTGCTCGACAACGAATCCGAACGCCACGCTATGCGGAAACGGGCGTATCTCTTTGGAAGGGAGATGATATGGCCGCAGGTGGCGCAGAGGTACATGGAGAGCTTTGAACGGGCCCGGGCGGAACGCCGGCATTACGTCCCTCCCGGGTTTAGAGTGAAGCTCCACGAAGGTGAATTGCCTCCATTCAAACTCGATCACCTGCGTCACATGACGGATGAGACCGGCATGCTGCAGCACGCCCTTTTCACGGTGCCTAATTATAACGAGGGCTATACAACTGACGACAATGCCCGCGCCCTGATAGTAAGCACGCTCCTGGACGAGCTGGGCAATGAAGAAGCGCTGGAGCTGGCTCCCCGGTACCTGGCCTTTATTTTATATGCGTTCAGCGCGGAGACCGGACGATTCCGCAACTTTCTGGATTATCAGCGCCATTGGCTGGAGGTGATCGGTTCTGAAGACAGTCAAGGCCGCGCGTTATTAGCATTGTCCACCGTATTGGGTAGGTCCAGCATGGCGGCCTACCGGAGCATAGCGGGCATGGTGTTTGAGCAGGCGCTTCCAGCCATTCTCGACACGACCAGCCCGCGGGCCTGGGCATTCACTCTCATAGGCATCCATGAGTATCTGAGGCGCTATTCCGGTGACAGCAGGGCTAGCCAGGTCCGGGATGAACTGGCCGGGCGGTTACTGGCCTTATATCAAAACTGCCGCTCCGACGAATGGCGCTGGTATGAGGATGAGATGTCCTATTGCAATGCAGTGCTGCCGCAGGCCATGCTGATGTGCGGTCAATGGATACCGAATAACGAAATGACCGAAATAGGCCTGGAGTCGCTCGGCTGGCTTGCGGACTTGCAGCGCGCCGCCGTGCCGGGGGGTCATTTCGTCCCCATCGGATCAAACGGCTTCTATAAGCGGGGCTCTGAGCGCGCCCGCTTCGATCAGCAGCCGGTGGAGGCGCAAACTATGGTCTCCGCATGCCTCGAAGCTTACCGGAGCACCGGAGACAAGCGGTGGCGGAGAGAAGCCAGGCGCGCTTTCGAGTGGTTCCTAGGGCGGAACGATTTAAACCTCTCCGTTTACGACCCGACGACCGGCGGCTGCCGGGACGGCTTACATCCGGACCGTCCGAACGAGAATCAGGGTGCGGAGTCTACGCTTGCTTTTCTCCAGGCCCTGCTTGAGCTGCGTCTGGCCGAAGGTACGATACTAACAGCGGAGGCACGATCTAAATGAGCAATAAATACTCTCAGCTCTTTCACCGTCACGAACGAAATCCGATCTTGACTGCAAACGATTGGCCGTATCCGGTCCATAGCGTTTTTAATCCCGGCGTCACATTGCTGCCCGACGGGACAACCCTGCTCTTGTGCCGCGTGGAGGACCGGCGCGGGCATTCCCACTTTTGTGTGGCCCGCTCCGCAAACGGCGTCGATAACTGGCAGATCGATCCCAGGCCTTCGCTATTGGCTGATCCCGAGCACTACCCGGAGGAACTCTGGGGTATAGAAGACCCGCGCATTACGTACGTCCCTGAATTGGAAAGGTACGCCATCGTATATACCGCCTTCACACGCGACGGCCCGGGTGTAGCCCTGGCGTTTACGGATGATTTCGTCAGCTTCGAGCGATATGGCTTTATCATGTCGCCTGAGGATAAGGATGCGGCCCTGCTGCCTCATCGTATTAACGGCCTTTGGGCTTTGATCCATCGACCTGTCAGCGCCCCCCGCGCGCACATGTGGATATCCTACTCGCCGGACCTGCGACATTGGGGCGACCACAAGCTCATGCTTGTAGCCCGCCGGGGCGCGTGGTGGGATGCGAATAAAATAGGCCTCTCCCCCCCGCCGATACAAACCCCTGAGGGCTGGCTGGTGATTTACCACGGCGTGCGTCAGACGGCGAGCGGCAGCATTTACCGGCTGGGGCTGGCTCTCTTTGATTTACATACACCGGAGTTATGTCTGAAACGCAGCAACGAATGGTTCTTTGCCCCGGAAGAACTCTACGAGCGGGCCGGGGATGTAGGCAACGTAGTATTTCCCTGCGGTTATACCATCGAGCCGGGCGGCGATATCATCCGCATGTATTACGGCGCGGCGGATACGAGCATTGCACTGGCCACAGGAAGTGTCAGCAGAATGCTGGAATGGCTGGACCGGAACGGATCGCACGAACAATTAACTTCGGGATAACGTTCCTGAGGTCGAGGGTTCGATCCCCTTCGGCTCCACCAGAAATTACCGGGACATGCACTATGCCGCCGTTCTTGGCGTGCCGGAAGCTTTGCCGGAAATCGGTTTGGGATCGCCGTTTTAGCGGTCTCATCGCTCATTCGCATAAGCCCCTCCCCACAATCAGGCCCGGCAGAACGGGATTCCAGGCTCCATCAGGGGCGTCGATTCCCGCAGTGTCTTGAGGCAGTCCCTGTTAATTTCCTTCAGGGCTTTATATATACTCATTCTCTCGATAGATAGTCGGGCAGCGGAGGTTCTGCCGGTTGAATGATTTTATGAAGAAGTCTCTGATTGTCCTCGCCGCCGTCATTCTTTCCTTGTTTCTTGCGGAAGGCGTCACGCGGGTTTTTTACGATCCTGTAGATTATTTATGGCCCAGGCAGACGCCGGACGAAATACTCAGATTCAGAATAAATCCCGGCTCCAGGGCGCATGATTCATGGGGTTTTAGAAACAAGCGTGTCCCCGAGCGTGCCGATATAGTCACTATCGGGGATTCGCAGACATACGGAATAAGCGCGTCCGCGCGATACGCATGGCCTGAAATCCTGGAGAGATTAGCCGGCAAAGAAGTCTACAATCTCGCGATCGGCGGCTATGGCCCCGCCGAGTATTCGTACCTGTTGGAGCAGAAGGCCCTTCAGCTGAAGCCGGATCTCATAATTGCAGGGTTCTATCTCGGAAACGATCTCGCAGATTCATACGAGGCCGTGTACACCATCCCACATTGGAAAGACTTGCGGAACCCCGATCTTGTTATCAAGGACGATACGAAAACGGATAGCAGCGACAAACCGGAGGATAAAAAAAGTCCGCATGCAAAGCCTCTCCAAACGGGATTGAAATATATGACATATGTTATAACGGACTGGTTCGCGGGGCATAGCGTCCTCTACAGAATCGTTACAGAAACATATCTCGGAGACATGATCAGGCAGAGGAGAATGATGGACAGGGGGGAAGAGATTGTCATGTTCAGGGACAACGAGCATGGGATAGACACCGGATTCACCCCTGAGACCAGGCTTGCGGGACTCGACCTGACGAGACCCCATTTGCGGGAAGGGCTCAGGCTGGCCCTGGGCTTCTTTGATCGGATGAATGAGACCGCCCGGAAAAACGGAATTCGTTTCCTGGTGGTCATGATTCCGACGAAAGAGACCGTATTTGCGGAATTTATCGAGGGAAACGACAACCTTCCGGACTCTGCGAAAATAGATCGCCTCATAGATAACGAACGGCGAGTGAACGAAATTGCGAAATCGTATTTCAAGGATCACGATATTCCTTATCTCGACGTTCTGGATCCCCTGAGGAGGGCTGTACCCCGCGAGCAGATATATCCTAATAATTACAACGGCCACAGCAATAAAAACGGATACAGGATTATAGCGGAGACTGTAAATCGATACCTGGGCGGAACGCAGGACGAATGATATATATATCAGGCGTTCAATGCCCGCGTCACCGGGTATAAATATTATACAGATGGCGTAAAAATAAGCTCCTGCAGACAGGGCTGCGCTGTTATATGTTCTGCTCTGGGGGCGCAACGTCCTGATATCATGCCACTTTGTGAAAAACGGCACGGACATTGCCTATCATTTCGCCAGATAAAACTATCTCGACATTTTTGTCAAACCCGATTAAGATAAAAAAAAGAAAACCGACCCAAGGAGCATGGAGATGAGTAAAATCGATAGTCAGCTGAAAGTGGAATCACTTGCTTTGCACGGCGGGTGGGAGCCAGATCCCGCGACGGGCGCGAGGGCCCTCCCCATTTATCAGACAACTTCGTTTCAATTCAAGAGCACTGAGCACGCGGCCAACCTCTTCGGACTCCGCGAGTTCGGGAACATATACACCAGGATCATGAACCCGACGCAGGACGCGTTCGAGAAAAGAATCGCCGCTATGGACGGCGGGGTTGGGGCGCTTGCCTTATCGAGCGGACAGTCGGCGACGACGATCGCGCTTTTAAACATAGCGCAGGCGGGCGATGAGATAGTATCCGCGGACAACCTGTACGGCGGCACTTATAACCTCTTCCATTACACCTTCCCGCGCCTCGGGGTGACCGTAAAGTTCGTCAAGTCGAACGACCTGAAAGCCCTCCAGAAGGCAATAACGCCTAAGACGAAAGCTGTGTATGCGGAGTCCATAGGCAATCCCAAGCTCGATGTCGCCGACCTCGAAGGCATTTCGGGCGTGGCCCATAAAAACGGATTACCGTTCGTGCTGGACAATACCGTATCTCCCTACCTGCTGAGGCCGTTTGATTTCGGCGTCGATATTACGGTTTATTCGGCAACGAAATTCATAGGCGGCCACGGGACCAGCATCGGGGGCGTGATAGTCGACTCGGGCAAATTCGAGTGGGACACCGGCAAATTCCCGCTCATCTCCGAACCCGATCCGAGCTATCACGGGATCAATTTCATCGAAGCCCTGAAGCCCATAGGAAATATCGCATATATCATCAAGGCGCGCGTCACACTTCTTAGAGACCTCGGCATGGCGGTGTCGCCGTTTAACGCATTTTTGTTTTTACAGGGCCTCGAAACGCTCCATCTCCGTATGCCGCGTCATTCGCAGAATGCGCTGGCGGTGGCGAAGCACCTGAAGAAGCATCCGAAAGTGAGCTGGGTCAATTACCCGGGACTCGACGACAGCCCCGAGAAGGACAGGGTGGCGAAGTACCTCCCGAAGGGGGCGGGGGCGATACTGGGCTTCGGCATCAAGGGCGGTCTCGACGCGGGGCGGAAGTTCATAGATTCGCTCCAACTGATCTCGCACCTGGCGAACGTGGGCGATACGAAAACACTCGCTATTCATCCCGCGACGACCACGCATCAGCAGCTCTCCCCGGACGAGCAGCTGTCGACCGGTGTGACCCCCGACTTCGTCCGCCTCTCGGTGGGTATCGAGCACATAGACGACATTGTCGCCGACATAGATCAGGCGCTCGCGAAGGCGGGCTGAGCGATGCGGGGTGCTGGGGCATTTATGCAGTCCGGCGGTTAGAGAGGTAAATGGGTGAAGACAAAGAGAATCGATAAACGCGAGGAGGGCATCGGTGTCGTCGAGCCGCAGTACTACACTATTGACAGCCTCATGCTCGAGAGCGGGGAGAAGCTCGGTCAGGTAACGCTCGCCTACGAGACCTACGGGGCTCTCAACGAAAATAAGACCAACGCGGTTATGGTGCTCCACGCCCTCTCCGGCGATGCGCACGCCGCCGGACTCGATACTGAGCGGAAGAATCCCGGATGGTGGGATTCCATGATAGGCCCGGGCAGGGCGTTCGATACGGACAAATACTTCGTTATAAGCTCGAACGTCATCGGCGGATGCAAGGGTTCGACCGGGCCGTCGAGCGTAAATCCCGCTACCGGCCGGCACTATGCCCTCGATTTCCCGATTGTCACGATCAACGATATGGTGGACGCCCAGAAGCGCCTCATTGATCATATGGGCATCGATAAGCTTCTTACGGCGGCGGGCGGGTCGATGGGGGGCATGCTGGCTCTTTCCTGGCTCGTAAGGTATCCCGACAGGATCAGGAGCGCAATCCCGATAGCGACGGCAATAAAACACGGCCCTCAGCAGATAGCCTTCAACGAGGTGGGCAGGCAGGCGATTATGGCCGACCCGCACTGGAATTCGGGTAATTATTACGGCGGGCCGCCCCCCGCGAAGGGTCTTGCAGTCGCCAGAATGATAGGCCACATAACATACATGAGCGATCTGTCCATGGAGGAGAAATTCGGCAGGCAGAGGAAGAACGGGAACGAGCCCTTCAAGTTTACGGCGGACTACGAAGTCGAGGGCTATCTCCGCTACCGCGGAGACAGCTTCGTCAAGCGTTTCGACGCCAACTCTTACCTCTACATCACGAAAGCCATGGATAACTTCGACGCAACCGAGTTGAGGCCTCTCCAGGACTCCCTGCAGGGGCAGAAGACGAAGGTGCTGGTCATAGCGTTTAAATCGGACTGGCTTTACCCGGCTTACCAGTCCAAGGAAATCGTTAAGGCCTGCAAGCGCTCGGGGATCGAGACGACCTACTGCGAAGTGGATTCGACATACGGTCACGACGCGTTCTTACTGGAGGTCGAAGAGGAGACACATCTGATCTCGCACTTTCTAAAAAAGGTATTCCACGAATACGAGACAGCCTGAGATAATGACATATGTGAACGTCCGCTTTGACCACAAAGCCATATTAAAGCTGGTTAAGCCGCAGTCTACCGTGCTCGAGCTCGGGTGCGGCGAGGGGGACCTTCTTTCCCTCCTGATTAAGGAAAGAAGCGTGCGCGGGCAGGGACTGGAGATCGACGAGCAGGCGATATATGCGAGCGTGGCCAAGGGTCTTAACGTCATACACGGGGATATAGACAGCGGCCTGGCGGAATACGAGGACAAATCCTTCGATTACGTGATTCTGAACCAGAGCCTCCAGCAGATAAAGCGCCCGGATTCGGTGCTGATGGACGCTTTGAGGGTGGGCAGGAAGGTCATTATAAGCTTTTCAAATTTCGCGTACTACAAATCCCGGCTTCAGATATTCTTCGGAGGAAGGACCCCCGTAACGGGCGCGCTGCCGTATCAGTGGTACGAAACGCCTAATCTCCATTTCCTTAGCGTTACCGATTTTATAGACTATTGCAGGCTTAAGAATGTCGGCATCGAGAGGACAATATATATCAGCGACGACAAGCGTGTCAGGTTCCTTCCGAACCTGTTCGCGCAGACGGCGATATTCCTGGTGAACCGGGGCCTCTGACATCTCTGCCTGACGTGCGGGATTATCTTCATTACTAAATGTGGGACCCTTCGTCATCATTATCGCGTTCCCGTTCTTCAGTGAGATGATAAGGAAAACGGGAAGTTGTTGCAAGAAATCCCGAGCTGCGGGCTTTGCGCGTATTTGCGGAAGGCGGCTTGATATATGTTACTGTCGGGCAAGGGGAAAACAAAAAGGGGGCCGCAGGCCCCCTTTTATAATATCGGAATCGGATTGCCGGATAATAATTTGCGTCTGAGGTCTTATTTCGTTATGTTCCTCTTGATCGGCTGATACTGACTCGGGCTCCCGCTCGGAACGGGTTTTGCGACGAAGCGCTCTGCTTCCCGGGATTTCTGCAATTCGTGCTCGGCGAGCAGCGCCATGGCCGGAGCCGCGAGATACTCGAACCCCTTGAGCACCATCACGGTGCCGAGCATGAAGTGCAGGCCCATGCCGGGCAGCAGGAGGAATGAAACCCCCCCGAGCGCGAGAATCAACAAGCCTATGACCGTTTCGGTCTGCACCGAGCTTATGGCCCCCAATCCCCGGGAAAGGGGATTGAACTTGTCCGTCCGTAGCCAGACTCAGCCGTTCTTAATGATGAAAAAAATGCATCCAGCGATT
>CADEFK010000093.1:5732-8537 GCA_902826595.1 uncultured bacterium | reverse complement strand
TAGCGACTGTATCTTCAGTCCACCGTTAGCACCTGACCTCCGGATGTTGAAATCAGCGAAGGAATTATCATAATGTATAAACTCCCGTTCGAGATTCGGAGGCTTTACAAAGATTGAATACGGACATACTATAAAGAAAAAGGAGGGGCAATATGATCAGAATTGCAGAATCTTTACTAAAGAGGCTGAGACCAAGAATCTCACTCTTTGCATTAACCACCGTGCTGCTCGCGAGCAGCGGCTCATTATTCCGGATGGACAGCGCCCTTGCTCAGGATGCTAACCCCAATATAGACCCGAAGGCTGCGGGCATTCTTCAGGACATGAGCTATTATATGGGCAGTCAATACGAATATACATACAAGGCGGATATGATGTTCGACGACGTGCTCGAATCAAAGGAGAAGATTCAATACAATGGGGAAGAAACGGTATATCTCAAGAAGCCGGACAAATTCTACACCGGTTATGTAACCGATCTCGGGGGATATAAGCTCTGGTACGACGCGGGACAGGCAACGCTCCTCGAAGTTCCGCTCAACGACTTTTCACTCGCGACGCTGCCGCCTTCCGTTGACCAGGCCCTTAACAAGCTGAAAGAGGAATATCAGTTTACCCCCGCCCTGAGCGAATTCCTTTTTATAGACACGTACAAAGTCATGACGGCCGACGTAATATCGGGCGCATATTTCGGTATAAGCAAGGTTATGGGCGCTAACTGCCACCATCTGGTATTCGTCGAGAAGGAAATAGACTGGCAGATATGGATCGAAGTCGGTAAACGCCCGGTCCCGAGAAAGCTCGTGATCACGTATAAAAACATGGCGGAATCACCCCAGTTCATCGCTTTAATAAAAGACTGGGTCTTCGGCAAGCCGATCACGAATTTCGCGTTCAAACCCGAAATACCCGACGTAAACAGCCGCGTCGAATTCAATCAGATCACAGGGAACCAGAAGTATAAGATTGGAAGTATAAGGGCGTTTCAATAAATGGTGGAGATTAAAGGAGTAGTGAGCCGGAGTACCCGGCTCACTATTTTTTACCGTTAAGCCAGTACTACGTTCTGAGCCTGGGGACCTTTCTGTCCCTTTACAACGGTGAACTCTACGCGCTGACCTTCTTCCAGAGTGCGGAAACCGGTCGCCTTTATTTCACTGTAGTGAACGAAAACGTCATCGCCGTTCTCGACCTCAATGAAACCGAAACCTTTTGTAGAATTGAACCACTTTACAGTGCCAATTTTACGTTCTGCCATTAGGGTGCTACCTCCTATTCTAAATTGGGTTATGCAAGTGGTTCAAAATCGTTTTCAGATGGTAATCTTACATTAGACAAGAACTACTGCAACCTTAACTTTATTTTAACTTATTTAATTCCGGCCGTCAACCTTTAATAAAAATAGGCCTTATTCCGGCCCGACATGCCGTTTTATACACGATTCAGGATCGTGTTTCGGAGACAAACGGCGTGCCCCTGCCGTTCAGTTCCTGTTCGAATATCGGGCGACATCTCTCCGGCCGAATATGCGCGTAACTGCCTCAGACAGGGATGCCGGACTTATAATTAAAATTATCTCCCCCTGACACTTACAAAAATTGGCCGTTAATTCAAATCTATCTTCGGCTTAGGTAATCTTTAAACGTTTTGATACGAGAGAGAAAGGTCGTGACGAAAAACCTGCTGCCCCTGCTAATTTATTTGTTGACCGCCGTATGCGGATGCGCTGGAAAGACCGCCGTTCAACAAAACCCGCATGAAGAGGAGCAATTCACATTCAGCTGGGCATACACCGGGAGCGGCCCCATGAAGCCGAGAGGGGGCATGACCACGGGCGCCCCTGTAACCCTGGACAAATCCCCCAACCCCGGCCTGATCGCCATGCAGGAACCGGGAATTACGAAGTTTGAGCGTGACAGGCACGCTATCCTTTCCATGGCCGGAATATACAGGGTCACTTTTAACTTCATCGAGACGATACCGCTCCGTACCGGATACAAAGTGGACCGCCCCTATCAGTCCTGGGCGACTGAATACATAAAGGTGATCGAGGACGGGGGCAACTTTATAAGCCTCCAGCATATACTCGTAATGTATTTCCTCGACGAGGAGGGGAAAATAGAAGGCCCGGCGGTCACCAAGCACTGGCGTCAGGACTGGACTTACGAGGACGTCGAGATACTCGAATACCGAGGCAATAACACATGGCGGACGGTCCGTGTCCCCGCGGACGAGGCTTCCGCAAAATGGTCCCAGGCCGTATACCAGGTAGACGACACGCCCAGATACGAGGCGCTCGGGGAGTGGGTATATGACGGTAATTATGCGGCCTGGACGAGTGCCGTCACGTGGCGCCCCCTCCCGAGGCGGGAATTCAGCGTCAGGGACGACTATAACGTGCTATCGGGAGTGAACCGCATTACGATCACTCCCGCCGGATGGGTACACGAGCAGGACAACCTCAAAATGGTCGTGGATGAGAAGGGCAAGGAGTCCGGGAGCGACCCCTACCTCGCAAAAGAGATCGGTCTCGACAGGTACGACAGGTTATCCGAATTTAACGACGCCGCGGCTAAGCAATACTGGGAGCGGACGGCTCCGTTCTGGGCGGATGTGAGAGAGGTTTGGGAAGACGCGATAAGAGCGAACCCGGCTCTCAGATTGAATAGTGAGTATCAGGACAGAAAGCTCTACGAATACCTCTTCGATTACTCGGACAGACTGGCCGAAGGCGGCGAGTACAACAGTAAAGAGGGAAGGGAATACGTAACGGCGATAATTAGCGGCTTTATTATCGAACCCGGG
>CADEFK010000093.1:0-5632 GCA_902826595.1 uncultured bacterium | reverse complement strand
CGAATAGAACGAAATTGTTAAAAGACCTGAAAAACTTCTTCTACAGAGAGAAAAGCCTGAAGCCCAAAACTGAGGAGATGCAGTTCATCGAAGGCCCTCACTCGAGGCTCCGGGAGCTCTGGTTCCTCCTCCGCGTAATGCGGGAGTTCCTGAGGGGTTTCAGGATACTCCATTTCGTGGGCCCCGTCGTCACAGTCTTCGGATCGGCAAGAACAAGGGAAGGGAGCCCCAAGTACGAGCTCGCGCGCAGGATAGGGTATGAGCTCGCGAACATGGGTTTCGCGGTGATGACAGGCGGCGGTCCGGGGATCATGGAAGCCGCCAACAGAGGGGCGAAGGAGGCGGGCGGAAGATCCATAGGATGCAACATAAAGCTGCCGATGGAGCAAAAACCGAACCCCTACCTCGACATCATGGTCACGTTCAAGTATTTCTTCGTAAGGAAACTGATGCTGCTGAAATACTCGTACGCCTTCGTGGTGCTCCCCGGCGGCGCCGGCACGATGGACGAGCTATTCGAAACGCTGACCCTGATCCAGACGAAAAAGATCTACAACTTTCCGATAATCCTGCTGGGGAGGGATTACTTCAAGCCCCTCATGGATTTCCTCGATTTAATGGTCATCGAACAAACGATTGACGAAAACGACCTCGGTTTCCTGGTATTCACGGATTCGGTCGAGGAAGCCGTCGCATACATTCATAAGAACATAGTCGACAAATTCGGGATAAAATTGAAGAAGGCCCCGAAGCCCTCGAAGATACTGCTGGAAAAAGGAGTTTAATACACCCGCGTTAATCCTCCGCCCACCACCCGTCAACAACCGGCCTCGTGTAGCCGGACCGTAAATCCCTCCCCTCATTCCCCTCGTCTAACTTGGCAACTTAAGTACCAAGGAGAGCCGAGTCATGAAAGCGATAGCAGTAATTCCGGGCAAGCCGGGAAGCGTTCACCTGGCCGAGCTGCCGAAGCCGAATATAAACGAAATCCCGAACGGGCGCGGCGTGCTGGTAAGGGTCCTTCGGGTCGGCGTTGACGGGACGGATAAGGAGATTAACGCCGCCGAGTACGGGGCCGCCCCTTCGGGATATGATTTTCTGGTGATAGGGCACGAGAGCTTCGGAATAGTCGAGGAAGTGGGGAAAAATGTAACGGAGCTCGTCCCCGGCGATTACGTCACTGCAACCGTAAGGCGGCCCGGCGGAAGTATTTACGATAAAATAGGCAAGTACGATACGACGACCGACGACAACTACTTCGAGCATGGAATAAACCTCCTCCACGGCTTCCTGACCGAATATTACGTAGAGGACCCCGAATACCTCGTGAAGGTCCCGAGGGGCCTTAAGGAATACGGCGTGCTCCTCGAACCCACGAGCGTAATAGAAAAGGGCATAGCCCAGGCTTACGAGATACAGAGGCGCCTCCGCGTCTGGCACCCGAAGCGCGCGGCGGTGCTGGGAGCCGGAACAATCGGGCTCCTCGCCGCGATGGCCCTCAGGCTGAGAGGGATGCAGGTGCATGTATTCGGCAGGACCAGGGCCCCATACCTGAACTCGGACCTGATCGGACAGATCGGGGCGCACTACCACACGACAGATGAAATAAATATCATGCAGGGGGCGGAGAAGCACGGTCCTTTCGACATAATCTTCGAGGCTACGGGGTTCTCCCCGATCGCGTTCGAGGCGATGAACTGCCTCGGCAAGAACGGCGTCCTCGTGCTTTCGAGCGTTACGGGCGGGGACAGGAAGGTCGAGGTGCCCGCCGATATGATAAACCTCGGATTCGTCCTCGGGAACAAGGTAGTCGTCGGAACGGTCAACGCGAACCGCGAGTACTTCGAGATGGGCGTGAAGGACCTCTCACACGCGGAGCACGAATGGCCGGGGTGGATTTCCAATTTCCTCACTCACCCGGTCAAAGGACTCGAGAACTATAAAGAGCTCATGAACACCCTCACAAACGCGAAGGGGGCGATTAAAGTCTTCTGCGAAGTGGCCCCGATAAATTGAAAGCCGGTTCTCAATGCCATGATTACAATACTAAAAAAACATTGGCCTGAATATCTGATGGAGGGAGCCGGGCTCGGGTTCTTCATGATATCCGCCTGCTTCTTCGTGGCGTTACTCGAGCATCCATCCTCACCCGTGCATACGGCAATTTCCGATCCGATGACGAGAAGGGTGCTCATGGGGATAGCGATGGGGCTGACTGCCATATCGATAATATATTCCCCCTGGGGCAAGCAGTCAGGGGCACACATCAACCCGTCCGTAACCCTTACATTCTTCAGGCTCGGAAAAGTCAAAGCCTGGGACGCGGCGTTTTACATCATCGCCCAGTTCGCGGGGGCCGCGGCCGGCGTGTTTGTCGCCTATATTTTAATCGGCAAGCTCGCTTCACACCCTCATGTGAACTACGCCGCGACGCTTCCGGGAATGGAGGGGGTTATACTCGCATTCATAGCCGAGGCGGTCATATCCTTCGTATTAATGACGGTCGTGCTCAATGTTTCAAACACCCCGAGAATAGCCAGATATACGGGAATATTCGCCGGATTGCTCGTCGCGACATACATAACGTTCGAAGCCCCGATCTCCGGCATGAGCATGAACCCCGCGCGCTCCCTGGGATCGAGCCTCTTCGCGAATAATCATGCCGGATTATGGATCTACTTCACAGCCCCTCTATTCGGAATGCTGCTCGCCGCAGAAGCTTACGTCCGTGTAAAGGGGACTGCCGCGGTGTCATGCGCGAAGCTCCATCACCAGAACGACAAGCGGTGCATACACTGCGGGTATCCCGGAGTGGTAAGGACAGAGAATATCCTCGCCATTAATGAAAAAGTAATAATTTGAGTGCGAAATTTACGAATATAACAAACAGGAGGTAGTACAATGCCTAAGTCTTTCGAGTCAAAGAGTATTAAATCAGCTGTTGTTTCAGTGATGATGCTTCTCGTAATTGTATTCGGAGCTGCGGGCAGCTATGCCGCAGATTCCATGACTTCGCAGCCGTTCGCGGGCGCCAAGGTAAACGGCGGCACCGTAACGATGACAACCGACGGGGGGAAAACCGTCCTGACGTTGTCCGACGATTTTGTAGTGCCCCAGACGCCGGACCCGCATTGGCAGGTAGTCGATTCCAAAGGAAACGTCTATCTCCTCGAGCGCCTTCCGATCAAGGGCGACAAGGTAAACACCACAATCACCCTGCCGTCTTACATTCCTGACGTTGCGAAGGTGCAAATCTGGTGCGCTTATGCGGAGACGCTCCTCGGCGAAACGTCTTTCGACATTGCAATGAATTGACGAAGAAGATTGAATGATGCGGCGGCCGGCGATGTTTCACACAAAGAGACAGGCCGGCCGGAATCAATAAATTCCGGGAGGGATCAATAATGAAAATTATCAAACTGGTATTAGCAATAATGTTTATTTCATCCGCCGTATCGGCCGGCGCGCAGGTAGCGGAGAAGAAGTCACTCACGCTCGAGGGCGCCAATACCGTGATCGCGGGCGCTATGGCCGAGGCCAAAAGACTTAACGCCCCCGGCGGCGTGATCGCCGTGGTGGATGACGGCGGGAACCTGATGGCGCTCGAGCGCATCGACGGGACATTCGCGGCGGGCGCGAACATTTCCATCGGCAAGGCGAAGACAGCGGCGCTCTTTAAAAAGCCCACGAAATTTTTTGAGGACGTGATAAAGAACGGGCGCACGAGCATGGTCGCCCTTCAGGATTTCACTCCTCTCCAGGGCGGCGTGCCGATTATCGTCGAGGGAGAGATTGTGGGAGCCGTTGGAGTAAGCGGCGCGGCGAGCGCGCAGCAGGACGAGGAGCTGGCGATAGCAGGCGCAGGCGCTTTGATGAACGGCTCGTCCGAGGAGACGAGTACCGCTCCTGTCACATATTTTGACAATGGCGAGGTCCGGGCGGCATTCGCAAAGGGTATGCCGCTCACTGAGGTCGCAGGCTACAAAGTGCACGCGAGCCGCAGGACGGAGCCGGGTGTCGCCGAAGTCCACACGAGAGACACCGACATCGTCTACGTCCTCGAAGGGTCAGCGACGCTAGTGACAGGTGGAACAGCCGTTCAGGGGAAGACGACGGCCCCCGGCGAGATACGCGGGAAAGAGATTTCAGGGGGCGAGTCTCGTGAAATCAAGCCCGGTGACGTGGTAATCATACCGGCCGGAGTGCCTCACTGGTTTAAGGACGTGAAAGGCCCGGTCCTCTATTACGTTGTCAAGGTCAGTTAATTCGGAGAAAAACGAAGATGAAAAAAATAATATCCATACTTTTAATTCTGGCGGTACCGGCCCTCCTCCCGGCAAAAGCAGAGACCCCGGTAAAACCGGTCCTCACCCTGAGCGCCGCGAAGAAAGCCGTCGAGGCCGCGGAGAAAGAGGCGGTAAGGAGGGGCGCGACCGTGGTAATCGCGGTCGTCGACGACGGAGGGCATCTGATACTCCTCGAGCGCCTCGACGATACCCAAGTGGCGAGCGTCGAGGTGGGAATAGGAAAGGCACGGACGGCCGCGATATTCAGGAGGCCTAGCAAGGTGTTCGAGGACCAGATACGCGACGGCCGCGTAGCAGCGCTTGCGCTGCCGGGCGCGACGCCGCTCCAGGGAGGCATACCCATAATCATAGACGGAAAGGTTGCGGGAGCGATCGGGGTCAGCGGAAATACACCGCAGGAAGACGAGGAGATCGCGATCATCGGCGCTTCGGCGGTAAGCGATGCTAGGACCCCGGGAGAAAAACAATGAGACTCGAATCCATCATATATACGGCGGTATTCCTGTTATCCATCGTATCGGCGCTCATCGCCCGCGGCGCAGAGCCCGCTGATACTCCAAGCGGTAAGCCCGCCGCCGTCATCGACCTCTCGACAGCGGAGGGTGTGGAGCTCGTAAAGGGGCAATGGCTCTACAGCGACGTGGAGATAACCGAAGTCGATTTCAAAGGACCCGGCGCCGACAATCAGCCCACGGGAGAGCCTGTAAAAACATACGATTACACGCCAAAAGCGGGCGGGGTCGATTACGACGACTCAAAGTGGGAAAAGATCGCGCCAGGCGCCCTGAACAAGCGCCGTTCTACAGGAAGGATATGCTTTAACTGGTACCGGATAAGGATAACGATCCCCGAAAGTGTCGATGGTTTCGCGACCGCGGGTTCAACACTCGTATTCGAGACCGCAATCGACGACTATGCCGAGGTCTGGGTTAATGGAGAGCTGCCCCGCTACCTCGGTCAGGAGGGCGGCTCCGTTATAGCGGGGTGGAACGCTCCGAACAGACTGATTATAGGTCGAGACGTCAAACCAGGAGACATGATACAGCTCGCCGTATTCGGCATGAACGGCCCGATATCGAACCCTCCGACCAATTTCATATGGATGAGAGAGGCGAAGCTCGAATTCTACGAGGGGAGCGAGGTGCCGATAGCATTGACGCCCTCCGAAGTGAACGTGGAGGTTATAAGGCTCGATCCCGCGATGGACGCAATAGCCGGACCTACCCCGAAGATATTCAAGCTCGCTGAAGGGTTCAAATTCACTGAAGGCCCCGTATGGGTAAGCGATGGAGAATACCTCCTCTTCAGCGACCCCAACAGCAATA